>JAGBXS010000006.1 GCA_017629175.1 Clostridia bacterium
CCGTCGGTGACGAACATCTTGAAGGAGTTCTTGGGTTTATCGTAGTTTTCCTTCTCTTCCCAGGAGAACAATTTTCCCACAAAGGAAACGAAGGTATCTTTTCGCAGCATTTTAATGGGCACCAAGGGAGAACGATTCTTCATAGTGCCGTAGACGGGCTTGGGCTCGGTGATGTCGAAGGTCATGTTGCCCACCTTTAAGATCACCTTGCCGTCCTCAGTCTGCTCGGGGATGGCCGCGTCGGGGCCGAAGAATTCCAAAGCCATGCTCTTGGATTCCTGGAGGATACTGCCGCGAACGCTCAGCACTTCCTCCTTGGCTTCCTCCCGTGCCGCCTTCCGCATAGCCGCCACACCGGGGGCTTCGTAGGTGGCAGGATTGACCTCGTCACCGGTGATGAACACCCCGATATCCAGCCCAAACTGGTGACGGATGCACTCCGTCAGAAACGCCGCCGCGCCGCTGTGGGTCACGAAGGCGGGAGATACCTGGCGGCGGAGGCTGATCTCCAAGACCCCTCTTTCGGGCTGGTAATGGAGCACGCAATCCTCAAAAAAGCCGTAGCTCACCCCGGAGCCGGTGACACGCTTCAACAGCGAGATCAGCCCCTTCACGCACTCCGGCGTAAAGGTCTCGGCGGGGTATTTGGGGAAGATACGCACCTCGGCAAGGCCGTAGCTCGTACGGAGCAGATCCTCCAGGGCGAACAGCAATCTGGGCTGTTCCACCTTGGCAAAGGAGGCGTGGATCTCCACCTTTTTATTTTCCTTGTCCACCTTGACGGAAAACTCCGTCATGCGGCGGACAACGTCCTCGTCGTCCTTGGTCAGGAGCGCACGGGCAAATTTCTTTTTAAATTGTTCTAAGATGTCCATAAACGCTCCTTAAAGCGATTGAAAAGCATCGCTTTTCAATCGATATCCGCGCGGCGGGGTACGCGCGCTTATCGCCGTGAGCCAAAATCATAGATTTCGACTCACTCCCCTCGGCGCGCGGACTCGCTTTGCTCGTCTCAGTGGTGTTTTTTCGTCGGCAAAGCCACCGAAAAAACGGAATTATTTATAGATTTGTTGCCGTTACAACAGGCAATATTTTCTTACTTCAAAAGGCGGTTGATCTCTTCCCACAAAACGGGGACGATCTGTTCCTCACTGATTTTTCCGACGATCTCTCCCTTGCGGAAGAGGACGGCTTCGCCCTTGCCGCCTGCCACGCCCACGTCGGCTTCTCTGGCTTCCCCGGGGCCGTTGACCACGCACCCCATGAGGGCCACGTTCAGCTTCTTCCCTGCGGGGACGGTAAGGGTATCGATCTTACTTTGCAATTCCTCGGCGTAGCGGATGAGATCCACTTCCGTTCTGCCGCAGGTGGGGCAGGAGATGAGGTTCACCCCGCCTGACAGTCCGCAGGCTCTTAAGATCTCCTTTGCGGCGTAGATCTCCTCCACGGGATCTGCGGTAAGGGACACCCGCATGGTGTCTCCGATGCCGTCGCAAAGAAGCGCACCGATGCCCACGGCGGATTTTACCGTGCCGCCGCGCTTGGTGCCGGTTTCCGTCACCCCCAAATGGAGGGGATAGTCACACTGCTGCGCCAGCAGGCGGTTGGCACCGATCATGTTCGGCACGGAGGAGCTTTTGACGGAAAGCACCAGATTGGAAAGCCCTGCTTCCTCAAACTCCCTTGCCGCCTTCAAGGCAGATTCACACAGCGCCTCGGGGGTGGGAGAGCCGTATTTGGCAAGCAGCTCCTTCTCCAAGGAGCCGCCGTTGATGCCGATGCGCACGGGGATGTTCTTTTGGTTGCACACCCTTGCCACCTCGCGGATACGCTCTACGGAGCCGATGTTGCCGGGGTTGATACGGATCTTGTGGATGCCGTATTCCGCCGCCTTCAGCGCCAGGCGGTAGTCGAAGTGGATGTCCGCCACCAGGGGGATGTGGGTATGCTTTAGCAGGTACGGGATGGACTCCGCCGCCTCCTCGGTATTCACCGTGAAGCGGACGATCTGACAGCCCGCTTGCTCCAAGGCAAGGATCTGCGCCAGCGTGGCCTCCTTGTCTGCGGTATGGGTATTGGTCATGGATTGGATGGCCACGGGGTTTCCACCGCCGATGGCCACGTTACCGATTTTTACGATGTTTGACATAAGGTGCCTTTCGGGGAGGCTTAAGAAACTTTCTTGAAAGAAAGTTTCTTAAGGATCTTCAAAGAACTTTTAATGCCGAAAACTGTCGTTTTCGGAAAAATATACTCTTTTATCATCCAAAAACGATAGTTTTTGGCAATAGGGTTTCTTTGGAGTTTAAGAACCTTTCTTTTTCGAAAGAAAGGTTCTTTCCTTTCTTGAAATAGCCCTCTCAAAACAATGCTACGATGTCCTTAAAGAACACCAGCGCCATGAGGACGAGCAGTGCCACCATAGTGCCGCCCACTACCTTTTCCTCCACGTTTTTGGGCAAGGGCTTGCGGCGAATGGCCTCGATAACGTAGATCAAGAACCGTCCGCCGTCCAGCGCAGGGATGGGCAGCAGGTTCATAATACCGAGGGACACGGAGATCATCATGGTCATGGTTCCCAAATTCCGCATGGTATCCGCAAAATTGTCGGCGGAGTCAATGGCCTCGCCGATCTGCTCGCCGATGGCAACGGGCCCGCCCACGGCCTCCAAGCCGTATCTGCCCTTGAAGGTATCGATCAAAGAGTCCAACGTCATATAGATGGAGTTATAGCCCTGCCAGAAGCTCTCGTAGAAAATAGCGCCCAAGGTCTTATCCTTGCGGTACACCTTGAAGTCCATAGCGCCGTAAACCACGCCGTTTTCCTCGGTGTAGGCGAAGACAACGTCCTCCAGCAGCTTCTCTTCCCCGTTACGCTCCACCAAAATATCCACGCCGAACGCGCCGTCGGAAAGGATCATATAGGAGAGGTCGGGGTAACAGCGGATGGATTTTCCGTTGATCTCCAAGATGATGTCCCCGGGCTGCAGGCCGTGCTTTCCGCTTTCGTTGTTCGGCATCAGCTCGGCAACCTGGGTGCTTCCGATGGCGTAACTGGTGCTGACAAGAACCAACATGATGGCAAAGGCCAGCAAAATATTCATCACGGGGCCTGCCAGGACGATGAGCATCCGCTTGAAGATATGCACTTCATTGATGGGCTTTCTGTCGATGCAAGCCACCATGGACTCCAAATCGTCGTCCTCTCCCGGTTCCCCTGCCATACGGACGTAGCCGCCGATGGGAAGGGCGCGGATGGAGAAGGCGTTGATCTTGCCCTGCCAGGTCTTGATCTTTGGCCCCATACCGATGGAGAACTCAATGATCGCCACCCCGGAGGCGCGGGCAACCAAATAATGCCCCAGCTCGTGGACGGTGACTAAGATGCCGAAGATCAGAAGTGTAACGAGAATGGTAACCATATGCTAAAAAACTTTCCTTTCCATGGGAGGGGGAATCAATGCGCCCGCACGTACTCGCGGGCGGCTTTGTCGGAGGCTAAGATCTCCTCCGCCGTGGGGTTCCGGATAAACGCAGTCTGCTCCGTGGCGGAGATGACGGTATCGAACAAGCGGGTATAAGAGATCTCACCCTTTAAGAATCTGCCTACAGCTTCTTCGTTGGCGCCATTCATGGCAGCGGGAAGATTGCCCCCCTTGGTGATGGCGTCCTTTGCCAGCTGCAGCAGGGGGAAGGTGTTGGTATCGGGCTTATAGAAGGTGAGCTTGCCTACTTCGAAGAGATCCAGCTCTCCCGCAGGGGATTCGGTACGTTCCGGGTAGGTCAAGGCGTATTGGATGCAAAGCCGCATATCCGGCACGCCCATTTGTGCCAGCACGGCGTTATCTTCAAACTGAACCATGGAATGGATGATGCTCTCTCTTTGGATCACCACCTCGATTTGGTCGGGGGTGACGCCGAAGAGATGCACCGCCTCGATAAACTCCAAGCCCTTGTTCATCAGGGTGGAGCTGTCCACGGTGATCTTGGGACCCATGCTCCAATTGGGATGGCGCAGGGCGTCTGCGGCGGTAACGGTTTCCAGGAAGGCTCTGTCCTTTCCGAAGAAAGGCCCTCCCGAGCCGGTGAGCAGGATCTTCTTCACTTTGCCGCCGCATTGCAGGCATTGGAAGATGGCGGAATGCTCGCTGTCCACGGGCAGGATCTGCACGCCCTTTTCTGCCGCCCGGGACATGACCAGGTCGCCGCCGGCAACCAAGGTCTCCTTGTTGGCAAGGGCGATGTCCTTCCCCGCCTCCACGGCAGAAAGGGTGGGCAGGAAGCCCAAGATCCCCGTCAGGGCGTTCACCACCGTGGGGGACGGATCCGTAGCCGCCAGCTCGGTCAGCCCCTCTTTTCCGGAGATCACACGGATGTCCGTATCCGCAAGACGGGTCTTCAAGGAGGCGTAACGGGAATCGTCAATATAAACGGCGGCAGGCAGGAACTCTCGTGCCTGCCTTTCCAACTCAATTTCTCTTGTGCCCGCCGCCAAAGCAGTGACGGGAATGTGATGCTTACGGGCAACGTCCAAGGCTTGGGTGCCGATGGAGCCAGTAGAGCCTAAAATACAAATCGATGTAGTCATAAGAGTTTCTCAACGTAGGGGATGAGCAAAAGCACCTGCAAGGTGATTGCTACGGGGATGGTACTGTCAAAGCGGTCCATAATGCCGCCGTGGCCGGGGAACAGCTTGCCGTAATCCTTTACCCCGAAGTGGCGCTTCACCACCGAGGCAAACAGGTCGCCGTAGATGGAGACGACGGCCAGGATCATGGCGCCGAAGAATACCACCAGCAAGGGCAGAAGCTCCCAGCTTTTTGCAAAGCCGTAGACCAGTACCGCAACGATACCCGTTCCGGCAACGCCGCCGATGGCTCCCTCGATGGTTTTCTTGGGAGAGATCTCGGGGCAGAGCTTACGCTTGCCAAAGAAGAAGCCGGAGAAATACGCCAGGGTGTCGGCCACCCACGGAATGCACAATGCCACCCAAAGGGGCACGGTTGCGCCGGTGATCTTCCCGTAGTAGGAGCCTTCCAAAGCAAGCCCTGCCAGAGCGGTAAATCCGATCTTTGTGTACCAGAACAGGCCGAACAGCATCACCAAGCGGTCTACCGGGAGTTGCTTGTATCTGACCACCGCGGCGAGGATAAATGCCAGCACGGTGATGGCTTGCAGGAAAGAAGGCACCATGGAAAGGTACTTGAACCAATCCTCAAAGACGTACTCCTCTATAAGAGTCATGCTTGCAATGCTGCACCCGATGGAAAGGGTCAGACTGAGGATGGAGACCACCCAAAGCCATACTTCTTTTTTGAACCCCACGCAGGAGAAAAACTCGTAGACTGCCACCGCACCCAAAAGGGCGAACACAGAAGCCACAGCCCAGGCGGGAGCGAACAGCAAAATCGGCACCAGCAGGCACAAAGCAACCACTGCCGTGATGATACGTGTTAACATAAGAATACCTCTTATTTTCCTTAAGAACCTTTCTTTCCGTAAAAGAAAGGTTCGCCCTCGCTTGTAGCGAGGGATGGAATCATCCAAAGAAACTTGATTGCCGAAAACCATCGTTTTCGGAAGGAGAACTACTTCCCGAACCGTCTTTTGCGGTTTTCGAAGGAGGAAAGTGCCTTATACAGCTCTTCCGTTTTGAAATCCGGCCAATACACGTCGGTAAAATAATATTCCGCATAGGCGGACTGCCATAACAAAAAGTTGGAGATCCGATACTCTCCGCTGGTGCGGATGATCAGATCCGGGTCGGGAATTCCCGCGGAATAGAGGTGCTTTTCCAAGTCCTCTGCGGTAACCTCGGTCTTCCCTTCCGCCAACAGCTCATTGACGGCGTGCAAGATCTCCTGCCTGCCCCCGTAGGAAAGGCAGATGGAAAGGGTCATCCCCGTATTGCGGGAAAGCTCCTCTTCGCAGGAAAGCAGGGATTCCCGCTCCTTTTGGGGAAAACGGGAAAGATCCCCCATGAGATGCAGGCGGATGTTCTTGCGGTGCATCTCGGGGGTGTAACGGCGGATGCCCGATTCCATCAAGGTCATCAGGGCATCCACCTCGGTTTTCTCTCTGTTCCAATTCTCACTGGAGAAGGCGTACACCGTCATGTAAGGGATCCCCAAATCACTGCAGGCATCCACCATTTCCACAAAGGTGTCCAGCCCCACTTTATGGCCCGCGGTGCGGGGTAACAGCCGTTTTTTTGCCCAACGGCCGTTCCCGTCCATAATCATGGCCACGTGGGTAGGAAGCGTCTTAAAGGCGGGACGTTCCATTAGATCTCCATGATCTCCTTGTCCTTCTTTGCAACAGCGGCATCCACCAGCTTAACGTACTTATCGGTAAGATCCTGAACAACCTTTTCTGCGTTCTTCTGATCGTCCTCGGTGATGATGCTGTCCTTCTTCAGCTTCTTGATATCCTCGTTGGCGTCTCTGCGGAGGTTACGGATAGCAACCTTGGCTTCCTCGCCCATCTTTGCGGTCTTCTTGGTGAACTCCTTACGGCGCTCCTCGGTGAGGGGGGGGAAGTTCAGACGGATGGCCTTGCCGTCGTTCTGGGGAGTGATGCCCAGGTCGGAAGCGGCGATCGCCTTCTCGATCTCCTTCAGCATGGAGGTCTCCCAGGGCTGGATCAGCAGGGTTCTTGCATCGGGAGTCTTTACGGTAGCAACGCCGTCAATGCCGGTGGGGCTGCCGTAGTAGGAAACGGTGATCTTATCCAGAACTCTTGCGGAAGCTCTGCCGACACGGATGGTGGCAAATTCGGATTCCAGGACCTCGATGGTCTTCTGCATTTTGGACTCGTAAGGCTTTTTGTCGAAACTCATGGTAGTTTTCCTTTCTATGTGAAGCTTTTTTATTCGGTGATCAGAGTGCCGATGTTCTCGCCCATCACGGCACGGGTGATGTTCTCCGGGTGGGAAAGGCCGAAGATCAAGGCGGGCATACCGTTCTCTCTGCCGATGGCGGAGGCGGTCAGGTCGATGGCCTTGAGATTCTTGGCAAGGATCTCGTTATAGGTAAGGGTGTCGTACTTCTTGGCATCGGGGTTCTTGGCGGGGTCGCTGTCGTAAACGCCGTCCACGTTCTTGGCGGAAAGAAGCACGTCGCACTTCAATTCCACGGCCCGGAGCATCATGCCGGTATCGGTGGAGAAGTAGGGATAGCCCACGCCGCAGGGGATCAGCACCACGCTTCCCTGCTCTAAGTATTCCATGGCCTTATACTGAGCGTAGGGCTCACAGACCTGCTGGATCTGGAAAGCGCTCATCACCTTGGCATCCACGCCTGCGGAGATGAGATAATCCTGCATGGCAAGGGAGTTGATCACGGTGGCAAGCATGCCCATGTGGTCGCCTCTCACACGGTCGATGGAAAGACCGCCCTGACGGGCACCTCTCCAGATATTTCCCGCGCCGATGACGATGCCGAACTGCACCCCTGCCTTGACGCAGGAAGCGATCTGCTCCGCCACGGAGCGGAGGAAACCGTCATCCAGGATCTTGTTTCCGTCGCCGGACAAGGCCTCGCCGGAAAGCTTGAGTAACACGCGTTTATATTTGGGCTGCATATTCATGGGCAGACTCCCCCTCATTGTATGTTTTTAATATTATAGCAAAGATATTTGATAAACGCAAGTGGTAAATGTAAAAAAATTGTGCCGTAAGGAAGCACTTAAGACCCTTTCTTTCGAAAAAGAAAGGATTCTTAAGGATCTCCAAAGAAACCGCCCTCCGAAAACTTCCGTTTTCGGGCTCAAAACACCAATTTTTCTCTCATCACGCGCATATCGGTGACGTTTTCTCCCAGGAACTGCTGAACGTACACGGGGTTTAAGTACTCGTTTCCGCAGGGCAGGACGCAATGCAATGCAACGCCGTTTTCCGTTTTTGCAAAGCTTCTCTCGGTGACGAGAGGCGCGATATCCATCATTTTCTCCTGGGTCTTGGTCTTTTTGAGGATGGGCATCTCCCCCGCAAACAGTGCGGAGAAGGCTTCCACGGAAAGCGCCGTCTCAAAGGTAAGGGTGTACCAAGCCGCCTTGCAGGGAGGGAGCTTCTTCTCGGAATACTCCACCTTGGTAAAGGTCAGCCCTTCGGGGGCTTGGGCCTGCAGGCGGGCGAGGGTCTCCTCCTCGGTGGGACATTCGTCCTCCATACGGAACTCCGCCACCTCGCAGATGCTCTCCTGGAAGAGAGAAAGGGGCTGGGCAAACATCAGCTTGGGGTGGGGATTGAAGCCCTCGGAGAACTTGATGGGCAGCTCTGTGCGCAGCATCAAGCGGGTGAAGGCTCTCTGAAGATCCAAGTGAGAGATATAACGGAGGTTCCCCGTTTTTGTAAAGGTTGCAAATACGTATTTCATGGTTTAGTTCTCCTTGCTTACAGGGTGAGCAGGACAGCCCTTGCCGCCGCAAAGGGTATTGGCACCGCAGGCGGAGCACTTGGTACGGCAGTCGGGGGTGGTAGTCTCCGCCTCTGCCTTATGCTTCTCGTCCAGCAGGAATCTCTTGGTGACACCGATGTCGATGAAATCCCAGGGAAGCAGCTCTTCCTCTCCCATGGTACGGTTGGCGTAGAAGGCGGGATCGATGCCCGTATCGGCAAAATAGGACATCCAGTTCTCGTAGGAGAAGAACTCGTCCCAGGCGTCGAACTTCTGCCCCTGCTCCACGGCGTAGGCCAATGCCTTGCCCAAACGGCGGTCACCCTTGGCAAACACTGCCTCCAGGCGGGAGACCTTGGCGTCGTGGTACTTGTAATCGATCTTACGGGAGGTGATATGCTCACGCAACAGCTTTTGCTTCCGCTCCAGCTCCTCAAAGTCGTTCTGGGCTTCCCACTGGAAGGGGGTAAAGGGCTTGGGCACGAAGCAGGAAACGCTCACCGTGACGGTAACGCCTCTGCCCTTGCGCTTCTTGGCATAGAACAGATCTACGATCTTCTGCGCCAGGGTGGCGATGCCTACGATGTCCTCATCCCGCTCGGTGGGCAGGCCGTTCATGAAGTACAGCTTCAGGCTGTTTCTGCCGCCGTCGAAGGCCTTTTCGCAGGCCACCAGGATATCGTCCTCGGCGATGTTCTTGTTGATGACGTCACGGAGTCTCTGGGTGCCCGCCTCGGGGGCGAAGGTAAGGCCGCTTTTCCGCACGGACATCACCTTTTCCATCAGCTCCTCGTAGAAGGCGTCGATACGCTGGGAGGGCAGGGAAAGCCCCACCTTTTTCTCCTCCGTCCAAGCTAAGAGACTGTCCACCAGCTCCGGCAGACGGGGGTAGTCGCTGATGCTGAGAGAGGTCAGAGAGATCTCGGAATAGCCTGTGTGACCGATGGAGGCCATGGCGCAGGCGTTCACGTTCTCGGGAGACTTGTCGCGGTAGGGACGGTAGATCATGCCCGCCTGGCAGAAGCGGCATCCGCGGATACACCCGCGGGTAACCTCCGTCATCACACGGTCGTGGACTACGTCCAGGTAAGGCATGGGAGATTTTTCGGGGAAGTACACCTTGTCCAGGTCGGTAATGATGCGCTTCTTCACCGTCGCCGGAACGCCCTCGCGGTTGGGGGTAAAGGAAGCAAGGGTGCCGTCCTCGTTGTAAGTAACGTCATACAGAGAGGGCACGTAGAATCCCTCCAGTTGAGACACCCGATAGAGAAGCTCCTCCTTGGAAACGCCCTCCTTCTTGCAGGCACGGATCAGCTCCGCCAGCTCACAGAGAGCCTCCTCCCCTTCTCCGATGGAGAAGATATCCACGAACTCCGCCAAGGGCTCGGGATTGTAGGAGCAAGGGCCGCCCGCCACGATGAGGGGCATCTCCCCCGTTCTGTCCCCCGCATACACGGGCAGACCTGCAAGGCGGATCATGTTCAGCACGTTGGTATAGCACAGCTCGTACTGCAGAGTGAACAGCAAGGCATCGAAATTGCAGAGCGGTGCGCCGGTCTCCAGGGCGTAGAGAGGCAGGTCATGCTGTCTCAGCTGGGATTCCATATCCGGCCAGGGGGCGTAGGAGCGCTGGCAGTATACCCCGTCCATTTGGTTCAAAGTACCGATGAGGATGCGCATGCCCAAGTTGGACATACCGATCTCGTAGGTGTCCGGGAAGCAGAAGGCAAC
>JAGBXS010000048.1 GCA_017629175.1 Clostridia bacterium
CAACCGTAACAACCGTCTGCTGAAGCTCCAGGAGCTTCAGGCACCCGATATCATCATCCGTAACGAAAAGCGTATGCTCCAGGAAGCGGTTGACGCCCTGATCGACAACGGCAGAAGAGGCAGACCCGTCACCGGTCCCTCCAACCGTCCCCTCAAGTCTCTCTCCGAGATGCTCAGAGGTAAGCAGGGCCGTTTCCGTCAGAACCTGCTGGGTAAGCGTGTTGACTACTCCGGCCGTTCTGTTATCGTCGTAGGCCCCGAGCTGAAGATGTATCAGTGCGGTCTGCCCAAGGAAATGGCATTGGAGCTGTTCAAGCCCTTCGTTATGAAGCAGCTGGTGGAGACCGGTAAGTCCACCAACATCAAGGATGCAAAGAAGCGTGTGGAAAAGGCAAACAACGAGGTTTGGGACGCACTGGACGTTGTCATCAAGGAGCATCCCGTTCTTCTGAACCGTGCGCCTACCCTCCACAGACTTTCCATCCAGGCCTTTGAGCCCGTACTGGTAGAGGGCAGAGCCATCAAGCTCCATCCTCTGGTATGTACCCCCTTTAACGCAGACTTCGACGGCGACCAGATGCCCGTTCACGTTCCTCTGTCCGCAGAGGCACAGGCCGAGGCAAGATTCCTGATGCTGTCCGCCAACAACCTGCTGAAGCCCGCCACCGGTCACGCGGTGAACGTTCCTTCTCAGGACATGGTGCTGGGTTCCTACTACCTCACCGTAGAGATGCCCGGCGAGCCCGGTAAGGACAAGCATTTCCGTAACTTCGACGAGGCCATGATGGCTTACGAGAACGGAGAGCTGGGTCTGCACACCCTTTGCTACATCCGTGTAGACAAGGAGATCGACGGCGAGATCAAGTCCGGCGTGGCGTATACCACCCTGGGCAGATTGATCTTCAACCGTCCCATTCCTCAGGATCTTGGCTTTGTGGACAGAAGCCTCCCCGGCAATCTGTTCAAGCCCGAGATCGACTTCGTCACCACCAACAGCGAGCTGTCCCAGATCTTGGACCGCACCATCAAGAAGCACGGCAACGTGGTTACCTGCGAGATGCTGGATAAGATCAAGGCACAGGGCTATAAATATTCCACCCGCGCTTCTCTTTCCATCTCGGTTTACGATATGACCATTCCTCCCGAGAAGGAGCCCCTGATCAAGGCGGCAGAGAAGGAAGTGGATCAGATCACCGAGCTGTTCCGTTTGGGTCTGTTCTCCGACGAGGAGCGTTCCCAGAGAGTCATCAAGATCTGGGAGGATTGTACCAAGGACGTTGCAACCGCGTTGCAGAAGAACCTGGACAAATACAATCCTATCAACATGATGGCAGTTTCCGGTGCCCGTGGTTCTATCAAGCAGATGCGTCAGCTGGCAGGTATGCGCGGTCTGATGGCATCCGCCTCCGGTAAGACCATCGAGATGCCTATTAAGGCAAACTTCCGTGAAGGCATGAAGGTGCTGGAGTACTTTACCGCGGCAAGAGGTGCCCGTAAGGGTCTGTCCGATACCGCGCTTCGTACCGCTGACTCCGGTTACCTGACCCGTCGTCTGGTAGACGTTTCTCAGGACGTTATCGTCCGCGAGAAGGACTGCGGCGACACCAGAGGTCTGTGGGTCTCCAAGATCGTTGACCGTTTGGGCAGCGGTAAGGAAGAGGTCATCGAGCCCTTCGCAGACCGTCTCCCCGGCAGATTTACCATCGGCGACGTGGTACATCCCACCACCGGCGAGGTTCTGGTACCCCACAACACCATGCTCCAGGAAGAGGACGTCAGCAAGATCATCGACGCAGGCATCACCCGGGTGAAGGTGCGTTCCGTGATCAACTGCCGCGCTAAGCACGGCGTCTGCGTACACTGCTACGGTGCGGATATGTCCACCACCAAGCCCGTTTCCATCGGCGAGGCTGTCGGTATCATCGCGGCTCAGTCCATCGGTGAGCCCGGTACCCAGCTGACCATGAGAACCTTCCATAGCGGCGGTGTCGCCGGCGGCGATATCACCCAGGGTCTTCCCCGTGTTGAAGAGATCTTCGAGGCACGCAGACCCAAGAAGACCGCTACTCTGGCTCCCTTTGCCGGTACCGTTTCCATCGAGGAGGCAAAGAAGACCAAGCAGATCACCGTTACCGGTGACGAAGGCGACATCACCACCATCTCCGTTCCTCTGCTCACCAAGCTGGCAGTGGAGGAGGGTGCCCACGTTGAAAAGGCTCAGAAGCTCACCGAAGGTACCGAGTACCCCGGCGATATTCTGGACATCAACGGTCTGGATGCCGTTTACGAATATATCATCAAAGAAGTACAGCGCGTATACCGTTTGCAGGCAGTAGAGATCTCCGATAAGCATATCGAGATCATTGCCCGCCAGATGACCCGTAAGATCCGTATCGACGCTACCGGCGACACCGAGCTGCTGGTTGGCGCATCCGTTTCCATCGGCGAGTTTGAGGAAGCAAACGAGAAGATCGCGGCAGCCAACGCAGAGAACACCACCGGCATCGAGCTTCTGCCCGCAGAAGGCAGTCCCATGCTGTTGGGTATCACCAAGGCTTCTCTGTCCACCGACTCCTTCCTGTCCGCGGCATCCTTCCAGGAGACCACCAAGGTTCTGGCAGATGCGGCTATTAAGGGCAAGGTTGACCCGCTGTTGGGTCTGAAGGAGAACGTGCTTATCGGTAAGCTCATTCCCGCAGGTACGGGTATGGCACAGTACCGCGACACCAACGTGGATCTGGGCGAGGCTCCCATCGAGACCGTTTACGACGCAGAGGAAAACTAAAAACCATGGACGACCGAATATGGGAGGCCGGCTGGAACCGGGCGCAGAAGCTGATGCGTAAAGGGCAGGCGGAAACGCTTTACCTTGCTTCGGATGCCGACGACGCCTTTGCCGCTACGGTGCTTGCCGCAGCGAAAGCCGCCGGGATCTCCCCCGATCAGACAAAAACCGGAGACCAGCTTGCCAAAATGGCAGGGGTTGAGGTCTTCACCGCCGTGTTGACGGCAGTCAAAAAACAAGCATAAACCCGGCAGGGGAGCGGTAAAAGGCTGCTCCCCTGCGCGGTGCGCAAAAAAATGCGCCAAAAAACGGCATTAACTATTGACAAACAGCAATAGTTTGTGTATAATCAGTAATTGCGAATTTTTGTGAAAGGAGGACGATTATGCCTACATTTAACCAGCTGGTAAGAAAAGGCCGCCAGGACAAGGTTTGGAAGTCTAAGTCTCCTGCTCTGCAGAGAACCACCAACTCCCTTAAGAACGTTGTCGTGGAGCAAGCTGCACCTCAGAAGAGAGGCGTTTGCACCAAGGTTGCTATCAAGACCCCTAAGAAGCCTAACTCCGCGCAGAGAAAGATCGCCAGAGTAAGACTTTCCAACGGTATGGAAGTAACCGCCTACATCCCCGGTATGGGCCACAACCTGCAGGAGCACTCTGTGGTTCTGATCCGCGGCGGTAGAGTTAAGGACCTTCCCGGTGTACGTTACCACATCATCCGCGGTAGCTTGGACACCCAGGGCGTTGCCAAGAGAAACCAGAGCCGTTCCAAGTACGGCGCAAAGAGACCCAAGGCAGGCAAGTAATCTGCCTAACAACTCAGAAAAATGCTTACACAGTGCAAAAAAGAATTTTGTCACTTTATATATAGATGATGAAGTTTTCTTTTGTGCCTGACGGAAAGAGATTTTTCGAGTACCTATGAACTCATCGAAAGCATGGAAAATGCTATCACTAATGAAGGAGGGAAGTAAAGTGCCCAGAAGAGAACATGGATTTAAGAGAGAAGTGCTGCCGGATCCCGTCTACGGTTCCCAGCTTGTCACCAAGCTCATCAACGGTGTCATGGAGGACGGTAAGAAGGGCGTAGCACAGAAGATCGTTTACGAAGCATTCGAGAAGGTAGCAGAGAAGTCCGGTCAGGACGCTCTGGAGATGTTCAAGAAGGCTTTGGCAAACATCATGCCTCAGTTGGAAGTTAAGGCAGTTCGCCGCGGCGGTTCCAACTATCAGGTTCCTATGGAAGTTCGCCCTGAGAGACGTCAGACTCTCGGCCTGCGTTGGTTGGTAAACTACGCAAGACTGAGAAGCGAGAGAACCATGGCAGATCGTCTGTTTGGCGAGATCATGGATGCTTGCAACAGCACCGGCGGTGCCGTTAAGAAGAAGGAAGACACTCTCAAGATGGCAGAAGCAAACAAGGCATTCGCTCACTACAAGTGGTAAAAAGAGCGCGGAGCGCTCTTTATGTGAAAAACGCTTCGCGTTTTTCCGCACTCGAATGTGCTTTGTACGTAGTCGTACAGAGAATAATGTTGCTTAAATACTGTCAAGAACTATAATAGGAAAGGAAAACGAATATGCCGAGAAGTACTCCGCTTGTAAAAACGAGAAATATCGGTATCATGGCTCATATTGACGCCGGCAAGACCACCACTACTGAGCGTATCCTGTATTACACCGGTAAAACGCATAAGATTGGTGAGACTCACGAAGGCTCGGCTACGATGGACTGGATGGAACAGGAACAGGAGCGCGGTATTACCATTACCTCCGCTGCTACCACCTGCTTCTGGAAGGAAAATCGTATCAATATCATTGATACCCCCGGTCACGTTGACTTTACCGTAGAGGTAGAGCGCTCCCTGCGTGTATTGGACGGTTCCGTTACCGTTCTCTGCGCTAAGGGCGGCGTTGAGCCTCAGTCCGAGACCGTTTGGCGCCAGGCTGACAAGTACCGCGTACCCCGTATGTGCTATGTCAACAAGATGGACATCATGGGTGCGAACTTCTATCGAGTTATCGATATGCTTCGCGACCGCCTGAAGGCGCCCGCAACCCCCATTCAGCTCCCCATTGGTAAGGAGAGCACCTTTAAGGGAATTATCGACCTGGTTAAGATGCGCGCTGAGATCTACCTCAACGAGGATGGCACTCAGTTCGAGGAGCAGGACATTCCCGCAGATATGATGGACCTCGCTCAGGAATACCGTACCGCTCTTATCGAGGCTTGCGCCGAGGTAGACGACGTGATCGGTGAGAAGTTCCTGATGGAAGAGGAGCCCACCATCGAGGAGATCAAGAACGCGATCCGCGTGGCAACCATCGACAACCGTATGGTTCCCGTATGCTGCGGTTCTTCCTATAAGAACAAGGGCGTTCAGATGCTGCTGGATGCAATCGTCGATTATATGCCCTCTCCCGTTGACATCCCCCCGATCAAGGGTGTAAACCCCGACACCGGCGATGAAGAGGAGAGACCCTCCGACGATAACGCACCCTTCGCCGCTCTGGCGTTCAAGATCATGACCGACCCCTTCGTAGGCAGACTGTGCTTCATCCGTGTCTACTCCGGTAAGATCTCTTCCGGTAGCCAGGTGTACAACTCCACGAAGGATAAGAACGAGCGCTTCTCCCGTATCATGCTGATGCACGCTAACCACCGCGAGGAGGTAGGCGAGATCATGGCAGGTGAGATCGCCGGCGTTATCGGTATCAAGGATACCACCACCGGTAACACTCTGTGTGATCCCAAGGCTCCCATCATTCTGGAGTCTATGGAGTTCCCGGAGCCCGTTATCCGCGTAGCCATCGAGCCCAAGACCAAAGCAGGTCAGGAGAAGATGGGTATCGCACTGTCCAAGCTTGCAGAGGAAGACCCCACCTTCAAGGCTTACACCGACGAAGAGACCGGTCAGACCATCATCGCAGGTATGGGCGAGTTGCACTTGGAGGTTATCGTAGACCGTCTGCTCCGCGAGTTTAAGGTGGAAGCAAACGTTGGTAAGCCCCAGGTATCCTACCGTGAGACCATCACCAAGCTGGCAGACGAGGATTGCAAGTATGCACGTCAGTCCGGTGGTAAGGGTCAGTACGGTCACGTTAAGATCAAGATCGAGCCCAACGAACCCGGCAAGGGCTTCGAGTTTATCAACGCCATCGTGGGCGGTACCGTTCCCAAGGAATACATTCCTGCAGTTGAAGACGGTATCAAGGGCGCAATGCTCTCCGGTGTATTGGCTGGCTACAACGTCGTTGACGTTAAGGTTACCCTGTACGACGGTTCTTACCACGAAGTCGACTCTTCCGAAATGGCATTTAAGATCGCCGGCTCTATGGCGTTCAAGAATGCAATGCGTAAGGCAGGCCCCGTCCTGACCGAGCCTTTCATGAAGGTCGTTGTAGTCGTTCCGGACGATTACATGGGCGCTGTTATCGGCGACTTCTCTTCCCGCCGCGGTAACATCAAGGAGATGGAACCCTTAAACGGCGGCGGACAGCAGGTTACCGCGTTCGTTCCTCTGGCGAACATGTTCGGTTATGCAACCGACCTCCGTTCTCAGACTCAGGGCCGCGGCAGCTACGTTATGGAGCCTTCTCACTACGAGCAGGTACCCAAGTCCGTACAGGAAGCTTTGGTCGCAGAGCGTGCTAAGAAGTAAAAAAGGGCGCAGTTACCCCTTGTTGCGGGAAATCGGGATGGGTTCTGACGATATTTTATCAAAATCCTCTTGACAGAACGCAAAAAAACTGTATAATAAAATTTAAGAAAAAAAGTTATCTATATTTTATGGAGGAATTTCACAATGGCAAAGGCTAAGTTTGAGAAAACTAAACCCCACGTTAACATTGGTACCATCGGCCACGTTGACCATGGTAAGACCACTCTGACCGCTGCAATCACCAAGACTCTGTCCCTGTCTGACGCAACCATCGAGTTCCAGGCATACGATCAGATCGACAACGCTCCCGAAGAGAGAGCAAGAGGTATCACGATCAACACCAGACACGTAGAGTACCAGACCGAGGC
>JAGBXS010000049.1 GCA_017629175.1 Clostridia bacterium
ATACCCTCGCGGATGAAAGCCTGCGCCAGCAGAGTTGCGGTGGTAGTACCGTCGCCTGCGGCATCGTTGGTCTTGCTGGCAACCTCGCGAACCAATGCGGCGCCCATGTTTTCGAATGCATCGTCCAGCTCAATCTCCTTGGCGATGGTAACACCGTCGTTGGTGATCAGCGGAGAGCCGAACTTCTTATCAAGAACTACGTTTCTTCCCTTGGGACCAAGGGTGATCTTTACGGTATTGGCAAGCTTATCAACGCCGCGCATCAGCGCTTCGCGTGCTTCGTTGCCGTTTCTGATTTCTTTTGCCATGATACGTTACCTCCAAAATTACTCAACGATAGCAAGGATATCGCTCTGACGAACTACGATAAGCTCTTCGCCGTCCAGCTTGATCTCCGTGCCGGAATACTTGCTGCAGATGACCTTGTCACCTTTCTTGACCATCATAGTGATCTCTTTGCCGTCAACGTTTCCGCCGGGGCCAACCTCCAGAACTTCTGCTACCTGGGGCTTCTCCTTTGCGGCGCCGGTGAGGATGATACCGCCTCTGGTGGTCTCCTCTGCCTCCAGCATTTTGATGACCACACGGTCTGCCAAGGGTTTCAGTTTCATAATAGAACCTCCTAGTAAGTATGAAAAAGATAATAGACTGTTTTTGGCAAAATAAGTTTTCTTACTTTGCAGGGTATATTTTATCCAACCTTCGTGAACAAGGAAAGATATAATTGTGAACAAATTGTAAACTGTTGGCACTCTTGCAAAGCAAGTGCTAACCGATGGCTTTTGTGTTCGTAAAATCTGCTATATTTTGACCTACAAATGTCACAAAACAAATTAGCACTTGAATTTACGGTGTGCCAAAGCTTATTTAAAGAATTGGTAGAAGCCGCAACGGATCATACCGTTGTAAAGCTTACGAACTTTGTTTGCACGTCTGCCGAAGAATTGCTCGAATTTTTCATCGGAAGAGATGATATAAAGCTGCCAGGAGGGAACCTCCTTCTGGAAGGCCTTCCCCATGGCAGTAGTAAGCTCCCTCGCCTGCTGAAGATCCAGCAACCGTTCTCCATAGGGAGGGTTGGTGACGACGGTTCCCCGTGCATCAGGCTCGGGCGACTTAAAGGAACGCACGTCCGCTACGCGGAAAACAATACGATCCTCAACACCTGCACGACGAGCATTCTCTTTTGCCATGGCAACGCACATGGGATCAATATCGTAGGCATAGATTTTGGAAGCCCAAGGGGTGATCTCGCTTTCAGCCTTCTTACGCTCCTCGACCCAAACAGACGAAGGGATCAGGGAGAATTTCTCGGCAGCAAAGGAACGCTTGAGGCCGGGGGCAATGTTGCCCGTAAGCAACGCCGCCTCGATAGCGATGGTACCGGATCCGCAAAGAGGATCCACCAGCAATACATTCTCTCTGGGACGAGCCATTTTAACCATGCCTGCCGCCAAGGTCTCCCGCAGGGGTGCGGCATTGGACACAGGACGGTAGCCACGCTTATGCAAGGTGGTACCACTGGTATCGATCATCAAATGCACCTCATCCTTTAAAATAAAGAACTCGATTTGATACATGGCCCCGCTTTCGGGAAGACGGGAGATGTGATAAACAGACGCAAGCCTGTCCACCACTGCCTTTTTAGTGATTTTCTGGCAATCGGGAATGGAATACAACGCAGAGCGGATGGAATGTCCCTTGACGGGAAATGCACCGTCTTTTCCCACGTAATCCTCCCAAGGAATGGATTTCGTGCCTTGATACAGCTCCTCAAAGGTAACTGCGCGGAAACGGGAAAGGAGGATCATAACGCGTTCCGCATAACGGAGGCGGATATTACACACGGCAATGGCAGACTCCGGAGCGGAGAAGATCACTCTTCCGTCGATGGTCTCGATGCGTTGGTATCCCAGGGCATCGATTTCTTCACCCAAAACCTTTTCCAAACCGAAAAGGCAGGTTGCTACAAGTTGGATCATAATTTTTTCCTCTGACTTATGTGTCTGAAAAAGCCTTGAAAAAAACGGGGCTTGCCCGTTCGTTTCATGAGCTGTTATTATCTTTTGCGGGAATGCAATCTACGCAATTCCCCAAGCTTTTCCTCACTGACGGTTTTAAACCGATCGATCATCTCCTCCAGATCGGAGGATCTGCGGGAGGATTGAAATTGCGCCGGTTGAGGACCATATCGAGACGGATCCTCCTTCTCTCTTTTGAGTGTCAAGGAAATACGCCCTTTTTCGTCTACCGAAAGAATGCGCGGCTCCACCTCTTGACCAACGGTTAAGTATTCTTGCACGTCCGAAACATAAGCATCCGAAACCTGAGAAATGTGAACCAAGCCGTTGGATCCATCCTCAAGTCTGATAAAAGCACCGAATTTCGTAATCTTGGTGACCTTACCTTTACACGTCTTGCCTGCCTCAGCCTGCATGAAACGCCCCCTTGATCTTATTCAGCTATATCGTTGTAAAAAAGAATCTCGTTGGGATAACGGTAGTTCAGCTTCTCGCGTGCGTAACGCTCGATATACGCCGCATTGGTCTCCTCGGAGAGACGGTAGTTGGTCTCTTCGATATCATCCTGCAAATCGGCAATATCGTTTTCCAGACGGGTACGCTCTCGACGGAGAGAGTTCAAGCTGATCTGCATGTTGATAACGGAAACAAACAGGACAACCAAGATACCGCCCAAGGCGAATTTAACCGCCAGGCCTGTTCTTTGACGAGTCATTTTTACTGCTCCTTTTGATAAAACGCTTTGCACCGAAGCCTTCTTCGGCGCGGAGTGAAATACGAAACGTTCCGCCGCAGGTACGAAAATAACGATGAAGATATCTTACGGGAGGCGAAACGGCGTTGGAAACACGAAGACATACTTGTCTGAAAGCTCTTCCTAACGTGAAATACCATAGTATAAAGCCAAGAAGAACGCCAGGGAATGCATAAAAGCGCATTCTCCCAAAGGATAAATTGAAAAACAAAAGCATCATGCCTGCTGTACAGATCGATCCAAAGAAAAGATCTTCCAGAAGGATCAGCCAATAGGCACGGGGATGCAATCGGTGCAAAAGCCGAAAGAACTCATATACAAATCCGCAGGCTACACCTAAAATCACAGACCAAAAAGCCAGCAGGCTGTGCAGCGTATAATCTACACTCATGCGCCGAAGAGCCTTCCCAGCCCTTTTTTGCGGGACTTTGTGTTTTCTAAATACACGATGGCGTCGATGCTGCCGCAGAGGGTGACTTCCCCGTTTTCCAGGGAAAGACTGCTGACGGATAACTCTGTTCCGCTTACGTTCAACACGGTATCTCCCACGGACATGCTCACGTTTGTTTCATCGAAATTTATCACATCGGAAACAGCCGTGATCTTTAACACGCGACGGTCTGAAAGCGATAGGCTGTGGACGGTGTTTTGTGAATTCATATGCGCAAACCTTCCTTTGACAAAGATACTCTTTACGGTTTTAAGCATATGAAACACGGCATTCAATTATGACAGGATCTCGTACATCTCAGAGGCTTCCGCCTTGGCAACGTGATCACTAATAGACAAAACCTTAAGCTTGGTGGTGCGGTTACCGAAGGTGATCTCCAGTATATCGCCCACTTTGACGTCATAGGACGCCTTGGCGCGTCTTCCGTTGGCCAAAACAAGGGATTCATCACAAGCCTCGTTGGCAACGGTACGCCTCTTGATAATGCGGGATACTTTTAAAAACTTATCTAATCTCATACTTCATAAAAATGTATATTACCGGGTGAAGTATCACCCGGTAATACATTGTTCAAAAGAAATCAGTCTTCTGCAACTGCGTCCTTCAGGCTCTTGCCGGGAACGAAGGTGGGAAGCTTGGTTGCCTTGATGGTGATAGCCTGGTTGGTTCTGGGGTTACGGCCGCTACGCTCTGCGCGCTCCTTAACCTTGAAAGTACCAAAGCCTGCTACCTGAACCTTACCGCCGGTTGCCAGCTCATCCTCGATGGCTGCAAATACTGCGGTAACGGCTGCCTCGGCATCCTTCTTCTTGAGACCGGTGTTAGCTGCAACGATGTCGATCAAAGTGGTTTTCGTCATGATTGATTACTCCTTTTCAATAATCCTAAATCTTGGAGACATTATATCACAAATTTCTCAAATTTGCAAGAGGATTTTGAATATTTCTGCATGAAAATGTGTATTTTGTCACTATGTAACCGATTTTTTTGCTTTTTTCCAGTAGCTTAACAGCTCATCTCGAGAATTTTCGTTGATCTTACGCCCTAAATCAAGGCTTTGCTTCTCCACAGAGGCAAATCTGCGGAGGTATTTCTCACAAGCCTTGATCAAAGCAAGCTCGGGATCGACGCCGGAAAGCCTTGCGGCATTGACAACAGACAGAAGCAGGTCGCCAAATTCCTCCTCAATATGCTCAAAAGATCCCTCCGCGATGGCACTCTTGACCTCAAGAACCTCCTCGTCAACCTTCAGCAGAGATTCCTCCGGCTCCCAATCGAAACCGAACTTACGGGATTTCTTTCCTAACTTATCGGCGCGCATCAACGCGGGCAAAGTGCGAGGAATAGCCTCCAGAGTTTGCGTGGCGGTGGTAAAGCTATGGGAGTTGGCTTTGATAGCCTCCCAATCCTTCAAGGGCTTTCCTTCCCCGTCGAAAACACGGTCTCCGAAAACGTGAGGATGGCGGATGATCATCTTGCGGCAGATCTCGTCGCAGACCTCCTCCAAATCAAACCAGCCGTCTTCTTCTGCAATGCGGGAATGGAAGGCAACCTGAAACAGCACATCTCCAAGCTCCTCGCGCATACCCACAATGTCCTTGTTGTCAATGGTCTCGACAGCCTCATAGACCTCTTCCAAAAAGTTCATACGGATGCTGTCGTGGGTCTGCTCCTTATCCCAGGGGCAACCCTCCGGAGAGCGAAGAATTTCCACCACAGTGCGCAGATCCTCAAAGGTGTAGCGAGTTTTATTGCATAGCGTTTCAATTCGATTCATGGAGCAAACCTCTCTTCACCAGGAAGGATGCAAGTCTCCCACCCATGGGAAGCAATCGCACCTCGTCTGCAGTGATGCCTTTGAACAAAAGCATAGTAAGAACGTAAATTGCCACGGCGAAGATGCCTGTGATCATCAGCAGGATCAAGGCGTTCAATCTGCCTCCACCGGAGAACACGAGAGAAGACAGATTGTATACCAAAACAGACCCACCGCAGGTCAAAAGCGCACAAATTACCGGACGCAAGAACAGCTTAACAGGAGAAAGCTCCGCGGTGGTATATTTCTTCAGGAAGAACAGATTCAGCGTCGCAGCGACAAAATAACAGCTGATGGAGCTGATAGGTGCGCCGTAGATGCCCAGCACTCCGGAAACACCGAAATACTCGATCAAGGCCATGCAAACAACGCCAACGCCCACGGAAAGCATGGGTAACCATATCTTCCCAACGGCCTGTAACAACGCATTGGTGGTAGATACGATGGCCATGAAAATTATTCCCAAAGCAAGGATCTGTAAAGTTCCCGAGGAAACGGCAAGGGCGTCAATTCTGCTGTATTGATCCAAGGCCCCCTGATACAAAACAGTCAAGCAAGAAGGTGCCGTTGCCACAAGAAACGCGGCACTGGGCAGACCGATGATGGCACTGATGCGGATGGACTGGACGATGTTCTTGTTTCCGCTTGCGCTGTCCTTCACGGAAAATGCGGCAGAAACCAAGGGCAAAATGCTGATGGCAATGGGATAGATCAACGTGGACGGCAGTAGATCGGCAATGGCAGTGGAATAGGAAGTATACGCGGTATACAGATCCTCAGCAACCGCCTCCGACGCTCCGCCGAGCATCAGGCATTTTTTGATCAGCACCGTATCGATAAAGGTAGATAAATAGAGCGCGGAGGAGGTGATCGTCGCAGGTAACGCAATGATCAAGATCTTCTTGGTCAAGGCCGAGGTCTGTTCGCAACCGTCATCCGTGGAAGCTGGTCTCTTCCCTGCGGTACGGAAACGGTAGCAGAACAGCAGAAGCATCTCCAAGAACATACCGACCGTAATACCGCTGACGGCACAAGCGGCCTGGACGTAAGGCTCGTAGCCTGCATTGGCCGCCCAAACGGTCGCACCCAAGCCGAGCCCCATCTTCAAGGCCGCCTCGATCAACTGACCGATGGCGGTGGGATACATATTATGTAATCCCTGATAATATCCTCTGAAGGCAGAGCAAACGCAAACGAACAGCAAAGTGGGCGCAATGAAATACGCCGCCAAAACGCTGTCGGGGTGGCCCGTTGCGCCAAAGAAGGGCTTGGCCAAAAGGATCATGGCGGCAGTAGCGATCACACCAAGTACCGTAAAGGCTGTAAGGGCAACGCGGAAGGTACGCAGGACCTCTTTTTCACGCCCACGTTTTGCAGAGGCAGAGATCATACGGCTGATAGCCACCGGTAATCCGCTGGTGGACACCATATACAGCATTGCATACAAAGAATACGCCGCACTGAAGATGCCCATATGCTCGCCGAGAATGTTGGCAAGGGGGATCTTGAACAGAACGCCGATGATCTTTACAACAAAGCTGGAAACGGAGATGATCCCCGCTTCCACCAAAAAGCTTTTATTCTTTTTTTGTCCTTGTGCTTTTTCTAATTCTGACATAAAAGATCAAATAAACTCTCTCAAAAGGGAATCCTCCGGAACAACGCTATCCGGCAGTAAGGGAATGTCTTTTAACGCCTCAATCAGCTCACGGGCCTGAGCAGCATGGGAATGCTCCGGGGGAAGCTGTTCAAGCAATGCAATGGCATCATCGGCCAAGATGCTCCGTTCGTAATCAAAATGGGTATTGATACGGGCATCGGCAAGGTGCGCAAAGGGCTCGATGGTCTCTTTTTCGGCACTGCGAACGGTGTCCCACTGATCAAAGGTCTGTTTGGCATCCGCGGCACGGTAACGGGAATCTCTTACCAAACGGCGAAGTAATCTGCCATCCAAGTGATCCTCGGGATCGGAATAAAGATAAATGCGGAACAGGGTCTCCTCAGCGGTTCCCTTTGCGCAGATAGCGGGATTTAAGGCATGGAGGCCTTCCACTATGGTAATGCCGCCGGGAACGGGTGTTAAGATGCGATGGGCATCCGTACGGCGCTTTGTGGTGAAATCATAGAAAGGGATCGGGGCAGGCTTACCCACGGAAAGCAGATACATGGTCTCTTGCAAAAGATCCAGGCGAAGACTTCCCAAGCCTTCAATATCGGGCTTGCCGTTGGGAAGATACACAGCATTCTCGGGATTACGGTAATAATCGTCCAGAGAAATGGTATCCACGGGTCTCCCCCGTTCTCGGATCAGCTGAGACAGCTTTCGTGTGGTGGTGGTCTTCCCTGCACAGGAACCGCCTGCGATGAGAACCAATCTTATGCTTTGGTTCTTACAGATCTCATCGGCACATTCTGCCAAGCGCTGTTCGTACAGCTCCTCTTTCATTACTCATCAAACCTTTCGGGGATAGTGGGAAAAGAATTCTCTGATCTCCGATTCACGGATGCCGCTATCGGTATCAAGATATTCATACGGATATTTTGGGAATGCGATGCGGCAGATCTCGTCTCTGGCAGGTGAAACCAACTTGGTGATCGCTCCTGCACCGCAGGCAAAGACGGTGGAATACTCTTCCATCATCAAAACATTATAAAGATTTTCCGTCCCGGGCTTGGCGTAACCTACGTTTTCCGCATTGCCGACAATGTTCTTCTGGCGATACAGATAATAAGGCAACCACCCTGCATCGGAAAGGGTATTGCAAGCATATTCAACACATTCTCTGGCAAGAACTCCCGCAGGATCATAAACCTCACCCTCGCGAAACCGTAAGGAGGCGGATTTCTTCACAGAAAGTGTGTGCACGGTAATATTCTCAAAGCCCAACGCCATAACATCGGAAAGGCTCTTTTCGAAGCTTTCCTTCGTATCACCGGGAAGTCCTGCGATCAGATCGGCATTCACGGTATCGAAGCCTAAAGAGAGGGCCTTCTTTGCAACCTCAAAAAAGTCGGCAACGGAGTGCTTTCTGCCGATCCCGCGAAGAACCTCGTCGTTGGTGGTTTGGGGGTTCACGCTGATGCGATCAACACCGTGCTCTTTCAGGATATGCAGCTTACCTTCCGTAATGGTATCGGGTCTGCCCGCCTCGAAGGAAAATTCAAGGAGATGCTCCTTGGGAAGATGCCCGTTCATGCAGCCGAGAAGATCGGTCAGCTGTTCCTCGGTGAGAATAGAAGGGGTTCCGCCGCCGATATATACGCTGCGAAGGCGCAGACCCAGCTCACGGATCACGTTGCAGGTATTCACAAAATCTCTCTTCAAACGCTCCAGATAGGAAGGGATCAAAGAAAACAGCCGAGGCGTTGCGCAGGAAATAAAAGAGCAATAATCACATTTTGTGGGACAGAAAGGAATGGACAAGTACAATCCGCAATCAAATTCTCCCACGTCCTTTAACATTTGGTTCTCGGTAAGTGCCGTGGTAACGGCGAGGCGGGCTTTTGTGGGCAAAACGCCATAATCCTCGGTAAACAGTTTTTCCACAACTTCTCCGGAATAACCGCGATCCAGATAATATTTCGCTCGCTTGACGGGACGAAGCCCCAAAAGGTAACCCCAAGGCAAGGGGAACCCCATAAGTGCTTCGCCGGCTTGCAAATAAGCTTTGCCCAAGGCAAGGGCGGCAAAATCGCTGTCTGTCATCTCTACCATAGGAACATATCCGTTGGTATCAAAGCTTCCCGTTTCGCTTCGGTCGCCCAAAGAGAGCCGTGCTTCGCAATAGAAGCCGTTGCCCCGATGCTCCAAAAGGAAGCTCGCTTCCGCAGGGCTTTCATATCCCTCTTGGAACTTTTCACCCGGGAAATACAACAGGCAAAGGGTTTGGAAATAATATTCGTTGAGATATTCGGTTTTGTTTTGAATGGTTAGTTTCATTTCTTCAAAAGCTCTGCCGTATCGATGATTAAATTGACGGGACCGTCTAAACTTGCGGAAATCTGCATATCCGCTCCAAAGATCCCTCGAGAAACAGGAACGGTTTGAGCAACAGCATCACAAAAAGCATCGTACATTGGCTGTGCCTTGGAGGGATGGGCCGCGTGAGTACAATCGGGGCGGAATCCTCTTTGTACCCTCCCCAAAAGCGTAAAATTGGAGATGATCATGATCTCGCCGCCGATGTCGGAGGCAGAAAGTGACATCTTCCCTTCCTCGTTTTCGAAAATACGCAAGCCGGCAAGCTTGGTACTGCCTTTGCGGAGATCTTCCTCCGTATCGCTTTCCGCGACGCCAACAAAGGCCAAAAGCCCTTTGCCGATGCGGGAAACCTCTTTCCCGTCCACAACGCAGGAAGCGGCGTTGACACGCTGTACGACGATCTTCATACTTACTGATTTCCTCGGGTAATATCGTATACGCCCTTGATCTTACGCAGGGCACTTATAATAGACTGGGCATGATCCGTATTGCTGCAACGGATACCAAAATTCAAAACGATGTTATCGCCGTTTTCCTTGGTTGCAACGGAGGTAATCTCAACCTTCATATCTCTCAGCAAAACGGAAACGTCGGCAATGATGCTGGGAGAATAGGATGCAAAGATGTTAAGATGCACTTCAAAGCCGCCCAGGGAGCGGCGTTCTGCGCGTGCCGTCCAGGAAGCGGTGACCCAACGGTCCCGATCCTCAGCCTTTTTGAGGCCGTTTTGAACGTTGATGCAATCGTATTTATGAATGGAGATGCCGTACCCTTTGGTGATAAAGCCGATGATATGGTCACCGGGCAAGGGAGAACAGCATTTTGCAAACTTAACGGCACAACCCTCCACGTTATCCACGATAACGCTCTCGGAGGATTTTTTGTTCTTGCGATCTTCTCTGGCAGGACGGTCGCTGATATCCGGCTTCACGGGGGCGGTCTCTTGCTCGGGAACCACCACGCGGTTAAACTCTTCCTTCAGCTTAGAGCCGAGCTTAACAACGTCCATACCTCCAAAGCCGATGCTGTTATAAAGATCGTCTCCCTCTGCAAAGCCCATACGGGACGCCAGCGTCTGCATGATCTTATCCCTCTGAGCTTCGGTATACCGAACACCGTAGCGGCGGAACTCTCTGTCGATCTCCTGCTTGCCGAGGACGATATTCTCCTCCCGCATCTCCTTTTTAAAGAACATACGGATCTTATTTCTCGCCTCGCTGGAACGAACGTAGGTAAGCCAATCTCGGCTGGGTCCTTTGGAGTTGGGATTGGTCAACACCTCTACGATCTGACCGGTTTGAAGCTCTGTATTAATGGGAACGATGTTGCCGTTGACCTTGGCACCCACCATTTTGTTACCTACACCGGAGTGAATGGCGTAAGCAAAATCCACAGGGGTACTTCTGGCGGGGAGATTCATAACGTCACCCTTGGGGGTGAACACAAAGATCTCATCCTCAAACAGATCGATCTTCAAAGAATTGAAAAATTCATCGGGATCTCCGCCGTCGCTCTCGGACTCCACCAAGGAGCGGATCCAGCGAAGCTTTTCATCCAATCCATGGTTGGCTTGCTCGCCGGATTTATACTTCCAATGCGCCGCGAGACCGTATTCAGCCACGCTGTGCATCTCCCAAGTACGGATCTGCACCTCAAAGGGAATACCGCCGGAACCGATAACCGTTGTATGAAGAGAACGGTAAAGGTTTTGTTTGGGGGTGGAAATATAGTCCTTGAATCTGCCGGGAACGGAATTGAATTTCTCGTGAATGATACCCAAAACAGTATAGCAATCCAACTCGGTATCGACCAAGACGCGCAAAGCATAGAAGTCGTATATCTCGTCGAAGGATTTGCTTTGGTTATACATCTTTTTATAGATGCTGTAGCTGCTCTTGACTCTGCCCTCCAGGCGATAATTGACGCCGTAGGAATCCAGGCTTTCTGCCACCATCTTGGTCGCCTGGGTAAGGAAATCCTTGCTTTCGCCGTAACGCTTTTCGGTATCCTTCTCGATTTCGGCAAAGCCGATGGGATCCAGATAAGAAAGCGCTAAGGTCTCAAGCTCCAGCTTGATACGCTGCATACCGATACGGTGTGCCAAGGGGGCATAGACGTGCATGGTCTCCAAGGCGATGGAACGCTGTTTCTCGGGAGAGCGAACGTCAAGGGTGCGCATATTATGGAGACGGTCGGCAAGCTTTACGAAAATAACGCGAAGATCCTTGGACATCGCCAGGAACATCTTGCGCAAATTACGGATGCTGGCCTCCTGCTTGGTCTCGAAGGGAATATTCAGCTTGGTCACGCCGTCTACGATATCGGCAACGTCCGCACCAAACTGTCTGCGTACATCCTCCAAGGTAACGCGGTCGGAGCAATCCTCCACCGTATCGTGGAGAAAAGCGGCGCAAATGGAATCTGTATCCAGCTGACATTCGTACACGATGGTAGCCACAGCTATGGGATGGATAATATAATCTTCCCCGGAAATACGCTTCTGGCCGCGGTGTAACTCCTCGGCCAGAAAATAAGCGCGTTTAATTTTGTCTATGTCGTAACAACCGCTTGCATCACAACGGGCAAGCAATTCGTTTACATCGTATTCCATAGATGTTTCCTTTTTAAATTTGACGGTGGTTTCCTCGAATCATTTGCAAAATGGGAGACTGATCCAGGTTTACCTTCTTACCAACGGGCAGGATGCCGACCTCGGCAATTTTGCCGCCGTCGCTATACGTACAGCTGATCAACCCCTCGTCGGCAAGAACATCGAGAATGATCTTGAAACTACAATAAGAAACATGAATGTTTTCCTGCTCCAAGGCGCGGCAGGTAGCAGTAATAGCCATATGCTTACTGCTCTCCAGCACGTCGCGCTTCAGGAACTTATATACGTCTCTGAAGCCTGCCAACGTGGGAACATCACTGCGAGACACATCGCTACGGTCTGCAGGATCCTTCAAGCGGCGATAGGTCTGTTCACCCTCGGCGGTATCCTCACTTTCGACATCGGAAAGACGGAGAGCTTTAATGGTGATCTGAGGGGTACACTGACCCATATATTCATTGATATCGGCGGTAAAGACTACGTCGCAAATATTGCCCTCGCTCAGCTTCAGATCAGCGGGAACGGAGAACCAAATGGCACCCACCTCAGCGCCGCTGAATCTGTTATCATGGGGACGAAGCTTGAATTTAAGATGCTTTCCGCCGGAAAGGTAGACCAGATCGGTGACCGCAACGCGCTTCATCATCAAAACGGGCTGAAGATTCTGCAAGCCGAAGGGCTCCATGGTCTGCATCTCACGAATTCCTTGCAGGGTAACGTCGGAGAAATCTACCTTACACTCAATTTCAAGAGGCAAGGAAGAATCGGTTTTTACAAGATACTGCTTTGCATACTCATTGATGCGCTTACGGAAATCGTCGATGCGATCCTTGTTGACGGAAAGGCCCGCAGCAAGCTCGTGACCACCGTATTCGCACAAAAGATCCTCGCAGGAGGACAAGGCATCCATCAAAGAGAAGCCCTTGATGCTTCTGCCGGAGCCCTTTGCAACGTCTCCGTCGTAGGAGAAGAGAATGCAAGGCAAGGAGAATTTCTCGGCAATCTTAGATGCTACCACACCGATAACACCCTGGTGCCAGCCATCGGAGCCAAGGACAAAGAAGCAATCATCCTTACCAAACTGCTCGATCTGCTGAAGTGCCTGCTCGTAGATCTCCTGCTCCATAGCCTGGCGAAGCTTATTGGTTTCGCAAAGCTCACCGGCAATCTTATCGGCAAGTTGCTCATCCTTGGTCACTAACAGCTCTACCGCGCGGGATGCAGAAGCAATTCTGCCTGCAGCATTGATACGGGGAGCCAGCACATATCCCACGGTGGAAGAGGTAACCTTCTTCACCTGTCTTCCGTGCTTTATAATGCCTGCATGGCGCATTAAGGCCAAGATACCGGGAGAACGGACAGACTCCAATTTTTTCAAGCCCATTGCAGCAATGCGACGGTTTTCATCAATAATCGGCATAACGTCCGCAATGGTACCGATGGCAACGATATCCGCATAGCGATCACAAATACGCTTTGTATCGCCGTCAACCGCACACAGAAGCTTAAAGACCACGCCTACGCCCGCAAGATTTTTGAAGGGATAGGCGCAATCCTCTCTGTGAGGGTTTACCACCGCAACCGCATCGGGAATGATCTCGCGACAGTTGTGATGATCGGTGATCACCATATCGATCCCCTGCTCCTTAGCGTAAAGAGCTTCATCGATAGCGGTGATGCCGGTGTCAACGGTGATGATCATATCCACTCTGCCAACCATCCGCTGGATAACGGGCAAGCTGAGACCGTATCCCTCGGAGATGCGATCGGGAATGAAATACTCGCATTTAACGCCTCTGCCGGTAAGATAATCGTACAACATCATAGTAGAGGTAACGCCGTCTACGTCGTAATCGCCGTAAATGCAAACCCGCTCCTTGTTGTCGATCGCGCGACGAATTCTTTCCACTGCGCGATCCATATCCTTGAGAAGATAAGGATCGTGGAGCGGAATTTCGTCCTTGTTTAAAAATGCTTTGACTTTATCGGCTGAGTCAAGCCCTCTGTTGGAGAGCAATTTTGCGGTCAGAGGAAGAACGCCGAGCTCTGCCTGCAAACGCCCGCAGACCTCCTCGTCAATTTCTCTGAGAACCCATTTTCTTTCTGTCATTTGACTCCGCCTCCTTTCTGTTTTATCATCGAGATAACACGTTATCAATGACCTGCAAGGTCAAAGAAACGGGCACGTAATACGCATTGCCTACGACACAGATGTGATTGTCGCCAGAAGAAACCGTTGCGTATCCGATCAACCCGCCGCTGGCGGGATCTTTTTTGATGGAATGATAGCCTACCATAACTGTCATCAAAGCACTGTTATAGGCTTCAATATCCTGATACGTGCCTAAGATCTGAACAGTGATGCCTTGAAGCGCCTCTGCAAAAACAGAGCCGTCCTCGGGCAGATCATATATAATAATGCGATTTGCGGGAATTTCTACGTTCAAGAAACGAACGGTGGGCAGCGAAACAGTATAAGTCAGCTCCGCCTCAGCCAGAACCGCGGTCACAGACGAAGGAACGCCGTTTTCTGACAAAAGCTCAGAAATTGTCATGGTTCTGCTAAAGGAATTTCCGTCGCCTTCATCACCTACAGAAACCTCAAGAAACTCAATTTGTGCCAAAGCGTCCACAGGCCCTTGCAGCACAACGGAATCGAAATTCGAGATAAACACAAGGTCCTCCGAAGCGTACCCGACATCTGGAACCTTCAGCTTCACCGGAACGTTCTTTTGATGATGCATGGTAATGGCGACGTTGACAATATTCTTGCTCAGCGACACGTAAGGATTTGAGATCTGCACCTTGGTTTCCGCATCTCTAAGCAAAATAGAACCGCTGACATTGAAGGAACCTACATTGATAGCTCCCAAGTCAAAATGAACGTACGCCTCGGCATTCTGAATAATGCTCTCAGGACCGTAAACCGTCACGAAGTTGGTATCCTGCGCAATGGCTCCGATGGTATACGGAGAGGTATAGGTTTTCTCAAGATTCACCTTGATCGTTCGGGAGGTAAAGACATCCACATATAAAGTGACGTTGGGTACGGAAACCGTCTCCACGGTAGCGCCGTTGGGGACAACCACAGTCACGGGAAGGGTTGTTAACCCCGGGCCGCTCACACCGGAAATATCCACATAGGCAGACAAATCGGAAACGTCGATTTCGGAAAGGATCTGACGGGTGCCCGCCAAATGAACATCTACGGATAAGGAAAAGCTATCACCGTCAGCAACGGTATAACCGTTGGTATTGACACCCATGATCTCTACAACGATTCCGTTATAGGTTTCAGTGGAGATCTCCGTATCGTAACCGATAGCATACATCCAGAGGACCAATGCACCGAACAAAGCAACAGCGAAGGTAAAGATCTTCTTTTTTCTGCCGATAACTTCGTTATTCATTGTTCTTCTTGCCCCCCTTCCGAAGAATCGTGCCCTTAAAGCGATTGACCATCTTATCGGCGATGGCATCCTCGCGGGAGAGGCGAAGGTTCAAATATTCTTCCAGCGTGGAACGGTCGAAGCCGCGCTTCAGCTCACCCTCCACGGCAACGGAAATGATACCCGTCTCCTCGGAGACGATCAAAACAACGGCATCGCTGTTTTCGCTCATACCGATGCCTGCGCGATGGCGAGTACCCAGCTCACGGATAAGGTCAACGTTAGAAGACAAGGGCAACAAGCAACCTGCGGAATGCAAGCGTCCCTGGCTGATGATAACAGCTCCGTCATGGAGCGGAGACTTGTTAAAGAAAATGTTCTCCAAAAGATAGGAGGAAACGTCTGCATTCACAACAGTACCGGTACGCGCCTGGTCGCCAAGCTTGGTCTCGCGCTCGAAAACAATCAAAGCGCCGGTCTTCGTCTTGGAGAAATAGTCTGCAGCAATGCATACCTCGGAGACAACGTTGCGGAAAGCGGCATCCTGGTTCTTATCCAGCTTGCCTTTGAAATTATGGAAGGTGGTACCGCCCACTTTTTCCAAAAAACTACGCAGCTCGGGCTGGAAAACGATGATAAGGGAAAGGATACCCACCGAGAAAACGTTGGTCAGTATAAAGTTCAACGCCTTCATCTTGGCAACCTCGCTGATCAGCAAAAGAACGATCAGCAAAACGACGCCAACAAGAAGCTTTCCTGCACGGCGCTTACGCATAAACTGGAAGATATAGTAGAAGACAAACGCCACCAAAAGGATGTCCAAGACATCCACGGCACGGATAGATTTCAACTGTTCGCCCACGTAGCGAAAATAATCCAAAATTGCCGACATCAGCTCCCCGCCTTTCCAAAAAGTTTTCCGTTTCTCATAATATCATATACAAAAAACGTTGTCAATAATTTCGGTTGGATTTTTGTGTTATTTCAAAAAGAAATCGCGTTTTTCCATCAACAGAGCAAGTGCATTTCCGCGGTGGCTGATGGAATTTTTTTCCGAACCGTCCATTTCGGCAAAGGTTTTACCAAAGGGCGGATAGTAGAACAAAGGATCGTACCCAAAGGTTCCGCTTCCCTTCTTTTCCGTAAGGATCAAGCCCTCTGCTGTCCCGCGGACGGAAACAGACGCGCCGTCCTCCCGGTACACACAGATCACGCTTACAAAACGGGCGGTTCGCTTACAGTCGGGAATGCCGTCCAGCTCCTGCAAAAGCTTTGCATTGTTGGCATTGTCATCACCATGAACGCCGGCAAATCTTGCGGAATACACGCCGGGTGCCCCGTGCAAGGCATCAACCTCCAAACCGCTGTCATCCGCGATCGCGGCACAGCCGGTGGCAAGTGCAACGGTACGAGCCTTGATCAAAGCGTTTTCTTCGAAGGTTTCACCGTCCTCAACGATCTCGCCGGAAAAGCCGGAGTCCCGCAACGGAATGATTTCTGCAGGAATTTCCGCTTCTTTGAAGTAGCGGCGGATCTCCTCCAGCTTATGGGCATTATCGGAGGCCAAAATGATCTTCTTCATGCGTTAACCCTCAAAGAATGCTTCGATAAATTCGTTGCCGTTGAAACGCTGGAGATCATCGATCCCCTCGCCGACACCAATGAACTTAACGGGAATACCCAGCTCGCGCTTGATGGCAAGAACGATACCGCCTTTTGCGGTGCCGTCCAGCTTGGTAAGCACAAGCCCGGTGATCTCTGCCGCCTTGCGGAACTCTTTAGCCTGCACCAAGGCGTTCTGACCGGTGGAAGCATCCAATACCAGCAAGGTGTCTCTCGTGGCATCGGGAAGCTCTCTGGAGATCACGCGGTTGATCTTGGCAAGCTCGTCGATCAAATTCTTTTTGTTATGAAGTCGGCCTGCAGTATCCACGATCAGAACGTCAACGCCCTGCTTCTTTGCGGCACCTGCGGCATCGAACACAACAGCGGCGGGATCTGCGCCCTCCTTCTGCTTGATCAGCGGAACACCGCTGCGGTTTGCCCATACCTCAAGCTGCTCAATGGCGGCCGCACGGAAGGTATCGGCGGCACAGAGCATAACCTTTTTTCCCTGTTGCTTCAAGCAGTTGGCGATCTTACCGATGGAGGTGGTCTTACCGACACCGTTGACACCGATCACAAGGATCACAGAAACGCCGTTTCCGCCAATGGTCAGGTCTTCCCCGTCTCCAACAAGCTCCCGGAGAATTGCGCGGAATTCCTCTCTTGCAGGCTCGGTCTCCTTGATCTTTTTTTCCTTCAAACGAGCGCGAAGAGTCTCTGCAATATACTCGGAGGTCTCAACGCCCACATCGGCCATGATCAAAAGATCGGTAAGCTCCTCGAAAAAGTCGTCATCAACCTTATCGCCGGAGGCAAACAGCATATCCACCGGCTTCAGAAGAGCATCCTTCGTCTTCTTAAGGCCGGATTTCAATTTATCAAAAAATCCCATCAGTTGGTATACTCCTTAAATTTGTCGTCAAGACCGGAAAGGCTGAGACGGATATAATCCGAGATGCCCTTCTGGTGCATAGTCACGCCGTACAGCGTATCCGCACGTTCCATGGTACCGCGGCGGTGGGTAATTACGATGTACTGGGTCTTCTCGCTGTGAGAGCGGATATAATCCGCAAACTTATTCAGGTTGATATCGTCAAGGGCGCTCTCGATCTCGTCAAAAATACAGAACGGAGCGGGATTGACGCTTTGAAGAGCCAGATACAAGGCAATTGCCGCAAAGGATTGTTCACCACCGGACAACAGAGAAATGCTCTTGACGCTCTTTCCCGGCGGTTTCAAAATGATATCGATGCCGCATTCCAAGGGCTTCTCCGGGTCTTGCAGCTCTATTCTTGCGCTACCGCCGCCAAACAGCTCCACAAATACCTCCGCAAAGCTGTCGTTGATCTTTTTAAAGGTAGAAACAAAGCTTTCCTTCATTTCCGTCTCCAGCTTGGAGATGGTGCCGTCCAGACTGCGGCGGGTCTTTTGGAGATCCTCAACCTGCGCGGTCAGGAAATCAAAGCGCTCCTTGGTCTCGCGGTATTCTTCAACAGCGTTTACGTTGATCACGCCCATGGAACGGATCTTTGCCTTCAAGGATGCCAAACGGGAGGGGGCTTTGTCCATCTGCTCATCCGGCAGACGGAAGGTCTCCGCATCGGAATAAGTAAGCTCGTACTCATCCCACAGCTTGGCAGTAACAACGTCGAAATCCTCGTTCAAGCGACGGAAATTGTTCTCCTCGTTGGTCACCTGTACAAAAGACTCCTCACGCTTCTGCTGTGCCTCTTTGTAAAGACGGCGAACCTCTGCAAGCTTATTCTCCTGGGCCTCTCGGCTTCCGATCAACTCCTGCAGCTTAGCTTCGCCTGCGGCAATACCCTTGCAGGCGGCGGCAATCTTTTCTTCCACAACAGCGATGCGATTACCACGCTCCGTAATACTGTTCTGCGCAGAAGCCACGTTGACACGCAAGGCGGCAATACGATCCATAATTCCCGCAAGGAGGGAGGTCTGCTGGGTCAATCCGGCAGACAAGCTGTCGATATGAGATCTCTTGGAAACTACCACAATGCGCGCCTGAGCAAGCGCCTCGTAGGCGGCAGATTCTGCCTCGCGGGATTCTTCTACCTGCTTTTTGCAAGAAATGTTCTTTTCCTCGGCGGAGTCGACTGCTTGCCCGCGGACGGTAAGGCCTTGCTTAACAGCGGCCAAGCGCTCCTCTAAGGAGCGTCTGCCGTCAGAATCCGCATTTTTTCCGTTTTCGATGGCACGGATATGAGAAAGCTCCTCTTCCATACGAACGAGATAGCCGTTGATCTCGTTTTCAGCCTCGTCGTAGCGAAGCTTCTGCTCAGCGGAGAGCAGCTCCAATTCTGCCAACGCAGTCTCGTTCTCGGTGATGGAGCGCTTTCTGCGGGATGCTTTTCGGTCAAGCTCCAGCAAGGCCATATTGAACTCGCGGATCTCTCCGGAAAGGCGCTCAATATCCATTGCACGGGTGAAGACACCCACCTTCTTGGCAGATGCACCGCCGGTAAAGCTTCCGCCCGGATGGATCACCTGTCCGTCCAGCGTAACGATCTTTACCTTATAACCGGTAGCGGAAGCGATCTTGGTAGCGTTATCGATATGATCGGCAATCACCGTTCTGCCCAAAAGGTCATTGGCAACGCCGCTGAATTTCGCATCAAAACGAGCCAGCTGGGATGCAATTCCCACATAGCCTTCCATGTTCTTGATCTTGGAAACGTCGCACAGAGATCCTTTGACGGTGTCCAAGGGCAGGAAGGTAGCTCTGCCGATGTGGTGATCCTTCAAATAACGGATACACGCCTTTGCATCCTCTGCGCTTTCCACCACGACGAACTGCACGGATGCGGCCAGAGCGGTCTCCAATGCCACAACGTATTCGTTATCCGCGGAAAGAATGTTGGAAACAGGGCCGTGGAGAACCACATTGCTTCCACCCTGACGGCGGATCTTCCCTGCGGCACCATCTTTTAAAATGCTGCGTACACTCTCGGAATAGCCCTCAAAAAGCTGTTCCATTCTCTGCAAGGAATCTCTTCTTTGTTCTGCGGCGGTAAGCTTCAATCGGAGAGAAACAGCCTCCTCGCGAAGGGTCGCTTCCTCGGCAGTATCCACGCGGATCTGCTCGCGTTTTTCCTTCATATCGGAAAGGGTTTCCAAATATACCGCTTCCAATTGATCGCGGACGGCTTCCTTTTCCTTACATTCCGCTTCCAGAGAAGCGATACGCTCTTTACCGGCGGCGATGCGCTCCTCGCTCTCCGAGTCGCTCTTTTTAGCGGCCTCCAGCTCTGCGGAAAGTGCCGCCTCAGCCATATTCAGATCGGAAAGCGACTGCCTTGCCAAGGTAAGAGCCTGCTCCGCTTCCTCTGCGGCATTGGTGCATTGAGAAACCGCGGCTCTCGCATCCTGCCAGAGCGTTTCTTTTGCGGTACAATCCTCCTCGGAGGTCTTAACATCCTCCTTGGCGGCGAGGATCTCCTGCTCGGTGACGGTGATCTGCTTTGCGATCAAAGAGGATTGCTGTTCCGACTCGGTGATCTCGCGGTTGCTGTCTATAACGATCTGCTCGTAATGCTGAAGATCGTTAAGGCAAACTGCCTTCTCGCCCTCCGCCTCGGCCTTGATACGCTCGGAAACGGATTTTTCCTGCTCGGTCAAAGACATGAGGCGGGAGAACTCATAGCTTTCGTTCAACTGCTCATCAAGCTCTTTTTCCAGAGCTGACTCTGCGTTCTGCGCCTGCTCCAGAGCGGCCTTTGCGTGCTCCAAGCCCTCTTCGCCTAAGTTACGCTTGGCTCTGAGATCATCTAAGCGGTTCAGCCAAAGAGTGATCTCCAAGCCCTTCTTCTCCTCGCTGAGAATCAAGTACTGCTTAGCGTTTTCCGCCTGCTTCTCCAAGGGCTTCACACGGGAAGCGACTTCTTGCAGAATATCGGTGACGCGAAGAAGATTGTTTTCTGTATCGGCAAGCTTACGCTCGGCCTCCGTCTTACGATAACGGAAGCGGGAAATTCCGGACGCCTCCTCAAAAATACTGCGGCGTTCGTCGCCCTTCTGAGAAAGAACCTCCGCAATCTTACCTTGGCTGATAACGGAATAGCCCTCTCTGCCGATACCTGTATCGTAGAACATCTCGTAAATATCGCGCAGACGGGAAAGCTTACGGTTGATGTAATATTCACTCTCGCCGCTACGGTAATATTTACGGGTGATCACCGTCTCGGGAGAATCGGAAAGACGGGGCTTCTCATCGGGAGAAACGGCCTCCTCCTGCATATCCAACGTCATCTGGTGAGCAGAGCTGTATTCCTCCTCGGAATCGATGTACAAAGAAACAGAAGCGCAATTAGAAGCGGGACGATTAGGCGTTCCGTTGAAAATAACGTCATCCATTTTGGAGCCTCTGAGGCTCTTCATGCTCATCTCGCCAAGTACCCAACGGACGGCATCGGAAATGTTGGACTTACCGCTTCCATTGGGGCCGATGATGGCCGTAACACCTTGCTCAAAGGTGATCTTCGTTTTATCGGGGAATGATTTAAACCCCTGCATTTCCACTGCTTTTAATCTCATGGCAGTTATCCTTCAATTTGAATTTTCACGTTCGGCACGGAAAGCGTTCCGTCCTCACGCAGATTGATACAGGCGGGCAAAAGAGCTTGTTTTAGCTCTTGTAAAACCACACCTTTATGACCTGTAAATTTAGAGATCTCGCCGCGGGGAAGAAAAATGTTCAATGTCTTCCCTGCCGCGTTACCCGAAACCTGTTCTATGATCCTTTTGGCATACAGAAAGCCGTACGCCAGCTCCGCAAGTGAGCCGTCTCTCGGGCCGAAGGGAGCAGTGCTCAACTCCTTAGAGGATTGCAGTCCGATCTTCAGAACACGCACTCCCAAAGAAATGAAGGTCTCCAGACAAGGAACCGTTCGTTTCGCGGCAGTCAAGTCATCCAACGGGATGTATTCTCCGCGAACAGTCATGTCGTACAGCTCTGTCCCCTCGAATACCACGGTTGGATAGATGCGGGCAGATACCGCACCCATAGAGCAGATCTCATGGGCCGTTGCAAGCTCCTTGCGTTCATCCGAGCCGGGAAGCGCCAGCATCATCTGCCCTGTAAAACGAACGCTGTGCTTTTGCAACCGCTCTGCTGCAACGCGGGAATCCTTTGCCGTATGCCCTCGTCCGGAAAGGCGAAGCACCTCGTCATCCATGCTTTGCACACCCAGCTCAACATCGGTGACGCGGTAACGCACCAAAAGCTCCAGCACCTCGTCGTCGATCAAATCCGGACGTGTGGAGATCCGTATACTTGAAGCGTACCCTCTCTCGATATAGGTTTGTGCGCGTTCAAGGAGCGCGATCATTCTGGCTTTGGGAATGCCCGTAAAGCTCCCGCCGAAAAAGGCGATCTGATTTTCGGTTTTGCTGAGATCTCCGGCATGAAGCATCATGCTGTCAAAGGAATCGAGCTCTGCGGATAGCGTCTCCGCCGAACCTTCGCACCCGGTGATCTTCTCTTGGGAACAAAACTTACACCGGAAGGGACACCCCGCAAAAGGTACGAAAAAGGGCAGATTACGGTGTTTCTTCATTCAACTCGCCCAAAAGGATCAACGCGTGCTTAGCAGCCTGCTGCTCGGCTTCCCGCTTGGTTCTGCCTGCGCCGGTGCCCAAAAGGTTGGAGTTCAAGAACACGTCGAAGTAGAAAACGCGGTCGTGAGGAGGCCCCTCCTCACCTTTCTCCACGTAATACAGCTTTTCCTCGGGAGTTTGCTGAACGATCCGCTGGAGCATGGATTTATAATCCTCGTTTCCGTTTTTGGAAACGGTCTCCAGCATACGGATCAAGCGAGGCAGGAGGAAGCTCTTGACCTGCTCCATGCCGCTGTCAAGATAGATGGCGGCGAGCAAGGCTTCGAAAGCATCTGCGATGATGCTCTTACGTTTTTTTCCGCCCCCGGAAATGATCTCGCCGTGACCGAAGGACATGAAATCTCCCAAGCCGATCTCGGAAGCCAAAACGGCAAGAGTGGTCTCGCACACCAATGCGGCGCGGGTCTTGGTCAAAAAGCCTTCGTCCTCACCGGGAAAAGCGGAAAACAGATATTCCGCTGTGATCACAGAAAGAATGGAATCTCCGAGGAACTCCAAGCGCTCGTTGCTTTCGATCTTACGGCGTTTATTTTCGTTGCAGTAGGAAGAATGGGTCAGTGCCTCGGATAAAAGCTCCGTGTTTCGGAAGGTATAACCGATCCGCTCCTGCAACATTTCTTTGGTATATTCTTTACGATTCAAGTGCGATACATCCTTTCCGAAGAATTACTTTCCGTCGGAATACCCGCATCCGGATTTACAATAAACGGTATTTTTTCCCTTCTTGCGAAGAAGCGCACTGCCGCACCCGGGACATTTTTCGCCCGTGGGAATATCCCAAGAGGAGAAGGAGCATTCCGGATACTTCTCACAGCAATAATAAGTCTTATGCTTTCGGGTCTGCTTGATCAAAATACGCTTGCCGCAATCGGGACAAAGAATTCCGCTGTCTCGATAGAAAGGCATGCTACCCTTGCAATCGGGATATTTACGGCAGGCAAAGAAGGTGCCGAAGGCGCCCTTGCGAGCAATCATTTCGCCGCCGCAGATGGGACAGGGATCATCCGCCACAATCTCGGGCTGACGGTCCTCCTCTGCAGGAGCGGTTTCCTCCTTGGCGTCAAGTCTCTTGGTGTTCTTACATTTGGGGTAATTGGGGCAAGCGGCGAATTTGCCGTATCTTCCCTCTCGCTCCACCATACGGGCACCGCACTTCTCGCAGACCATATCAAGCTCAACCTTTTGCAGAGCAATACGGTCTTCACCCAGCGTTTCGGAGGCACGCTTCAGCTGGGACTCGAAATCCGCGTAGAAGCGGCGGATAACCTCGATATGATTCTCATCGCCGCTTTCAATTCGGTCAAGGTCGGCCTCCATCTCGGCGGTAAAGTTATAGTCAACGATGTTCGTGAAGGCATTCTTCATCAAATCGGTGGTAACGAAGCCCAGATCGGTGGGGATCAAAACCTTTCCCTCGCGCTTAACGTAACCGCGGTTTACGATGGTGGTAATGGTAGCCGTATAAGTGGAGGGACGTCCGATACCCTTCTCCTCCAAAACGCGGATCAAAGAGCCTTCGGTATATCTGGGGGGCGGCTGAGTGAACTTCTGCTCGGGAGTCACGGATACGGTAGACAAGCGTGCGCCCTCATTCAACTCGGGCAATCTGCCTTCTGCTTCCTCCTCATCGGCATCGTCATATAAAGCCATATAACCGCGGAAGCGGACGGTGTTACCGTTGGCGCGGAAGACAGCGGCGCCGGAAAGAATATCCGCAGATACGGTATCAAACGCTGCGGCCGCCATCTGGCTTGCCATAAACCGCTCCCAGATCAGCTTGTAAAGCTTATACTGATCCGCAGACAGCTTACCCTTCACGTCCTCAGGAAGGAGGGCGGGATCGGAGGGACGGATGGCTTCGTGAGCATCCTGCGCATTCTTGCGCATTTTATACTGGTTGGGAGTTTCGGGATAATATTCGTTGCCGAAGCGGGAACAGATCACGTTCTTTGCGGCCTCTCTCGCCTCATCGGAAATGCGGAGAGAGTCGGTACGCATATAGGTGATCAAACCGTGGGTACTCTTTTCGCCGATGTTAACACCCTCGTAAAGCTCCTGCGCGATCATCATGGTGCGGGAGGACTGGAACCCCAAGCGACGGTTTGCCTCCTGCTGCAAGGTGGAGGTAACGAAGGGAGGCTGTGGCTTACGGTGCTTGACGGAGCGTTTTACGGAAAGAACCGCAAAGGAATCGTTCATGGAATCCAAAACAGCGTCAACGTCAGCACGGCAATGAAGTTCCTTCTTGCCCTCTACATCACCGTAATAATGAGCGGTAAAAGATTCACCCGCGGCATTCTTTAGCAATGCATTGATATGCCAATATTCCTCGGGAGTGAAGGCGCGGATCTCCTCCTCGCGCTCAACGATGATGCGGGTCGCCACAGATTGCACGCGGCCTGCGGAAAGTCCGTTCTTGATCTTCTTCCAAAGGAAGGGACTGATCTGATAACCCACCAAACGGTCAAGAATACGACGTGCCTGCTGAGAGTTGACCATATCCATGTCAATATCTCTGGGAGACTTGATAGCCTCCTTCACCACGTTCTTGGTGATCTCGTTAAAGGTAATGCGCTTGGTCTTCTCGGGATCAAGCTTCAAAACCGCCGCCAAATGCCAGCTGATCGCCTCGCCCTCACGATCAGGGTCGGCCGCCAGCAGGACACGATCTGCCGCTTTTGCTTCTTTACGAAGCTCGTTGATCAGATCACCCTTGCCGCGGATGTTGATATATTGAGGCTCGAAATCATTTTCCAGATCGATACCCAGCTTACTCTTGGGCAGGTCACGGACGTGACCCTTGGAAGCCTTTACTTTATAGCCCTTACCCAAAAAGCTTTTGATGGAATTGGCTTTTGTGGGGGACTCAACGATAACTAATGTGTTCATTTGTTTCGTAATTCTCCTTGGTTTGAATTATATACAGGTAAAGCGGTTGCCCGCCATAGAACGGATTTTTCCGTCGATCTCCAGTTCGGTAAGCTCTGCAAGCAGGTCACCGATACCGATTCCTGTGGCTACGGAAAGCTCATCCGCGCTCAAAGCATTGCCGCGCAACGCTTCACAAATACGCTGTGACAAGGATGCCGCGGGCGTCTTCACTGCCACAGGGACGGAAGACGGTTTTTGGGGAGGGGGTTGCACCGACACTTTTGCAGACGGTAACTCCTCCTCGGGCTCTGCCGAGGCAAATGCGTTTCCGTACGCATAGATCTTCTTGGAGGTCAAAAGATACTCGGGGTGGATCTTGGTGGGATAGGACAGCGCCAGCTCGTCTAAAATATCAGAAGCGGAGGTGGCGGTTTTAGCACCGTTTTTGATCAGCTCGTTGGTGCCGGCATGGGAATCCCCCAATGCACCCGGAACAGCGAAAACAGGCTTGTTTTGGTACACGGCGTGCTTGGCGGTAATCAACGCACCGCTGTGCTCTCCGGCTTCCACCACCAAGGTGGCCTTGGACAGACCGCTGATGATACGGTTTCGGTTGGGGAAATCTCCCCTGCTACGCTTGCACCCCGGATACATCTCGCTGATGACCAAGCCGCTTTTGTACAAAGCGTGGAAGGCTCTTGCGTTTTCCTTGGGATAGATCTCATCGATAGGTGTTCCCAACACGCCAATGGTATAGCTTTCGGCTCGGAATGCGCCTCGATGAGCGCAGGTATCGATCCCTTTTGCCAAGCCGCTGATCACGGTTGCCCCGCAAACGGAAAGGCGCATTGCGAAATCCTCAGCAACTCTGGCGCCGTAAGAGGTCATGTTGCGGGTGCCGACCACGGCAACACCAACCAGCTCGTTAAGATCCTTAAGCTCACCGATGGCATACAAAACTGCAGGAGGCGCTTGGATCAGGCGGAGGGAAGCAGGAAAACGATCCTCGTAATACGTGATGGCGTGGATCTGCTTCTCCTTTAAGGATTTCATCAGCTCATAGGCTTCATCCAGATCCTTGCGTTTCAAATTCTTCTCGCAGAGATGTTTCCCGGACAAGAAAGAAAAATCCTCACACTCATAGATCTCCCTGCAGGAGGAAAAGCGGGTAAACAGCTTAAGATAGACCGTATTGGCAATTCCGCAGGCCTGCTGTAACCATAATGCGTACAAAAGGTCGGGATTATGCACGATTTCGCACCCCTTCCCACATGATTACGGCGGCGGCAATAGAGGCGTTCAAGCTTTCAGCGGCATCGGTCATGGGAATCAGTACACCGCTGTCGCAAGCGTCCAGCAGCTCTTGGGAAATTCCCTGCCCCTCGTTACCGATAACAAACAGATCCCGCTCACCTACGGAGAAGCTTCCCAGCATACAGCTCTTCTCGCTCAAGGCCGCGGCGTAGGTATGTCTGCCGGTACCATGAAAAGAACGCACAAAAGAAACGGGATCCTTGCACAGATACGTGTTCCGCGAAAAGAGTGTGCCCATAGTGGCACGCACCGTTTTGGAAGCGTAGACATCGGCACAGTCCGCAGAAAGAACCACGGACCAGCCCAACGCGGCGGCGGTACGAAGAACGGTGCCTACGTTGCCATTGTCGCGAAGGGATTCCAGAAACAGAACCCGGCCGGGAACCTCAGATGCCTCCGAAACCTCACGGACACAGGACAAATAAGAGGATACCGTTAAGATCCCTTGCGGCGCTTGCTCCGTGGACAGTTTTGCAAAAACTGCATCGGGTACGGAACATAAGATCTCCTCCGGAAGGGAGGAAAGGAGGGGGCGATACTTCTTCATCGCTTCGTCGGTAAAAAAGACAGTATGGGGCGTGTGACCGAAACGAAGATACTCCTCCAGCAAATGGGCGCCCTCGAAAAAGAACAGTTTCTCCTCCTCGCGGTGCTTACGGGACGTAAGCTTGCCAACTCGTACCACCAACGGATTACTTCTGGATTCAATTCTCTTCACGGAGACACCTTCTTTCTTGCAAAACAAAAAATCCATACCATAATAATATATAATATAGTACAGATTTTTTGAATTGTCAACCTCTTTTTGCTAAAACGACACGATCATTTTTTGAATAATCCTTCAAAACGGCTACGCTGTAACCCGCATCCTCAAGTATACGGGAAACATCTTCCGCTTGATCGTATCCGATCTCAAAGAGCAAAATACCATCCGGCTTTAACAAAAGCGGAGCATACGCAACGATGGCGCGGTAATAACGCAAGCCGTCTTCCCCGCCGTCCAAAGCGGTATGTGGCTCATACTGCACCTCGGTGGAAAGCATATCGATCACATCGGTGGGAATGTAAGGCGGGTTGGAGACCAAAAGATCGAACTGTCTGCCCGCCTTGATGGCAAGTGCCGCATATTCGTCGGGATCCAACACGTCAAAGCGAAGCACCTCAACGTTGGGACAAGGATCCAGATTACGGATGGTATAGGGCAAGGCCTTGCGGGAAAGCTCCAGAGCATAGCCCTTGCAATCCGTCAGATTGGCACCGATGGCACGGGAGATACAACCGCTTCCGCTGCACAGATCGGCAAAAAGATCTCCGGGCTGTAAAATCTTCAACGCGGTTTCTACCAAAAGCTCGGTGTCACTGCGGGGGATGAAAACGCCCTCTCCCACAAAAATATCCTGCCCGAAGAAGCAACAGCTTCCCAGGATGTACTGGATGGGCTTACCGTAAGAAAGCTCCTTGATGGCCTTGCCGCAGAACTCCTCGGATTCCTCGGACATCTCTTCGTCCAGGACGGAAAGCATCGTGCCCATATCCGTCTCCAAGGCGGCACAAAGCATCAGATCTGCGATGGCAACACCTTCCTCGGGATTCATCTCCGTCAGAATATCACGGAGTCTCGTTCTGTATTCCCTCACCAGCATTGGCTTCTTCCTCCGTTTTCTTTGCTTCTTCTTTCTTCTTCAGATATTCTGATTCGTAAGGAATCTCAAACTCCGCAAACTCCTCGTGGAGAGCGGATTTGGTAGCAACGATAGCGACCTCGATCATATCGTCATCAGGCTCACGGGTGGTAATACGCTGCATCCAAAGACCGGGTGCGGCCAAAAAACGAACAAACGCGTTATCGTGCTTACCCGCAAAGCGAATAAACTCATAGCCCAAGCCGACGCAGACCGGCAACAGCAAAAGCTTTAACAGCACGCGAAGCCAGCCCCACACGTTGGGAATAAAGGCAATGGAAACGATGATGGACAGGAAAACCATAACGAACATAAAGGAGGTCCCGCATCTGGGATGGAAGCGGCTCTGCTTACGAACGTTTTCCACGGTCAGCTCCAAGCCTGCCTCGTAGCAGAAGATGGTTTTATGCTCTGCACCATGGTACATATAGACGCGGCGGATCTCTTTCATCAAGGAGGTGAAATATAGATATCCGATGAAGATCAAGACCTTCAAAACGCCTTCCACCAGGCACTTCAGACGGTTCATCCAGAAGTCGCCGTCCAGCTCCTCGGGGAAGATCAAATTGGTCACGAAGGCGGGCAGAGCAATGAAAAGCCCCATTGCCAAAAGGATGCCCAACACCATGGCGAAGCCGGAGACCACGTTCATAAGGTTTTTGCCGAAATGCTTCTCCAGCCATTTCTCAAACTTAGAAGGCTCTTCGGAGTATAATTCATCCTCCAAGCCCATCATTTCGGTGGAGGCCGACAGCGTGGAGAAAGAGAGGATGAACATCTCGACCAAATTTACCACACCGCGGATCAAGGGGAGATCAAGGATCTTATATTTACTTCTTACAGTGGTAGAGGGCTGGGTACGCACGACGATGGTTTGGTCATCTGTGCGGCGGACAGCCGTGGCCATCTGCTTAGGGGAACGCATCATAACGCCTTCCATAACCGCTTGACCGCCCACTTTTCCCAAGCGGGGATTCAAGGGGCAGTTTTTTTCTGCATTCTTTTTCAAAATTTCACCTTCCGTTCTTGCTTTTTTTATAAAGATGTATTATACTGTTGACGGGCAATCAATATGCCTTTGCTTATTATACTCTCAGTTGCACCCAAAAGTAAAGACTATTTGTAAATTTTTGTGAGGTTTTTTTGTGGAAACGAAGAGATTTACCAAAAACGACAGCGGATTTATCTGCGGTCACTGCGAAAAAGAGGTTCCGCCCCTGGTATATTCCTCGAGAAATCACTGTCCGTATTGCCTGTGGTCTCTTCACGTGGATGAGCTTCCCGGAGACCGCGCCTGCGTTTGCCGCGGCTTGATGAAGCCCCACGCGGTATTGTCCCATCCCAAAAAGGGGTTCGTGATCACTCACAAGTGTACCGTTTGCGGTGCAGAAAAGAACAATCGCTCTCAGCAAGATGACGACATGGATCTTCTGATCCGCTTGACAAATCCTTACAACAGGTGAAAAACGTGAAAAACAAAAAAGAAATCTCCCCTTTCCTTTCCACTGCATATATGCTGGCATTAGGTCTTTTAGCCTGCTGTGCCGCCTTGACCATGCGGGCATCCGCCGGAATCTGGACCACGGTGCCCCTTTATCCCATTTGCATTGCGGCAGCATGCTTGCTTCCCGTTAAGCCCCGGCACAGAGTTTTATTCTTCGGCGGCATTACCTTGTTCTTGAACTTAGCAGAAAGCACCCCTGCTGAAAGTCTGCCTTATCTTTTGGTAGCCTTGGGATGCATTATAACCGTATCCGTCGGCATGGCGCTGATCAAGCTGAAAAAGGTACGCACCTGCGGGGTCGGCATTCTCTTGATTTTGGGATACCTGGTATTTTCCTTCCTCTACATGGGAAATCCCTTCGTTGCGTTTGACAAGAGTGCGCTTTTAAACGAATATATCGACGCTCACTACGGCGACGGCAATCATTTTGAGAACGTACGCTTTGATCCCGTTTCCGGGTGCTATGCCGTCACGGCATACAACGAAAAGTTCCCCGCCGAGACCGCTGAGATCTTCTTATCCGGGGATACCGTCGTGGATCATTACAGAGATCTTGTGGAAGATCAGACCATGCGGGAGCATACGTTGAAGATCACCATGATCCTGCGCGAGGCTTTTCCCGCAGATTCCTTTACGGTGTCCGGTGTCAGGATCGAAGGATTCCTTGAGAGCGGCGAGAAATTCGACGCTTACGAGACCAAGGCGGATCCCAATAAAATCCATTATTACGTGGAGCTTATGGGAAGACCCAACTACGATAAGTATTATGAGGGCGTTCAAAGCTACGCTACCGCCTTCTCCGCGATGAAAACGGAATTCGCTTCCGTCACCTATTTGTGCGGAACGGGTCTGCACTTCCGTGTCGCCATCGTTCCCGGAAGTCGAAACGGAATCTTCCCCACCCGAGAAAGCTTTGCGATCCATACCGTATCCCACCCCGAAAATCACTATTTTCTGAGAAAATACGAGGATTGGAATCTTGCCAAGCGTATCGGTTCCTTCCCTCTTACGGAAGAAAAATAATCCAAAGCGCAAGCCGTGAAAATCACGGCTTGTTTTTTTGAATACCAAAAGAAACCACGGGCAAAAATATCTCCGGTGGGCAAGGTGACAGCAGCCCGAAAAATCACATATTCTGTTCCTGTGGGAGAATTCCCCGGAACGACAAGGAGTGTTTCTTTTGAAAGGACAACAGAACAGCGGAGAACGCGGTGCTGTACGCCGCGGCGATATTTATTATGCAGATCTCAGCCCGGTAGTGGGTTCAGAGCAGGGCGGTATTCGGCCAGTTCTCATTGTGCAGAACAACGTGGGAAACCGTTACAGTCCTACGGTGATTGCCGCGGCAATTACCAGCCAGACCGGAAAGAATAAGCTTCCCACCCACATTGAGGTGCAAAGTCAGCTTTCCGCCGATGGCACGGGCAACGGACTTGCCAAGCGCTCCATCATTCTGCTGGAGCAGATCCGAACCATTGATAAGCAAAGGCTCAAGGAAAAAATGGGACATCTGGATGACAGAACCATGCACATGGTAGACGAGGCCATCTCCGTCAGCTTTGGCTTGGGAGACAGCGGAACAACCGTATAAAACGGAAGCCCCTTTGAGATAAGTCAAAGGGGCTTAGTGTTTATTTCTTTTTGCGGAAAAGCAAAACGACTATAAGTGAGGCGGCAACAGCCCATACAACGCACAAAAGAATCCACCACGGGAAGGAACTCTCGGCAGGCGTTGACGGCAAAGAAGTCTCTGCGGAAGGAAGATCCGAAACTGCGACTTCCTCATTCACCACGTGCAATACCAACGTATACTCCAAGGGTTTGTTTTGTCCGTCGGTAACAGAAAGCAAAATCTCAGCATCCCCTACAAAGCCATCATCGGGAATGAAAATAATACTTTGTTTGGTGGCGGAGACCTGTGCTCTGCCGTTGGCACAAGAAACGACCTCGGCCTTTACATCTCCTGCAAAGGAATCCTCGTCAAAAACAGAAATCTCGATAGCGCTTCGCTCGTCGGAGGAAACGGTGATTTCCGAGGGAATATCGCAGTTGGGAGGAAGGTTTTGGTAAGTGCCCTTGATAAACGCATAAGTGATATCATACAAACGGCGGAGACGGCGTTGGTTGCCATTCTCTTGGGTCGCGTAGCAGAAATTATACAGCGTTCCCGGCCCCGCACCTTGATAAAAGGTGTGCAAGGCATCAATATATCCCGTTTGTGCGCCAACGTACAGATACCTCTCGTAGTTATAAGCCGCCGCTTCTGCGGTGGCAGAATTGTTAAAGAAGGATGGTTCGTTGGTCTCAACCTCTACGCCCAGATGATATTGCTTTGCGGCAGAGGCGAACTCCCAAAGCATCTCGGTATCAAAATATGGACGGCTATCGGAAAAAGCCACGTTTGGCTGCATAACGGCCCCGTCAAAGCCCAGCTCCTGCCAATGATCAAATCCCGTCGAAAGATAGAAGGGATCAAACAAGACGGATTTCCCGCCATCCTCGATAGCTTGTGTTGCAAGTCGGGTAAATTCCGCCTCGTCCTCCGACCAGGAATAGTTCACCTCTTCGCCGTACCAATAATATCCCACCAGCTCAAGATGAGAGAAATTCGCGCTTTCGAAACGCTCTGTGACATATTGATCGTACCACTTGACGGCGGATGCACGTTCAGCAGGGGTGCGTGTGTAATCGTCCTTGCCATCTCCATCCAGATCGCCGAAGGCGGTCTTTGGGATCCCCGCATAGGGCATGGTAAGCAGCACGGGGAATTTGCCTTCGATGCCAAGCCGGGTATAGACCTGCTCTACCACCGAGTTCAAGGCATCCAGCTCGTAACCATCGGCAAACAGAAAATCGGTATAGTAGATCCAATCGCTCATCACTGCGGCGGGGTATTTTGAGGTTTTTACAAGCGTACCGCCGGAGGGATAGGAAAAATTCGTAGAGACGCAGGGCACAAAAGCAACGGCATCAAACATAGTGTCCTTAACATCCCCTTGGGCAGAAAGATATGCTACGTACGGCAAAAGCTCTTCCGCGGTATTTTGTGCCAAGGCTTTGTTCGACGGATAATATCCGTTATAGATCTTGATGATGTCCGTGATGCCCTCCAAGGAGGAACAAAAATCGTTTTGCTTTGCGGGATCGGGGGTAACTTTTTTCTCAGTGCCGTCGGTTTTCTGACTGCCGTAGATTTCGATCTCGTCGCAGACGGTAAAAATATCACAGCAGAATTCCACACGAACGTATTTCGCGGCGGTGGGCTCTATGGTAAGCTTTGCATCATATCTTCTTGCAGAAGCATTCAAAGCAAAAGAAGGCTCTGCCGTTCCCAGAAGCTCCCAATTTTCGCCGTCGTCGGAAAGATATAACTTCACGTAACGGGGAGCATAAAAGGCACTGCCCGCATTATGATAAAAGCCGGCGGAAAAACCTTCCACAGCCACCGGGGCATCGAAGGAAAACGTGACATACCGAGAACGTGAACGGAAGGTAGTGTACCATGCGGGATCACCGATACCGCCCTTGGCACGGATGCCGTCTGTCAGTTTTCCGGAGATTCCAAGCAAATCCTCGGTATCGTAGGATACACCATCCTCGGTAAAATTGGAATAGGAATGGGTAGTGGGAACACTGTTTTCGATGGTATATGCCATGCCTGCAACAAGGTTCGTTGCGGAAGCCTCCGCAGAACCCGACAAGGGCATACATAGGCATAAGAGAAGAACGGGGATCACGAGAAATTTTCGAAGCATATAGGTTCCTCCTCTCTGTTTTTTTCAGTATAACCCATTTTATCAAAAAAATCAAGCACAATCATCATGATTTTCCGCATACACTGAGCAACAGAGGTGTTGCTTATGTTGAAGGGAAATCCCATTGCATTTTGTTTACCGGTGGAAGCTCCGGCTTTTTCCGTGGCAAAGGTTGATTCTGACCACTTTGTGTCAACCGATGGGCGGGAGAGGGTGTTATATCTTTTTTCCTCGCAGGGAAAGTTTACCGAAGGAATTCCCACCCCTCGGGTATATGAAACCGTAACCCCCATGGGAGACAAGGGCTATTTGGCCTTGGCGAGGTGCAACTGCAGACGGTTTGCAAACAGAGCGTACGTTCTAAACAGAGATTTTGAGGAGATCGGGTGTATGGATCTTTCCGCAGAGGATCCCTGCGAAGCTTTGATTGACATTTACTGCGAAACCGACGGGACGATATTGGCGGCCTATGAAAACAGTTTGCGCAGGGTTTCACCGTGCGACAATCGGCAGGAGATTATGCGAAACAATATCGGCGTCCCTATTTTTCACGTTGCATCGGGAAATGAATTTATTGCTGTACATCACTGCAGTCGACGGGGAGATCTTTTAACGGTACGAACCTCCGAGGAGGCCATCTCGGGAAGCGTTTTGGGAAGATTGGTATTACGAGACCTTATTCCCTTGGAGAACGGTACGCTTTACGGACTCTTCGGCTTCCGCTATCGCTACAACTACTTGCTACCCGTGTACGCAGACGGTAAAATCACGTTACCTGCGGAAGAAGATCTGCTATGTTTTTTACAAAACATCTCGCCTCGTTCTTGAAATCCTTCACGGGATGTGGTACAATACTATCGCGAGGTGACGTAAAATGGTTCAGCAGATCGATCAGACGATTCTCGATAAATTGCTCCCCAGAAAAGAGAATACTCACAAGGGCTCCTTCGGCACACTGGCCATGCTTTGCGGAAGTGAGGATATGCCCGGTGCGGCTTATCTTGCGGCATCGGGAGCACTGCGAAGCGGTGTGGGACTTTTGGCGGCCGCGGCAGACGGCGAGCTGAAACGTGTATTACAAAGCAGGATCGCTGAGCCAGTATGGATCTCCACTGCATCCCTGCCTCATCCCACCGCAACGGCGTTTCTTTGCGGATGCGGTTTGGGACGTACTAAGGACGATCTTATGATAGAGCTTTTGCCCCGCATTCAAGTCCCTGCGGTTTACGATGCGGATTGCATAAACTTTTTATCGGCGCATATAGATGTTCTGGACGAACTATCCTCGACGGCGATACTTACCCCTCATCCCGCGGAATTCTCAAGATTGACGGGGCTCCCCGTATCGGAAATCCAAGAGCATCGCGAGGAATCAGCCGCTTTCTTTGCAAAAAAGCACGGTTGCGTTTTGGTTTTGAAGGGGCATAAAACCGTGGTGGCATCTCCCGACGGAGAGGTACTTGTGAACACCTCCGGCTGTAACGCCCTTGCCAAAGGCGGCAGCGGTGATGTGTTGGCAGGTGTTATTGCCTCTCTGCTGGCGCAAGGACACTCCCCCATGGAGTCTGCCTGCATCGGTGTTTACGCCCACGGTCTGGCAGGCGAGAATTTAGCCAAGCGGTACGGTATGCGGGGTGTATTGCCCTCCGACCTTCCGATGGAGATCGGCAGGATCTTAGGATAGCTTCGTATCATTTTTGAAACGGAACGATCTGATTTGAAAAGAATTTTTCCCTTGCTTTTGTTATGCGTTATGCTTTGCGGATGTGCGGGCGGTTCAAAGCAGAAGGATCCCCTGAAAAATCTATCGGAGATCACCTTCTCTACCGACGGACTTGTCTGCGTTTTAACCATCCATGACGGTGGATGCACCTTTGGATTCCAAGAACCTAAAACCCTTAAAGAGCTTACCGTCGCCTACGACGGCAAGGAGATGACGGCACGGTACGGTAAAATCGAGACCAAGGTGCCGGATTCGTTTTTAGGAAGAATATTGCCTGTTTATCGGTTGATCAAAGCATTTAAGGACAATCCTCCGGAGCAATCGGAGGGAAATATCCGCAGGATTGCTATTGACGAACGGGAGTTTTTATTGTATTATGATGCAGAGAGTGATCGTATCACTCGTCTGGAAGTGAAAGGAGCCGACGGCGCGTACAGTTACGACGTGCTTTCTTACATAGAACATGACAACACAAAGAGTGCGGGTTCAGATCTCTACCCGTAAGATCAAAGAGAATTATCTCCATCTGCAAAGCTTGGTTCCAAAGGACTGCAAGGTTTTGGCGGTGGTAAAGGCGGATGCCTACGGACACGGTGCCGCCGAAGTCTGCAATATGCTTTACCAAACGGGTTGTCGTTATTTTGCGGTAGCCTGCATCGAGGAGGCGCTCCATCTCCGCGAAAACGGTATCGGCGGGAATATTTTGATCCTCGGGAATACAGATCCCTCCTACGTAAAGCAGTTACAGGAATTTGATCTGATCCAAACGGTGGACAGCGAGGAATACGCTTTACAGCTTTCTGCGTTCGGAACCGTTCGCGTTCACGTAAAGGTTGACACAGGAATGTCCCGTCTCGGATTGTATTGCCACCGGGAAACAGATATTGATGCTACCGCATCCGCGGTTTCTGCCATCGCTTCTCTACCCGGGATCTCCGTAGAAGGTATTTTTACACATTTTGCTGACAGCGACGGCGTGACCGAAGATTTTACCCGCAAGCAATTCGGGCTGTTCTCCGACTTATTGAAAAAACTGGAGGAAATGGGTGTCGACGTGGGAATTCGTCACTGCTGTAACAGTGCGGGCATCCTTCGTTTCCCTGAAATGCATTTGGATATGGTGCGTGCGGGATTGGTTCTTTATGGACTGATGCCCTCCCCTTACGTAAGAGACGAGGCTTTACGGCCTGCCATGACCCTGATCGCAAGAGTATCTGCGGTAAATACCCTTCTTCCCGGAGATGCGGTGTCTTACGGCGGTGTTTACCGTGCGGAAAAGCCCATGCGAGTGGCTGTGCTTTCCATTGGGTACGCCGACGGACTTTCCAGAGTACTTTCCGGCAATCTCTCCGTTAACATCGGCGGAAGAGAGGTCAAGCTGATCGGCAGGATCTGTATGGATCTCTGTATGGCAGATCTTGGCAACGTTCCCTGTGAGCCCGGAGATGAAGCCGTGATCTTTGATTCTCCTGAGAAGATAGAAGAAATGGCGGCTAAGATGGGTACCATCAACTACGAGGTGATCTGCTCCTTGAAAAAGCGGGTTGCCATTGAATACGTGTAGAAAAAAGCTCCCCGAGCATGGGGAGCTTTCAAATTTATGCAGGAATAAATCTTAACAAGGCGCAGGCGCCCACCATGGCACTGGAGCAACAGATCTGCTTCTTCCCGGGGGCAAACTCGGAGATATGGTGTCCGTGAACGTGTCCGCACAGGATCAATGCAATGGGACAAGAGTCCTCCTGCAGATATGCAAGAAACTCTGCGCTCTCGGGATCCACATCATCCCCGCCCAACAGGAAGTAAGGATCGAAAATAGCAGTCTCTGCCGTGTTGTAAGGCGTTTTCACGGGGATGTGCATCACAAGCACGGGAATGTTGCCCGATCGGCTTTCTTCCGCTGCGCAGGCTTTCACCGCGTCTGCCAGTTCTTTCGTGATCTTTTTGCGGGAATTATCGATTCCAAGCAAAGCAACTTTACCGACTCGCATGATCCGCACAAGGTCGCTTCCGGTGTAAGGCAGGTAAAATTCATCGTTGCCTACCTCATGGTTGCCGCGAACCCACATATAAGGAACCGTTACCTCTCCTAAAGCATCCCCAAGGAAATCAATGGTCTCTTTGTTGAAATCGTTGAGCATATCCCCTGTCATCAAAAAGCCTCCGGGCTTTTTTTCGTTGACCAAGGAAACATACTTGGGTAAAGCCTCCTCCGGCTGGATGAGGTGGGGCTCGTCATAGGCGTCGCCGTAAAGCTGAGCGAAGGAAATGCGCACGCCCTTCCAAGCATTGCGCTGCTTTTCGGCAAATGCCTTCCATTCCTCGGTGCTGTTCTCGTTGGAGTAAATGAGGTGAAGGTCGGAAATTTGGAATACGGTTTCTTCCTTATCCAAGCCTTTCAAGGGAATTACGTGTTCTTTCACCTGAAAATAAGGATCATTTGTGTAGAACATCGATATGCTCCTTTCAAAAAAAATTATTTAAGAGTGATACCGGAAGCCCACTGAAAGATTTCATCGTTCAGCTCATCGCCTGCTCATTCGTAACGGTGATATTCACGATCCAGAATGCATCATCGGCCAAGATGATCACCGCACCATAATATGTTAAAAAACCGAACGATGTTGAAATCAGTATACCATACGCAAGGTATAAATACAAGTACCTTGTTTCCATTTTTTTTGCAAAAAAAGACAGTGTTTCCGAAAGATCCTTTTGAAAAAATACTGCTCGCGAATTCTGTGTTTTTCTACGTAAAATATTTACTTTTGTTTTATGATGTGATATAATCACGAGAAATCTTTTGTGGATGACGGTATTTTATGGATCATAAGAAAAGAAGCGCCGCCTCGCTGATCTTTCTCTGCTGGGCGGTATATGCCTGCTCTTATCTTGGAAAATTGAATTATGCCGCCAACATCGTACCTCTGATGTCCCACTACGGTGTAAATCACGGGCAAGCCGGTTTGGTAAGCAGTTATTTTTCCGTGGCTTACGCCATCGGACAGGTAGTCAACGGCATTTTATGTAAGAAATACAATTTGCGCATAACGGTGTTTGGCGCCTTGACGGTTTCCGCCACCATCAATCTTTGCGTTGGGTTTGCTCCGAATTTTGAGATCTTACGCTTTTTGTGGATGCTTAACGGCTTTGCCACCTCTCTGCTTTGGCCCTGCTTGGTACGGTTGCTTTCCGAATCGCTGGACGCCAAGGATCTGGGAAAGGCGGTGGTGGCCATGGGTACCACCACGGCACTGGGAACCTTTACCATCTATGGGATCAGTGCCGGGTTCGCCTTGTTTAACGGCTTTAAGTGGGTGTTCATCCTTTCTGCCGTAGCGGTCTACGGGGCGGCCATCTTCTGGCTGTTTACGGTGAAAAAGCGAGTAAACGGTGTGGTGCGCAGTGATGTGTCGGAAAGCAAGAGCAATGCCTCGGAAGCAATCAAAAAGACCTCTCCCGGGAAAGCGCTTCTCGTCTGCGCGGCCATTCTGGCGGTGTTCGGAATCTTTACCAACCTGGTAAAGGACGGGCTTTCCGGATGGGTACCCTCCATTTTGAAGGAAGAATACGGAATGGGTGACTCCCTCTCCATTCTGTTGACCTTAGCGCTCCCCTTGGTCTCTATGTTCGGCAGTGCCTTCTCCGTGAAGGCGCAAAAGAGACTCCCGGATTTTGTTCTGCTTTGCGGCGCGCTGTTCGGAGGGTCTGCTGTGGTACTGTTGGGCATTACGGCAGGCTTAAAGGAAGGCCTTCTGCCGTTGTTGTTTGCAGGCTTTGCACTGGTTTGCTTCTTAATGGCAACGGGCAACAGTGTGATCACCAGCATGTTTCCTATGTTCATGAAGGGAAAAATGAATTCTGGGATGCTTGCCGGTGTACTCAACGGGTTTTGCTACGTTGGCAGTACGTTAAGCTCCTACGGGCTGGGAGCCTTGGCAGATCACTTTGGTTGGGAAGCGGTGTTTACCGTACTGACTGCCGCTTGCGCAGGGTGCTTGGTGCTGGCAATGCTCTACGGCGCAGGAAAACGCGTCATAAAAAACAAATAAAAACAGTAAAAGCCGTCGGGAAAACCGACGGCTTTTGTGTTATAAAAACAATTCTTTCAAGGCCTCTGTATTCTCCGTGGAGTACTCGATCTCCTCGGAGAGGATGCGGGCGAGATCTGCAATGGGAAGCGCGGGATGCTTGGTGGCCATAGATGCCAGAAGGCGCTCACACAGCAGGCAGAAGCCTAAAGCGGCGCGGAATTCCTCGTAGCTTTCCGCGGGAGTACAGTGACGGAAGATGAAATACGCAAGGGCACGTTCCAGAGGTTTCGCACAGTCCGCAGGAGGCTCTGTATGGTTCTGATAACAAGCAAACAGCTCTTTGTGTGCTTCCGTCAAATATTCCAGGGAAACAAGCTGAGCGCGCCAGAAATCATCCGTGTTGTCACAAGGAGAAACATCATACAGGCGGCCGATCTCCTCCAGCTTTGCGGAGCGGGAAATGGTCTCATGGGAAAGGATGCGATAAAGGGTATCTCTACGGGGCAAGGCATCGAAGAAGAACTCCTCCGGGTCACCGTCCTCATGGGAAACCTCATAAAAGGCATCGTATCCGTCGGAGGAAAGGATCAAGCGGCAGGCCTCCTCGCAGGACATCCCCAAGCCCACCTCCATGCCCTTTGCGGTGGTGTGGTAAAAGCGGGGATGCTCACGGCAGATCTCGCAAAGAGAGGACTCCCCTGCTTCTATGATAAGCTTGCAAAGCCCGTTCTCGTTCAAGTGGGGACAACGGTCTCCCGCAGTTAAGGCGAAATGGGGATCGTCTTGGTAGGAGATGCTGTTGCGAACAGCCTCTCCATAAGGGTGGGTCATGGTTTCATAATGAGCGAGGGTATCGGGGTCGATATCGATCTCCCAACCTACACAGCAGCTATGTTGACAGCGGTCTGCAATGCAGGCGAAGTCCTTGTAGTAGGAAGGCGCAAAAAGCTTCATGGAGAAATTACCCGATCATATCCACGCCGACGCGGCGGATGGTATAGTCCTTGCCGTTGGTATGGAGGATGGTGCCCTGCAGGCGAATATCCTGGGAGGAAGAGCCTACCAAGATATGGTACTTGCCGTCTTCCGCAACCCAGCGGTGAAGCGAAACGTTGTAATAGGAAAGGTCGCGCTCTGTCAGCGTAAAGGAAACGGATTGGGTCTCCCCGGGAGCAAGGCGAAGTTTTTTAAACTTTTTCAGTTCCTTGACGGGCTTGGGAACGGTGGATACGGGGTCGCAGATATACAGCTGAGCCACTTCTGCGCCGTAAAGGCTGCCGTTGTTGGTCACGTCAAAGGAAACCTGCCAGCCGTCCTCTTTCTTTTCTACGGAAAGATTGCTGTACCAGAAAGAGGTATAGGACAAGCCGTGGCCGAAGGGGAACAAGATCTCCTCCGGATGGAGGTCATAGTAACGGTATCCTACACGGAAACGCTCGGTATATTCGATATAATGACCGTTGCCGGGATATTGCAGATCTGTACGGGGTTCCTTGGGGAAGGTCTCGGAAAGCTTGCCGGAGGGATTGACCTTACCGGTCAGAACGTCGGCGATGGCACCGCCTGCGGCTTCTCCGGCCAGCCACATCTGCACAATAGCGTGGGCGTTACGAGTGTCTTCGTCAAAGACGACGGCACTGCCGGACTGGCAGACGACGATGGTGGGCTTACCGGTACGGATGGCGGCCTCTACGTACATATCGTAGTTGGGGTTCATACGCAGGGTACGGCGGTCGAACTTCTCGGTATCCTCGGATTCCTGGGCACCAACGAACAGCAAGACTGCATCCGCCTGACGGGCAAAATCCATAAACTCACCCAGCTTGGGCCACAGCATCTCCTTGGAGTAGGCGGCTTTTTGATAATACTCCCCGTAGAGGAATTCCGTTTCGGGGAGAAGCTTTTTCAGTTCTTCCAAGGGGCTGTCGGTATATTCGGGGGTTTGCAGTACCTCGGCACTTCCCTGGCCGGAATACAAGGGGTTGACGGCGTATTCACCGACGACAGCGATCTTCTTGTATTTCTCGGAGGTGAGGGGGAGAACTTCATCGCGGTTTTGCAGAAGAACGATGCTTCCTGCGGCGATCTCGCGAACCAAGCTGTGCTGGGCATCTCTGTCGTAAGGCTTCTTCTCGGGGATAGCGCGGGTAGCGAAGGGCAGGACACGTTCCACGGCGGCGTCGATCTGCTCCATGGTCACATCCCCGTTTTCCAGCCCGGCCTTTAACTGTTCCAAAATGATCCAGTTATTGGGCATTTCCAGGTCAAGGCCTGCGGCAACGGCTTTGGCAATGTTATGGACGGCACCCCAGTCGGAGACTACCATGCCCTCGTAGCCCCACTCTTCTTTTAAGATCTCGGTGAGAAGCTGTTTGTTCTCGGAGCACCAGATGGAATTGACCTTGTTGTAGGCGCACATGATGCCGGTGGGGTTTCCTTTTTCCACGGCGATCTCAAAGGGACGGAGGTAGATCTCCCGCATGGTACGCTCATCCGCATCAACGCTGGCGTCCAGACGGTATTTTTCCTGGTTGTTCATGGCGTAGTGCTTCAAGCAGGTGGCAACGCCTTGATCCTCCGCACCGCGGATGTAGCCTGCAACGATCTCCCCTGCCAAAACGGGATCTTCGGAAACGTACTCAAAGTTTCTGCCGCAGAGAGGGGTGCGCTTGATGTTCACGCCAGGGCCGAGAATCATCTGCACGTCATGCTCAATGCAATCGTCGCCGATCCCCTTGCCCATTTTATAGGCGGCTTCTACGTCCCATGAGGCGCCCAGACAGCAGAGGTTGGGAAAATGGGTACAGTTGTCCTCTCTATTGCTGCGAACGCCGTGAGGGCCGTCCGCGAGGTTCTTGCCCTTGATGCCCAAACGGGAGATCTCAGCAGTGGCCATAGAGGCGGCACCGGTGAGCAGGGCGGCTTTTTCTTCTAAGGTGAGTTGGCTGAGGATGGTTTTCATATTTGGTCTCCTGTTGGTTAGGCTTTAGGTGTGTATGTTACGGAATGAATCTCGAAACGGACGGTAGGATCTGCGGCCACGGTGAGCAAGGAATCCTCGTAAAAGGCTTTGGCTTGTTCCAACGCTTCGATAGAAGTGTAGCGGATCTCGGGTGCATGATCGAACCAGTATTCGTAGCCTTTGCGATCGGATGCAAGCTGTTTGCAGACGGTGAAGGCGCGGAAATATCCTTTGAGGGCGTAGGAAAGCTCCAACGTTAAAACGGTGTTGGGCTTGGGGCTTTTGGCAATGGCGGCTTTCAGCTCCTCGTAGGAAGCAGCAGGGGGCAAGGGGAAGCCTTCGCACATACAGTAACGGCTTTTTGCCGCTACCATGGGTTGTTCCGATTCCAGATCCCAGAAATCATTTTCATGGGTGAACACAAGAAGGTGCTCCATGGAAGGGTCGAAAACGTAGAGGTCCACGGGTAGCATAGCGTCTTCCAAATATTGATCCAAGACTCCTAACCGCCGCTCCTCGTACCATTCGTATTCAATACGTTCTGCCAAGTCCATGGGGGTTGCTTGAATCACTTCCCCAAAGCGGCATTCACCTTCGATGGTGAAGCCTTGACCGTGCTCCCGTGTCGGCTCTGACATAGCGTAAACGTTGCCGTTCATGCCTTTCAAAAATGCCAGTGCGCGATCGAAGGAGATGGCTTGGTAGGGAGGCATTTTATCCCAAAGGAGCAAGCGATCATAACTCAAGGGATGTCCTTGGGCGGCGTTTCTTTCGATCCAATCCCTGTGGTGAAGCTCAAATTCGGCTTCGGTGTAAACAAATTTCGCATTAAAATTTTTGCGGATCTCCTCGTGGTTTTCTAAAAGCGTAACGTTTAGCATAGACATTGCTCCTTTCTAATGGATGTCTTTTTTATGATACCATACTTTTAGAGCAATTGCAAGGCGTACTATTGATTTTTTGGGGAATTTATGGTAGACTACAAAAAAGCGATTTAGAGAGGATATAAGGATATGCTTACGTTGGAGCAAGCAAAAGAAATACAGCGAAAAAGAAGCAAGGCTTGTCTTTTGAAGTTTGGCGGATATGTTTTACTTGCGGTTGCTCTTTGGGGTGTACTGTTTTTCTTCACCGACTATTTGGCGAAGTACGGGGCGCTTTACGCGGTGTTCCCTCTTCTGCTTCTTGTGGGGGCAAAAATGTCGAAGCTCTTGGCATTTCTACAAAAGAAGGAGTTTATCGGCAAGATTGTGGATAGCGACATCAAAATGGTGCCTGCAAGACGGTACGGCGCAACTAACCAGCCCGGGACAACGTATGCTACTTCTGATATGCCGATTTTGGAGATCACCGTGGAAAACGATGTGGGAAAGCGGGTGTGCAAAACGACCCCCTACCAGTGGGCGTGGGGAGAGTTCAAGCCCGGGATGCAGGTTTGCTTGCTTCGGTTTATCGATCAGCCTGTTAGATTTTAAGGAGATGAAAATAACTCCGTGGATGCATTGATTCCACGGAGTTATTTTTATGTTAAAACAACGAGAGCTGACGCCGGTTCTCTCTCCCGCATGCTCCCTCAGTCAGCCGGATGGCTGACTGCGCATCCGCTTTAGCGGATATCCTCCCCGGAGGGAGCCTAACCCAACAGTGATTTAAAATCCTCGCGGTGGCGGAGGGGATCGTAGGTCTTATCATCGCGGAGCTCGTCTTTGAAATAGGTTTCAATACTGCCCAGGGGTCTGCAGTCGGAATAGTCGTAGTAATAGTGATCCAAGATGGGGCAGGTATAGGGGTGCTTGCCGCCCGTCACGGAACGGTCTCGTTCCTTGGCAAACTGTAAGGCTTTTTTCAGTTCTTCCACGGCAAGGGCGTGGTCACCGTCATAGATTGCGATCCGGGCAAGCTTTTCATGGATGAACTGCATCCAAAAGCTGAAATACAGATAATTGCCGTCCGGGATGACGGTCTCGATGATGGCCTTGCTTGCTAAGACGGAGGCACGGGTGCGAGGAAGGGCGGGACTCTCGAACCGCCAATGCTTTTCCAGCTTGTTCAAAAGATTTGCCAAAGCATCGGAGATGTTTTCCTGGCGGAGGATCAAAAGCTCTTCCCCTTTCAGACACATCTCCAGAGCATCGTTACGGGTAGTGGGGCTTCCCTCTGGGTAGAGCATAGCATATTTCTTTGCCTCATCGATCCTGTCGCTGTAACGGTAGGCACAGATCACCGTCCACAGAGAATCGTTGCGAAGATCTTCGTCTGTAGCATTTTCATACACCTGCAGGTTGTGGGCGATGGATTTGTCCATAGCGGCAAGGAATTCTTTTTGATCCTTGTGACGGAAGGCGATGTAGTATTCCACGGATCCAAGCCAATGAAGATAGCGGTAGTCACCGGGGTATTCCGATACGGCTTGTTTTGCGATGAGGTAATCCGCCTCGTGGTCGTCCTTCTTCCAGTATTCGAAGTACTCTGCATCGAAGTATTGCTTGCGGGGGTCGTTTTCCGGCGGACTCATTCCCAGCAGGGTGTCGGTGCTTACCTGCTGGAGCCTCGCCAGAGGGACAATGAGGGCGAGGTCGGGCATGGTGGCGCCGCATTCCCATTTGGAGACGGCCTTATCCGTTACGCCCAAAAGGGTGGCAAGCTTTTCCTGGGTGAGGTCGTTTTGCTTCCGCAGGTCTTTGATGCGTTTGCCGATGTTTTGCATAAGAAGTTCCTCCGTAGTGTTCTTTCGAATGCAGTATAACACAAAGAAAAACTTCCTGCAACACCCGTGTTTTCAACGGCAGGTCTCCCGGCGAGAGAGTTAAGTGTTTATGGGATACGAATGCTCATTGAGATATTAAGAATTCAAGTTTTCTTTGCAATGGATCGTAAAATTGATCTTACCCCTTTTGTTTTTACCAAGCCACCAAAGTTTTCGATGCGTTTCTAAGGTAAAGCCTTTCTGTTTGCAGATCCTTCTGACCTTGACGGCATAGGCGAGCCGTTTGCAGATCAGTTTGATCCAGCCTGTTGGTGCACCGAACATAGGCTTAATTCAGGAAGCCGCGGTACATCTCGCGGTAGTTTCCCAAACGGGAGGCGATGGAGAGCATGGTATAGACCAGCAAAAGCTTATGTGTTCCCCAGGCGCGGTAGACGTAGAGGATGCCGTCCCCGGTGTCCACATCGTTGCGAGAGACAAGGTTCATCCGCAACAGGTTATCCAACGCCCTCTCCGCAAGACCGATTTCGATATTGCATTTGGCGGCGATGAGAGAGGAGGTAAAGGATTTGCAGGGATTGCAGACGATGAATTCAAAGACGGCACGGGTCTCCCCATCGGCAAAGCGTTTCAGCACTGTCCAAGCCTGCTCGTCCTGCAGAAGGTCGCGGATGGTGGATTCCTCTTTACGGAAGATCACGGCAAGATCGCTGTTGGCGTACACGCCGTTACCTGTATGATTTGACAGGATCATGGTTTGGACCTCGGGGTGGGTGAACAGATATTGCTTTAGATCTGCCGTACGCTCCTCCAGAGGCGGGGGCGCTTTTTCGTCCTTCCAATAGCCCGCAAAACTGCGGCAGACCTGAGAATAGACCTCTTCACAAAAGGTTTCCTTGGTATAAGTCTTCCGTTCTTCTACAGGCTTGATCCCAAAGAGGGCATCGATGGTGGTGCCGAAGACGTCTGCGATCATGGGGAGTAACAAAATGTCGGGCATGGTTGTTCCTGTTTCCCATTTTGAAACGGTTTGCGGGGAAACGCCGAGAATATTCGCCAAGGCTTCCTGGGTCATCCCTTTGCTTTTACGGAGAGAGGCAATGATTTCGCTGATGGTGTTCATAAAACATCCTCCTTTCTGGTTGCCATTATTTTAGCACAGGGAGCCGTTAAAATCAATCACCGTGTTGGAGGAAAAAACGCCCATACAGAGAGAAGGCCGCCGTGAAGATCACGACGGTCTTTTGGGTTAGATTATGGGTTGAATTCTTCCGGAATGGAAAGGGTACAACGGTTTTTGGCATCCGTTTCGGTGAAGTACCGATTTTCCATAGGGATCCAGGTTTCTAAGTATTTTTGGGCGAAGAAGGGGGAATTCCGTTTTTCCACCCGTTGTTTTTGGGTTGCGGGAGCAATGTCCAGGAATACGGAAAGATCGTAGCAATCAGAAAAGGCGGGGTGCATGGAATAAACACCCTCGATGACGGTTAAGGGCTTGCGAGGAATTTGAATGGGTTCCCTTAAAGCTTGGGTGGAGCAATCGAAGGGACGGTAGCTGAAGGGCTCGCTCTCGGACAGTGGGTGGAGAACCTCGGTCAAGAAGCGTTCTCGGTCGATATTACCGCCGATCTCCCTCAGGCGGTCAGCGGTGCGTTGCTCCGGGCGGAGGAAGAAATCGTCCATGTGGATCACGTTGCAATCATAAAGCTCCGAAAGCAGTGTACTCAGGGTGCTTTTTCCGGAGGCACTTCCCCCTTCGATGGCCAGCGTACAGGAGCTCTTGGCAAGGGCTTGATCGATCCTGGCAAGTAGAGGCAAAAGTCTCACGTACTCTTTTGCAATGACGCGGTAGGCGGGGTGGTAGGCGTTACGGAAGGTCTCGGAGTGGTGCACGGGACAGAAGTCGTTTTCTTTCCATAAAGTTAAGTTATATTCGAAAACTTCAGCGGAAAAAGGCAAGGCACCCTCTGCGATCATTTCCCGTGCGGTGGTTAGCATTTCGGTCAAGCGTTTTTTTCCGTCGGGTTCATGCTTGGAGGAACGGCAAAACAGCTTGCCCAGGGTTTCGGGAGCAAGGCCGTTCTGCAGGCAAGAAAGAGAAACGCGGCAGTAGTCCCCGTCCAGTTCTGTCACTTCGGGAGGACAAAAGGACGTCGAAGCGTCGTATTCCTTACGGATGTAGTCTATCGCCCTCTCCGGGGAGGAGACAAGATGCTCACACCCGAAGGCGCTCTGAAAGAGAAATTTGAAAAGATCGGTAAGCTCTGCTGCGGGATAAAGTTGGTACTGCCGTAGCAGAAGGCGGCGGGTCTGTTCCATGATCGGTATCGCTTTCGTTGTGTCTAATGGGTACAGTATAACACACAATAGAGAAAAATCAAGAGGAAAATACGCTATAAAAAAAACTGCCGAGAAACAAGAAATTTCTCGGCAGCTTCAATTTTAAGGTTTTACGTTCCAATACAGGAAGAATTACTCGCCTTTTTCCAGAGCCAGGGTAACGGTGGTAGCGTCGCAAACCTCGGTGGGTCCAAAGTACTGGATAGCGCCGGGATAAACGAAGCAGGTTTCCTCTGCCCATTCTGCGCGGTGAGCTGCGAAGTACTGGAAGGGCTTGCCGTCCAGCTCTACAAGAGCCTTACGGATAACGGGCTTATCCTTACCGTTTCTTCTCTCGATGTTCATCATCTTGGTCATGGGCATACCGCCTGCAACCCACTCTTCAGCGGGCTTGGACAGGTTGGAAACCTTGGAGAGGTAGCCGGTGTAACCGTACTGGATGAGCATGAATGCGTTGTAGCCCAGGGAGTAGCAGTAGTCAGCATCGAAGTTGGAGGGGAATGCGCAACGGCCTTCGTAGCCCAGGAAGTGGTGGAGGGCGGAGAACTTGCCGTTGTAGGTGCCTGCGGCCTTACGAGCCTTCAGGTTAGCGGCAACCATTGCGGAGAACAGCTTCTCGGACTCGATGAGGGATACCTGCACGTTACCGTGAGGATCGCGCTCCAGGAAGAGCTGCTGCTGGATGGACTGGGGAAGGATGGCGAAGACTGCCATGGATTCCTTGGTCAGACCAGCCTCGATGAAGGCATACTTAGCCTCCCAAGTGGGCAGTGCGTTGAACTCTTCAGTCTTCTCGCCTGCCAACAGCTCGTTGATCTCTGCGATGAGCTTGGAGAACTCGGGAACGAACTCAACGATACCCTCGGGGATGATGGCAACACCGAAGTTCCAGCCCTTTGCGGCACGGGTAGCTACGGAGTCTGCGATATAATCGGTGATCTCTGCCAGAGACATCTTCTTAGCGGCAACTTCCTCGCCTACCAGACAGATGTTGGGACGGGTCTGCAGAGCGCATTCCAGTGCAACGTGGGATGCGGAACGACCCATAACCTTTACGAAATGCCAGTACTTCTTAGCGGAGTTGGCATCACGCTCGATATTGCCGACGATCTCGCTGTAAGTCTTGGTAGCGGTGTCAAAACCGAAGGAGCATTCGATGTCCTCGTTC
>JAGBXS010000050.1 GCA_017629175.1 Clostridia bacterium
CTCGGCGCCGCTCATCATGCCGCCGGAAAGGTTTAAGATCTCTTTCACCTCGGCAGTGCCTGCGGAGGTGGCGTTGAGCTTGTAGAACTCTCTGCGGAAGTGCTTTGCGATGAGATCCGCCGTGGTGGTCTTCCCCGTGCCGGGAGGGCCGTAGAAGATGAGAGAGGGCAAGTGGCCGCTATCCAGAATGCGGCGCAGGGGGGCGTTTTTGGCAAGAAGGTGCGTCTGTCCGCAGATCTCGTCAAAGGTATTGGGTCTGACACGGTCGGCAAGAGGCATGACGCGTTCCTTCCTTTCTTAGGTTATTTCTGTTTTTTCTTGAAAGAGACCTTGTTCTCGTTGCCGTTGAAGAGACGGCGGATGTTGGATCGGTGCATAAAGATCAACAGCATACCGATAAACAGAGAGAAGCAAAGGGCGGGCAGAGAGGGATAAGTTCCGCGCATGGTGGCACTGACATAAACGATGGCGGGCAGGGAGAAGCCTGCGAGAATAGAGCCAAGGGATACGTAGCGGGTGATCAGCACGGTGAGGGCGAAGATGGTACCTGCCACAAGGAACACCTGCCAATCGATCATCAGGATCATGGTAGCGGCGGTGAGCACGCCCTTACCACCGCGGAAGTGGTAATATACGGGGGCGATGTGGCCCAGCATACAGAACACGCCTGCAAAATAGGCACCCAGCTCTCCGCAAGCGATAATGCCGATGATCACGGCAACAAACTGCTTGAGCATATCCCCCACCAGAGTCAGCAAAGCACCCTGCTTGCCGAAGACTCTGCCCATGTTGGTCATACCCGCGTTGCCGGAGCCGTACTTGCGGATATCGTCGTGATACTTATACTTGGAAACGATGATGGCGGCGTTTAAACTTCCCAACAGGTAGGGGATGATGGTGCAGATCAGAATACCCGCACTGAAGATCAAGGCGGCGGAAAGGCTTTCGCCCTTCTCCAGCAGATCTCCGTGGAGCCAGTTCATAAAGCCTTGGAAGGAGACCTGAAGGGTGGTGCCGTCCACCACGATCTCTTTGGCAATTCCCAGCTTTTCATACAAGCCGATTGCGTTCCAGAACCATTCAAAAAATTGAAGCATAGTGGTTATTCTCCTTTCTGCTTAATGACCAATCGGATGGGAGTTCCCTCGAAGCCGAAGGTCTTGCGCAGACAATTTTCGATATACCGCTGATAGGAATAGTGGAACAGCTCTGCACTGTTGCAGAACAATGCGAAGGTGGGAGGGTTGGTGGTGGTCTGGGTCATGTAATAGATCTTCAGTCGTCTGCCCTTATCCGTGGGGGGCTGGACGCGGTCGGTGATATCCGACAGGAAGTCATTGAGGACACCGGTGGTGATACGCTTGCAGGATTCCTTGTATGCGTCGTTTACCAAGGTAAAGATCTTATCCACACGCTGGCCGGTTTTTGCGGAGACGAACACCACGGGGGCGTAGGTCATGTAGGAAAGGGCGTTATACACATCCTTGCGGTAATTGTCAAAGGTAGAATTGTCCTTATCCAAGAGATCCCACTTGTTGACCACGATAACGCTTGCCTTGCCCGCATTGTGGGCGATGCCTGCGATATGCTCATCCTGAGCGGTGACACCCTGGTTGGCATCGATCATCACGAGGCAAACGTCGCTGTTTTCCACCGCCATATTGGCGCGGAGAACGCTGTACTTCTCGATCTTATCCTCGATCTTTGCGTTACGGCGGATACCTGCAGTGTCCACCAAAACGTATTTGCCGTATTTGTTCTCCACGTAGGTATCTACGGCGTCACGGGTGGTACCTGCCATGTCGGAGACAATGACGCGGTCCTCGCCGCAGATCTTGTTGATGATGGAGCTTTTGCCCGCGTTGGGCTTGCCGATGACGGCAATGCGGATACGGTCGTCATCATTCTCCTCTTCCTCTTCCTTGGGAAGAAGCTCCAGCACGCGGTCCAGAATATCGCCGGTACCGGTACCGCTGAGAGAAGACAGGGGGAATACGTCCTCAAAGCCCAAGCCGTAGAACTCGTAGAATTCTGCGGGGGTGGCGCCGATGGAATCCACCTTATTGACGATGACGATGACGGGCTTACGCGCCTTGCGCAGCATAGTGGCGATGTCGTTGTCGGAGTCGGTCATGCCGCTCTGCAGGTCGCACATAAACAAAATCACGTCGGCGTGCTCGATGGCCACCTGGGCTTGGTCACGCATTTGCACCAGCAGGGTGCTGTCGGTAATAGGCTCAATACCGCCGGTATCGATGAGCATAAAGGTCTCGCCGTTCCATTCCACCTCGTGGTAGATACGGTCACGGGTAACGCCGGGGGTGTCCTCCACGATGGAGATACGGGAACCGGTGAGGCGGTTGAACAGAGTGCTCTTGCCCACGTTGGGGCGGCCAACCACCGCGACTACTCGTTGTGCCATGTTGATCATTCCTTTCGTTGCCCGCAAAAAGGGGCGGGCAGGATTCTTTAGGGGGACTTTAGTTGTCTAAAAAGTGATGCAAAAGGTCTTCGCCGTCACGGGAGGTCACTCCCAAGGTGACGTGCAGGGCGTTCTCTACGTCCGATACGCTGACGTTATCCAAGAACAGATCGCCCTCGTGGCGGAGCATATTCTCGGGGATGAGAAGGGTATCTCCCAGCTCCTTGCCCTTCAGCTGGGCAATCAGATCTCCCCCGGTGACCAGACCGCTGACGGTAATGGTCTCCCCGAAGAAGTGGTTCACGATGGCGTGAACGTCCACCCGCAAAGAGGGGAACCGCGCCATGGCAAGGGAGGCAAGATGCTCCATGTGAGACTTGGCCAGCATACCCGTGGCGATGGAGAGGTGACGGGAAACGTCCTCCGTCTCGCAATCCGCCAAGGCGTCTTCAAACTCCACGGTGTGAAGGCGCAGCATGCCCACCCCGTTCTCCAGCTGGGGGTAGCCCTCGTAGGCCTCGTCGGGAGGAAGCTCTTTTTCCGCGGTGAGATAAAACTCATCGGAGGCGAACACCTTGCGGCAATCAAAGGTCTCCAGACATTCCGCCGCCTTCTTTTCGATACGGCGGATCACGTCGGCGGCACTCTCCTTATGGTAAGGCAAAATCTCGGGGAGTCCTTCTCTGTGAGCGGTCATGCCGCAGGGAACCGCGGCAAGGCTCTCTAAATTTTCAAGTTTACATAATTCATCCAATGAATAGGTCAGCTCCTCGCCGTCGTTGATATCGCGGCAAAGGACCAGCTGGGCATTGATGCGGATACCGCCCTCGTCCAGCATTTTCAGGAAACGAAGCTTTTCGCCTGCAAAGCGGTTGCCCATCATTTTCACCCGAAGGTCGGGATTCATGGTATGGACGGAAACGTTTATAGGGGAAATATGCATACGGATGATGCGCTCCACATCCGACTCCCGCATATTGGTGAGGGTTACATAATTCCCTTGCAAAAAGGAGAGGCGCTCATCGTCATCTTTAAAATATACGGTCTCTCGCATCCCTTTGGGATTTTGATCGATGAAGCAGAAGATGCAGTTGTTGGTGCAACGCTTCTTTTCGTCCATGAGGTAGGTGGAAAACTCCATCCCCAGATCGGCGTATTCTCTGTTGCGAAGCTTGAACGTCATCTCTTCCCCATCCCGGGACAGAGTGACCTCCGTGTTGGCATCCGTTCCGTAGAAACGGTAATCCAGCACGTCGCAAACCCGCTCGCCGCCCACAGACACTAACACGTCCCCCGCCTTGATGCCTGCCTTATCCGCAGGACTGCCGGGGGTGACCGATTGGATCTTGACCATGAAAAGCCTCCTTTCGTAGGTTCTATTACTATGAAAAAGGCGTGTTACTCAATGCAGTGAGCAACACGCTTTTCTTTACGCCTTTTCTTCTCCGACCGTCAAGACTGCCTTGCCACCGTAATAACCGCAGGTCTTGCAGACACGGTGGGAAAGGTTGAACGCACCGCACTTAGGACACTTGGACATTCCGGGAAGCTCGAGCTTCCAAACGTTGGAACGACGCTTATCACGTCTTGCTTTGGAGACTTTTCTCTTGGGAACTGCCATCTCTAATGAACCTCCTTACGTATGATCATTTTCATTATCTTCTTCAAAATAACTGCTCAGAGCCGCCCAACGGGGATCGATCTCACGCGTATCGCAGGAGCATCGCTCTACGTTCAGATCACATCCGCACACGGGACAAAGGCCTTTGCAATCCTCCTTACAGAGAAAACGGAAAGGCATCTCTGTGAGGATCTGATCGCGGACCACCTCCGAAAGATTCAACCGGCCGTCCTCCAGCAAAAGGAACTCCTCCTCATCCTCGTTGGCAAGCCCCTCTGCCATCTTGTAAGACAGAAGAAACTCCAAACGTACGGGGAACTCCTTACAGCATCGCCCGCAACGGGCAACGCCCTGCAAGGATGCCTTGCCGCTCAAGGTCAGGTAGCCTGCGTGGTTTTCTGCCGCGCCCTCTACGGAAACCTCTGCGGAGGTCAAATCATCGGAAAGCTCTGCACCGGAATCTTTAAAGGCAAAGGGAATGGTGTTTACAACCCCGACAACCAGCTCACGAAGATCAAGAATCATGGGAAAACACCTCACTTTGCAAATACCGACTCGGTTACACAGTTCATTCCATTATATCTCTTTGCATTCGATTTGTCAATGGTTTTTTTACTTTTTCTCTGAGAAAAAAACGCTTTTTTTGCAAAAACGGTTGCAAGGAGAGGAGAAATGTGGTAGTATAGTTTCGTTCTCCCCTGCAAACAATAGCATCGGGAGGATGAAAAGCATGATGTGTATGAAAAAAATGGTGGCCGGACACCGCGCCGCCTGCGACATGATCGGCATTGCCATGGGGATCGCCCTGGGCTATCTGGCGGCCAACGCGCTGGTAAACAGCTGTCAGCCCGGCAGAAAAATGAAAAAGAAGGCAAAAAAGGCGATCAAGTACCTGGAAAAGAAGCTTTGCTGTTAAAGATCGGGTACCGACAGGGCGGGAAACGCCCTTTACTTAGCGAGAAAAGGAGCTTTGGGAAATGAGAGCTTTGGGAAATCGATTACAAACGGTGGCGGAAATGCTCCGTACATACGCACCCTTTCGCTGTGTGGCGGACATTGGCTCCGATCACGCTTACCTCGCCGTCTACGTGATGAAGGAGGGGATCGCTTCCCTCTCTGTATCCTCGGACATCAACGAAGGCCCTTTGGAGCGGGGACAAGCCACGGCGGAAAAATACGGGGTGCGCCCTCATTTCGTACTCTCCGACGGCTTTGATAAGCTGGGAGACTTTGACTTTGACGGTGCCTGCATCTGCGGTATGGGAGGAGAACTGATCGCGGATATTCTCCGTCGGTACGGTCCTCACCCGGGATGCCGCTTCTTCCTGCAGCCCATGACGGCCCAGGATGATCTGAGAAAATTCCTGTGGGAAAACGGCTATGAGATCACCGAGGAGCGTTACACCATCGAACGGGGCAAGCCCTACGGGGTTCTTTGCGCCGTTTACACCGGGGAAAGCACGCTTTACGAATATGCCGATCTGTTTCTGGGGAAATTCCGCCCCGACACAAAGGAATTTACTTCCTACAAGGCAAAGGTACATTCCCAAGCGCTTAAGCGCAAAAGCGGCCTTACGGCTTGCGGGCTGGATACCGCCGAGGTGGATGCACTCCTTAAATGCAGCGAATAAATCTCTTCTCCACCGTCTTGGCGAGAAGGGCACTCAACTCCATAGAATCCGCGGGCATCATGTTTCTTTTGGGCACGATGATCGTGGATTTTTTGTCTATGTAGAAGTAGAAGAAGCCGCGGGTCTCGTACACGGCCATGAAATCGGAATAGAAGAAATCGTCCTGGGTATCCGCCTGCTTATAAGAATTATGTGCAGGATCAAACAAAACGGAATAGATCATGCCGTTCTTTCCGAACTGTACCTCGTGGGTGGCGTAAAGATACTGCTGTTTTTTGACACAGACGGTTTTGACGTGCTTGCGAAGAAGGGCGAAAAAGCTACCCAAGCAGAGCAAAAGCACACCGCCGATCAGGATCAGCATGGAATTTTGGGAAAGGAAGCCCACCACAGCAAGATAGGCGCTGATGGCTACCACCCAAACCACGAAGAGGGTGCGCAACACCCGGGAAAATCTGTTTCTGCAAAGATTGAAGGTGGAAAACTCACGGTAATCGGACAAGACGACCTTGCCCCGGGAGATCAGATACTTTCTGTCTTTCATAAGAATTCCTTTCCGTTAAATATTTTCTTGCAACAGGAGCTGCAACAGATCCTCGCCCTTTTCCAAGAAGATGCCGCCGTCAAAGCCGCCCTGCTCGCAGTAGCAACGGATGCCGCTGTCTTTCTCCTTCTCGGAATCATACAACACGAAGGGGATGGCGTCACGGGTATGGGTGCGGGCGTATACGGGGGTGGGATGGTCGGGCGTCAGCAACAAGCGGAAGGGCTCCCCCGTCTTCTTGAAATATGCCAGCAGAGGCATCAGAATATCCTTATCGATACGGCTGATGGCCTCCATCTTATCGGTATAGCTGCCCTGGTGGCCGCATTCGTCAGGTGCTTCCACGTGGATATAGACAAAATCCGAGCCGTTTTCCATCTCGCGGATGGCGGCGTTCAGCTTGCCTGCATAGTTGGTATCCAAAGTTCCCGTAGCACCCTCCACGGCGGGGGCATTCATTCCCGCGCAAAGTCCGATGCCGCGGATGAGATCCACAGCGCAGACCACGGAGGCGGTAAGCCCCGTTTTCTCCGTAAAGGAGGGAAGCGCGGGCTTTTTGCCGGGGCTCCACAGCCAAAGGGAGTTTGCCTTACGCTTCCCTGCGGCGGCACGGGCAAGGTTTACAGGATGGTTGTTCAAAAGCTCGTAGGAAGCCTTTTGAAGCTCCCACATAGGGGCGGAGGAAGGGTTTACGGGGGCGTAATCCCCGATCCGCTTGCCAATGATATCGTGGGGACGGGCAAAGTCGCTGTAATCGGGACAATCCTTCCAGATCACGCAATGGCGGTAGCTGACGCCGGTATAGAAGGTGCGGAGCTCATTCCCAAAGGTCTCCTGCACCGATTTGATCAAAAGATCCGCCTCCTCGGTGGAGATCTCCCCTGCGGAGTGATCGATCATACGCTTATCCTCGTAAGCCTCTTCCTCCTCGGAAAGGCATACCACGTTGGCACGGATAGCGGTCTCGTCCTCGGCCATGGAAATACCGATGCTTGCCGCCTCTAAGGGAGAACGGCCTTTGGAATACACACGGGGGTCATAGCCCATGATGGCAAGGTTTGCGGTGTCACTCTCCGGAACCATTCCCTCCGGCACGGTGTTCACCCTGCCGTTTAAGCCCTTGGAGGCAATATAATCCATGCCGGGCTTTTCCGCGGCAGAAAGAGGTGTCTTTCCGTTCAGCTCCGCCAAGGGCAAATCTGCCATTCCGTCGCCTACGAGAATCACATACTTCATAATCCCAATGCCATTCCTTTTCTCGGTAATCAAAAACACTTACAGTATTATAAATAAGTATACCAAAGGCACGCAAAAAAATCAACCGCCTTTTTTCATCATTTTTGGGGCGTTTCTTCTTTTTTTGTTGACAAATCATATAGTCCGTGGTATCATAAATTCAGTTCATACAGCAAGGGATAAAACAACTATGCGCATCAAGGACGGTTTTCTCCTGCGGGAAACGGCGGGAAAGTTCATTGTTCTTCCCTTGGGCGCGGAGCTTGACCTGGGCAGTCTCATCACCCTCAACGAGGCGGGGACTTTTTTGTGGCGACTGATGGAGACGGAGACCACCAGGCCGTCAAGGAATTCGGGGTCACCGAGGAAATGATCATCGGCGTGGCGGATACGCGGATCGTCGATGGAAAAGAAAAGCCCTTACGCACCCTTGCCCCGCGGACGGTGGGAGGATTTCTTTCTTGCACCGGGGCATGCCGCTTTTGGGCACGGCTGTTTTTTGGTAAGGTGAAGCGAGTCTTGGGAGGCAAAAAGTGAGCAAAGAGGAATTGAAGGTTGCGGTGATCGGCTCCCGAGGGATCGATGGGGCGGATCTTTCCCGTTATATCCCCAAGGAGGCTACCATGCTGATCTCCGGCGGAGCCATGGGGGTGGATACCTTGGCGGAGGCATACGCTTCGGAAAAAGGGCTCCCCATTCAAGTCATCAAGCCCCGCTACGATCTCTTTGGGAAAAAAGCACCCCTTCTGCGGAACAGGCAGATCGTGGAATGTGCCGATCTGGTGATCGCCATTTGGGACGGCGAATCCACGGGAACGGCTTACACCATTGACTACGCCCATGAACGGGGCGTGCCCGTGCGGCTATACATTCCGCCTGCAAAAATCGACACAGACAAAGCATAAAACCACCTGCACCGGTAAAGACTATCGGCGAGGTGGTTTTTTTGTTGAAAAGGTTGCTTTTGCTTTTTGGGGTCTGCGGGACGGTTTACGTACTGTTGGAGCTGCTCTACCGAGGAAGATCCCATATCTCCATGTTTTTCGCAGGGGGGATCTCCGCGGTGGGAATTTGGCTTTGCTGTAACTGCCGCAGAATGAAAAACAAGTGTCTGCTTGTAAAGTGCGCCTTAGGAAGCGCCTTCATAACGGCGGTAGAATTTGTCACGGGAGCGGTGGTTAATCTGTGGCTCCACTTAAAGGTATGGGATTATTCATCCATGCCCTGGAACCTGTTGGGACAGATCTGTCTGCCCTTCTCATTGCTTTGGTTTGTGCTGACCCTGCCCATTTTAGGCCTGGGAAGACTGCTGTGCGGTTCTTACTTCTCCAAGGCGGAGACGAAACGGGAGATCCCCGCTTCCCCGACGCTGTCGGGAGAATAAACCCCTGCGTCCTCCAAAACGGCTTCGAAGACTCTGCCCACCTCTTCCTCCAAAACGGAAGAAATGTTCTCGGAAGTCACTTCCCTGCGGGACAGGATCTCGTTCCACCAGAGGCTGTGCTTCTCGGTGCCCTCGGTATCCATGGGCAAGCCTGCAAGATGGCGTTCCTCCAGCTCCTTCAGCTCCGCCTTCAAGCGGGCGGGCAGAACGGCAAGACCCATGACCTCGATGAGGCCGATGTTTTCTTTTTTGATGTGATGCTTCTCGGCGTGGGGATGGTAAAGTCCCATGGGATGCTCCTGTGTGGTGACGTTGTTACGCAACACCAGATCCAGCTGGAAGGCATCTCCTTCTCTGCGGGCGATGGGGGTGATGGTATTGTGGTTGCCGTTTTCGTCCTCGGCGATCACCATGGCATCGAGATCGGAATAGCTGCGCCATGCGTCCAGGATCAGACACGCCAGCTGATGCACCCGCTCCTTCTCGCCGGTGAGGCGCAGAACGGAGAGCGGCCAATGAAGCCACTCAACACGCAGGTCGGGATAGTCCTTCAAGACAAAGGTCTTGCGGGGAGAGGCCTTCTCCATGGCGAAGGTATATCTGCCCCCCTGGAAGTGGTCGTGGGTAAGGATGGAGCCCCCCACGATGGGAAGATCGGCGTTGGAGCCGATGAAATAATGGGGGAACTGCTCTGTGAAATCCAAAAGACGGGCGAAGGTCTGATGGGTAATGCTCATGGGAGAATGGTTCTCTTTTAACAGAATGCAATGCTCGTTGTAATACACGTAGGGAGAATACTGCAGATGCCACGCCTCCCCCGCCACGGTGAGGGGGATGGTGCGCAAATTCTGGCGGGCAGGATGATCCGCTCTGCCGTGATACCCCACGTTCTCGGGGCAAAGCTGGCATTTGGGGTAGGAGGACTGCCCCGCATTTTTTGCGGCGGCGATGGCCTTGGGATCCTTCTCGGGCTTGGAGAGGTTCACGGTGATATCCAGCTCGCCGTACTTGCCTTGGTACTTCCAGCGGAGATCCTTGGCCACCCGCTCTGTGCGGATGTAATTGGTATCCATGGAAAGGTTGTAGAAAAACTCCGTTGCC
>JAGBXS010000051.1 GCA_017629175.1 Clostridia bacterium
AAAGAGAAAGATCAAAAAGCCTTCCCAAAAGGCATCCCCCTGCTGTGAGGCGGCTGTTCCCGCAGAAAAGACCTTGACCATCAAGGGCATGATGTGCGGCATTGCGAAGCCAGAGTGCGTACCGCCCTGGAGGGTATGCAGGGGGTGGAGGTCATGGAGGTCAGCAACCTGAAGGGCATCGCCCGGGTGAAGGTCTCCCCCGCCGTTACCGACGGCATGCTGAGATCCGCCGTGGAAGGGGCGGGGTATGAGGTAACGGAGATCCATTCCTTATGATGAAAAAAAGCACCCTGCTCGGGTGCTTTTTGTTTTGCATTTTTATTCGGCTTCGTCTGCAGTAATACGGGAGGAGACCAGCTTCACCAGGTTGTCCAGCTCGATATCCTTGGTCATGTGGAATACCACGGGCTCTTCCTTGTGCTTCAGTTTCAAGGTCACGGTGTCGTACTCTGCGAAGGAGGGACGCTCCTCGGGACGGGAAGCGGAGATGCTTTCCACGGAAGTATAGGGGTAAACGGCGAAGATCTCCTCGCAGGAATCATCCGTCATGGAAAGCAGCTGATATCCTAAGTAAACGGCAGTCTTATCTGCATAGTAAGCGGTCATTACCAGCTTGTTGCTGCGGCGTCTGCCGTCGTGGCCTACGCGGAACATGACCTGACCCTCCAGCAAATAGGCGCGGGCGAACTTGACCTTCTCGTCGTCCAGGGAAACAGGGGCCTTGCCTCTGCCGTTGTGGGCGTTAAGCTTCTCCTCGGTGAAGGCACGGAACTTCTTGTTGAAATCCTTCTCGGCGTTCACCACAGAGGCGGTATATTCCTTATCGCTGACGGACATGGTAGAGGTGACGATGGCGGCAATCACGGAGAGAATGGCAAAAGCTGCGCCAAGGTAGCTCAAATACCAATCCAACGCGAAGTACGCCAGCATGCCTGCGGCGACGCAGACCCAGCAAGCGATGGAAAGCTTACCGATATTCTCTTTGGTGAAATAGCGGATGTTGTTATTGTAATTCATGTACGATCCCTTCTTTCGTTCGATTGTCACAAGTATACACGATTTTGTGGGGTTTGTCAATAAACTCGTAGTAGAATTTCTCTCTATTTTTGCTTTACCGTGTAAAAATCAACGGATTTTCCACGGGAGGCAGAGAGGTGAACGTCAAGCTCTCCAAAAACGCCCTTTCCGCGGCGGGAAGCAACGCCTCCGAGGAAGTATATAAATAGGCGATGCACTGCCCTTTTTCCACGTAGTCCCCCGTCTTGGCCTGCAACACGATGCCTGCGGCGGGATCGATGGTATCCTCCTTTTTGGCTCTTCCCGCACCCAACAGGCAAGCCGCCGTGCCGATACCGTCGGTGGCCATGTGAGAAATATACCCTGCCTCGGGGGCACAGAGCTCATAGCAAATAGAAGAGACAGGCAGTAAGGAAAGCTCCTCCAGCACGGAGGTGTCCCCGCCCTGGGCGGAGATCCACTCCAAAAGCTTTCGGTAGGCTCTGCCGTCGCGGATGGCTTCGATACACTTTTCCTCCGCTTCCTCTACGCTCCAACCCATACAAAGAGAGAGCATATTGGACGCCAAGGCGATGCACACGCGGTAGAGATCGTCCTCCTGCTCGCCCCGCAAGATCCGAACGGCTTCCTTCACTTCCAAGGCGTTGCCGATGTGAGTACCCAGGGGAACGTCCATGTTGGTGATGAGAGCGCGGACCTTTCTGCCGCAGGCTGTCCCTACTTCTACCATGGCATCGGCAAGGGCTTTGGCTTCTTCCGGGGTCTTCATAAAAGCACCGCTGCCGCACTTCACGTCCAGGACGATGGACTTGGCCCCGCCTGCCAGCTTCTTGCTCATAATAGAGGAAGCGATGAGGGGGATACAATCCACGGTGGCGGTGACGTCCCGCAGAGCGTACAGCTTTTTATCTGCAGGGGCTAACACCCCGCTTTGCCCCACCACGCAGACACCTATGCGGCGGGAGATCTCAAAGAATTCCTCGGGAGACAGAGAGGTGCGGTAGCCGGGGATGGATTCCAATTTGTCCACCGTGCCCCCGGTGTGTCCCAGCCCGCGGCCGGACATTTTCGCCACCTTGCCGCCAAGGCTTGCCACCAAGGGTGCAACGATGAGAGTGGTCTTATCCCCCACTCCGCCGGTGCTGTGCTTATCCACGGAAAGGTCGCCAAAGGCGGAAAGATCCACCGTATCTCCGGAATTTGCCATTGCATCCGTGAGAATGGCGGTCTCCTCCATGGTCATGCCCCGCAAGCAAATGGCCATGCACAGGGCCGAGGCCTGCTCGTGAGGGATGGTGCCTTCCGTATAGCCTTCTATGAAGAAGCGGATCTCCCCTTCCGTTAAGGGTTCTCCCTGCTTCTTTTTGGTGATGATGTCGTACATACGGTACATACTATTTTTCCTTTCGCAGCCCGCAATGCGGGCGGTTGTGCTGTTTTGCAGGTGAAGCCCCAAAACCGTGCCAAAAAACGATCCGTTTTTTGGTTTAAATTCCTCCGAAAGCGTGGGGCAGGATCTCCCCGAAGGTGTAAGCTCCCTCGGGAGTGATCACGCGGAAATCTTCCTTACAGAATTCCGCCATGACCTGACGGCAAACTCCGCA
>JAGBXS010000052.1 GCA_017629175.1 Clostridia bacterium
GCGGCGGCATGAGCTTCGGCACAGACCCTGCCATGGCCAAGGAAGTGACCCAGGCGGTCAAGGCCGTCACCACCAAGCCTGTCATCGTAAAGCTGAGCCCCAATGTCACCGACATTTGCGCCATCGCCAAGGCTTGCGAGGAGGCAGGGGCAGACGGCATCAGCCTTATCAACACCATGATGGGCATGCGCATCAATCTCAAGACCCAAAAGCCTGTCATCGCCAACAAAATGGGCGGCTATTCCGGCAAGGGCATCTTCCCCGTAGCCGTTCGCATGGTGTACCAGGTGTACCAAGCGGTGAACGTTCCCATCATCGGTATGGGGGGCGTTTCCTGCGCCGAGGACGTGATCGAGCTGATGCTGGCAGGCGCTACCGCCGTGCAGGTGGGTGCCGCCAACCTCATCGACCCCTTCGTTTGCAAAACCATCGTGGAGGAGCTTCCTGCCGTGATGGAAAAATACGGAATTACAAATTTGACGGATATTATAGGAGGAGCACATCATGGGTAAAGACGTAATCGTAGCTTGCGATTTTGCAAGCAAAGAAGATGTTTTCGCATTCCTTGATAAGTTTGAAGAGGAAAAACCTTTTGTAAAGATCGGTATGGAGCTGTACTACGCAGAGGGTCCGGAGATCGTTCGCGAGATCAAGCGCCGCGGACATAAGATCTTCCTGGATCTCAAGCTTCACGACATCCCTAACACCGTCAAGAAGTCCATGAAGGTGCTTTCCACCCTGGGCGTTGACATCACCAACCTCCACGCCGCAGGCACCACCCGCATGATGGAGGCCGCTTTGGAGGGTCTCACCCGTCCCGACGGCACCCGTCCCTTGCTCATCGCGGTCACCCAGCTGACCTCCACCGACCAGGAAAGCCTGGAGCAGGATCTGTGGATCGAAAAGCCCATGGAGCAGGTGGTTATGCACTACGCAAAGAATGCCGCAAAGGCAGGCTTGGACGGCGTGGTATGCTCTCCCCTGGAAGCACAGGCTGTGCACAATACCTGCGGTGAGAAGTTCTTGACCATCACCCCCGGCGTGCGCTTTGCCGACGGAGACATCGGCGACCAAAAGCGCGTTATGACCCCCGCGCAGGCAAAGGAGATCGGCTCCGACTACATCGTGGTGGGCAGACCCATCACCGCCGCTCCCGATCCCGTTGCCGCTTACAAGCGTTGCGTGGCTGAGTTTGTAGGTTAAAGGGACGCAAAAGAGCAGGAAACTTCTTTTCGGGAAAAAGAAGTTTCCCGCACCCTTCAAGAAACCCTGTTGCCAAACCTCATGTATATGAGGTTTGAAGGGAAAGTTTTTGAGGATCTTAAGGAACTTTTTTCAAAAAGTTCCTTAAATTCAAGCACGAAAGGATGTAACTATGGAAGGCTACAAGAGAGAGTTTATACAGTTTTTGGAATCCGCAGGGGTTCTGAAGTTTGGCGACTTCACCGCCAAGAGCGGCAGAAAGATCCCTTACTTCATCAACGCAGGTGACATCAAGACCGGCGAGCAGATCGCAAAGCTGGGCGAGTTTTACGCAAAGAGCTACCTGGAGAAGGTAGGCAACAAGCGCACCGTTCTGTACGGTCCCGCATACAAGGGCATCTCCATCGCCGTTTCCTCTGCCGTAGCGTTGGCGAAGAACGGGCTGGACGTTCCCTTCTTCTTCAACCGCAAGGAAGCGAAGGACCACGGTGAAGGCGGCGTGTTCGTAGGCTACAAGCCCACCGCCGGGGAAGAGATCGTCATCGTTGAGGACGTCATCACCGCAGGCACCGCCATCCGCGAGAGCATGGAGATCCTTTCCGTGCTGGAGGGCGTGAAGATCTCCGCCGTGTTCGTCATGGTAGACCGCAAGGAAAAGGGCAAGACCGAGAAATCCGCTATGCAGGAGCTGTCCGACGAGTACGGCTTCCCGGTATACTCCGTGGTGGACGTTTACGACATCATCGAATACCTGGAGGAAGACCCTGCCAACGAAGAAAACGTAACCCGCATTAAAAACTATCTGTCTGTAAATGGAGCGAAAGTATGAGAAGTCTCATTGGTATTCTTGATCTGTCTGTGGAAGAGATCGACGAGCTGATCGCCGTTGCGGACGATATCATCGCCAATCCCGCCAAATACAGAGAAGCGTGTAAATACAAAACCCTTGCCACCTTGTTTTTCGAGCCCTCTACCCGTACCAGACTGAGCTTTGAATCCGCTATGCTGAGCCTGGGCGGCAACGTGCTGGGCTTCTCCGATTCTAACTCCAGCTCTGCCAAGAAAGGTGAGAGCGTTGCGGATACGGTGTCAGTTGTCAGCGGATATGCAGATATCATCGCCATGCGCCATCCCAAGGAGGGTGCGCCCCTGGTGGCGTCTATGCATTCTCTCATCCCCATCATCAATGCAGGAGACGGAGGACATTTCCACCCCAGCCAGACCCTTACCGACCTTTTGACCATCCGCCACGAGAAGGGCAAGTTTGAAGGTCTCACCGTGGGCTTCTGCGGCGACTTGAAGTTCGGCAGAACCGTCCATTCTCTTATCGAGGCTATGTCCCGCTATCCCGACGTGAAGTTTGTGCTGATCTCTCCCGATGAGTTAAAGCTGCCCGACTTTGTCCGCAAGAACTTTATCGAGGACAAGGGTCTGGAGTATCAGCAGGTTTCCTCTCTGGATGAGGTCATGCCTCAGCTGGATATTCTGTATATGACCCGTGTGCAGGGCGAGCGTTTCTTCAACGAGGAGGAGTATCTCCGCTTGAGAGATACCTACATCCTTACCCCCGAGAAGATGAAGAACGCCAAGGACGATATGATCGTTATGCATCCTCTGCCCCGTGTCAACGAGATCGATACCCGTTTGGATGAGGATCCCCGTGCCTGCTATTTCCGACAGGCGCACTACGGTAAATTCATCCGTATGGCACTGATCTTGAAGCTTTTGGAGATACAAGTTTGAAAAAGGGATCCTTTTTCAAACGTGATTTTGTGGCTTCGCTCACAAAATCTTTCGCGATCGCCCGCCACGGCGGGCTACGAAAGGAAAGGTTATTCATATGAGAATTGACAGCATCAAAAACGGTATCGTCATCGACCATATTCCCGCAGGGAAGGCCATGCAGCTTTACAATATGCTGGGGCTGGATGCTCTGGAGTGCCCTGTTGCGGTACTGAAGAACGTATACAGCTCCAAGCTGGGCAAGAAGGATATCATCAAGATCGACTCTACCATGGAGTTTGATATGGATCTTATCAGCTTCGTCTGTCCCAAGGCAACGGTGTGTATCATCCGAGACGAGAAGGTAGTGGAGAAAAAGCAGATCTCTCTGCCTCAGACCCTTACGGATATTCTGACTTGCAAAAACCCCCGTTGTATCACCACAACGGAGCAGGGGATCCACCAGATCTTCCGCCTCACCTCTCCCGAGATCGGAGAATATCGCTGTATCTATTGCGATACCCAGGCAAAATAACATCAAAAGGGACTGATTCATTCAGTCCCTTTTTTGCACTTCCCGCTCTTTTTCGGCATATATTGCCAGTGGAGGTGATAAAGATGATGAACTGTCAATGTCAGTGCAAGTGCAAATGCACCCTCTGGGCAATCATTGCCGCCGTGGTAGTGGGCGTGATTGCGGCGTTTCTGCAGATCACCGGGATGATTACCGTTACGCCTGCATTTTTGTGGGTCTTGCTGGGGATCGCCGTGGTCTATCTGGCGGTGCTGGTAGTGGCTTCCGCCCTTTCCCGCGGGGAAAACGGCTGTGAATGCGCCTGCTCCGCCCTGAACGCTTTGCTTGTAGGGATCCTGGGAACCGCCCTCTTCTCTGTGGTGCTCCTCGCTTTGGGTGTTGTGGCTACCAGCGTTCTCAGCGCCGCTCTGGTCGGGCTTTTGCTGGCTTCCTTTGCTCTGACCCTTGCCGGCTCTGCCTGCTACGTGAAGGCTCTCACGGGCTGTGGCTGCTAAGGACGATCTGCAACCTGCGCAAAGCAAAGGCTCCTTTTTGTAAAAAGCATCCCTGCCGCTCCATAAGGGGGCGGCTGTACATCACAATTTTTTTGCAAAACCCAGGCATTTTCTTTCAAAAAAGGGTTGCTTTTTTCAAAAAGATATGCTATAATACCCGAGTGCCAAGAAGAAATGCCGGCGTGATGGAATGGCAGACGTGACGGACTCAAAATCCGTTGGTAGCGATACCGTGTGGGTTCAAGTCCCACCGCCGGCACCAAAAAAGAACGAAGCAATAGCTTCGTTCTTTTTTTATCCAAGCCGCAGGCTTGGTATGGTATCAACATGCTTTGCACGTCGTACGGAATTCGACTTGATTCTATGTGCGATTTCGTCGCAATTCCATCCACGGTTTGCGTCGGGATGCCTCCCTACACACTCCCTCAAGCAAGCTCCTCCAAACCGGATTTGACGGCGTGGAAGTCGTTGGTCAGAATGCAATCAAAGCCCATGTCAAGCAGTTCTTTTGCCGAGTGCGGATCGTCCGCCTGACAGAAGTTGCAAATAATGCCGTGGGCATGGCAACGGTCTACCATTTCCTTGTTGTAAGGGTGCCAGCAAACGATCTGTACTTTGTCGAAACGGTGACGAATAGCTTCTTCAATCATGGCCTCGTTGTTCGGACGTGCGCCTCTGCAATAGCCGGCGTGGGGGAGACGTTCGCGCATGGCCAGGAGCTTTTCGGTACTGATCGTCATGAAATAAATATGCCGTTCGCAATCGTATTTTTCGATCAGAGAAGCGATCTCCTCAAGCTTGTCATCCGCCGCACCCATATCCCAGATCTTGACATGAATATTCATGATCACACGGCCGGCAAATTTTGCCAAAATCTCTTCAAAGGTGGGCAGGCGGAGATCCTTGTATTTTTCGCTGAAATGACTGCCGAAATCCAGTTTTTTCAGCTCTTCGAGAGTATGCTCCCAAATATTGCCGTGACCGTTTGACACCCGCTCAAGGTTGGCATCGTGGGCCGTGACCAGCTTTCCGTCCTTGGTAGCCCACAGGTCAAATTCAATTTCCTCTGCACCCATGGCAATCGCCGCGCCAAAGGCGGGCATGGTGTTTTCGGGAGCTACGGTATTATAGCCGCGGTGGGCGCAGATGCGGGGATAGGGCATGTACTGATCAAAAGGAACCACGCTTGCACCGCCGTTGCGGTAGAGCCAGGGGCGGCGTCCCTCCTCAATGTACTCATAATGCGCCTTGGGTGCACCGCGAAAGCCTGCCGGCTTTGCATACTTGGCGTGGGGCTCGAATTCTACGCAGGCAACACCGATCTTGCTCTTCATGTCCGCGAGAACCTTGCCGTTCGGCGCGATGGCACAGCTGCATCCGCAGATCTCGGAATCTTCCCCAAGCGAAACCGAGGAGCGAAGCAGATAGGCGTTGGTGTTATAGCAAAGGAAGCGATTGATGATGGAAAGCGCCTCGTGGGTATCGGTGCGTTGGTGGGAGCAACCGATGATGATATCCACCTTCTGACGTGCCAACGGCGCAAAGCTTTCGTAAAAATAGAAATCATAGCAGGTCATGAAGCCAAAGCGAATACCCTCCAGCTCAATAACGTCCGGCTGACGGAATGTATAGCTGTAGGAGACGTCCAGCTCGTTGCCTCCGTCCTTCTCGGCTTTGACCTCGCTGGGGGCGGGGTGTGCCTTGTAATATTTACCCACTACATTGCCTGCACGGTCCAGGGCGTAGGTAGTGTTTCGCCAGCCGACGGAGGTTTCATCTGCCGCGTTGAAGAAGACCATGGCGTGGCAGCGACGTGCCGTTGCGGCTGCCTTTTCCTTGATAAGGGTGTTATAGCGCCGAATGGCATCGTGAAAAGCACTCTTGCTTCCGCAGGCGGCCGGGACGTCGGTATATTCGGGCAGGACAATGATATCAGCATCCTCGCCTACCGTGTCCAGCAAGCGGAGCATGCCGTCAAAACAGGTCTCCAGATCTGCTTCCTTGAAGGAATAGTAGGGTTGCACAAGATAGGCTTTCATATCAAAAAATCCTCTTTTTCATTGATTTTTTTCATTTTAGCACATGGCTCCTGTTCTGTCAAGTGCGACTACCGCCCTTGCAAAATTTTGAAATTTCTATTCTCAAGACTTGCAATTATTTGTAATTTATAGTATAATAAAGTATTCGTAAAAAAGGAGGCGGACCGAGGTGCAGGATATTTGTATCTTCAAGCGTGTAGAGAAAAAATACCTCCTGCCCGTGGAAAAGAAGGAAGCCCTGCTTTCCGTCATCGGGAAGCGGTTGATTCCCGACGCCCACGGCAAAAGCACCATCTGCAGTCTGTATCTTGACACGCCTACCTTCCTGCTGATCCGCAACTCCATCGATGCAACTACGTATAAAGAAAAATTGCGTATCCGCAGTTACGGCGTCCCCAAGGAGGACGGACAAGTCTTCTTTGAGATCAAGAAGAAGTATAAGGGCGTTGTGTATAAGCGCCGTATTTCCTCCACTCTGCACGCCGTAGAAGCCTACCTGCAAAGCGGTATCCCCACGGAGGATTCCCAGATCATGCGGGAGCTTCACTACGCCATGGAGCTTTACAAGCGTCCCAAGCCAACGGTTCTCATCGCCTGCGAGCGGGAGGCATACTTTGACGTGGAGCATCCCAATTTGCGTATCACCTTTGATTCCGCCGTGCGTTACCGCGACTACGGTCTTTCCTCTGCCGACGGGCTGACGGACACCTATGGCTCCACCGGCAAGCAGATCCTTCCCGACGAGCTTTCCCTGATGGAGATCAAGACCGACGGTGCCATGCCCATCTGGTTGGCGGAAGCCTTGGGGAACTGCGAGATCTATCCCGGAAAATTTTCCAAATACGGAAACGCTTACCTCGATATTATGAAAAAAGGAGAACAGACTTATGCCTATCACCTTTGAATCCATCCTTGGAACCAATACCATGATCAACGTCTATCTCATCTGCCTGGGCGTTTCCTTGCTCTGCGGCGCTTTGGCGGCCTTTGCCGCGGCGTTCCGTTCCTACGCTACCAAGAGCTTTTTGATATGCCTGATCCTTCTTCCCATGATCGTAACCACCGTGATCATGATGGTCAACGGCAACGTGGGCACCGGCGTGGCAGTGATGGGCGCCTTCTCCCTGGTGCGCTTCCGCTCCGTTCCCGGTAAGGCCAAAGACATCTCTGCCATCTTCCTGACCATGACGGCAGGCTTGGCTTGTGCCGCAGGCTACGTGGTCATCGCGGTACTGTTCACCCTGCTGGTGAGCTTGGTGATGGTGGTGCTGTCCTTTGTTCCCATGGGGGAGCAGAAGATGCTGGATCTCACCGTAACCGTTCCCGAGACCTTGCATTTCCACAACGCCTTTGCCGACGTTTTTGAAAAACATACCTCCTCCTGCCGCCTGGTGCGTACCAAGACCACCAACATGGGCAGTCTGTATAAGCTTTCCTACAAGGTAAGACTCAAGGACCGCGATCAAATGCAGGCGTTTATCGACGATCTCCGCGTGCGTAACGGCAACCTGGAGATCTCCCTTGCCGAAGCAGAGGATAACGGCGAGGATCTTTGATTTCTGTTTTCACCCTTTCGAAAGGAGGTGCCTTATGGAGGACAATCAAAAGCAGATCTACATCGTGCTCAGCCAGACGGGCACCATCCTGTCGCGGATCCTTCATTTAGTAACCAAGAAAGAATATAACCATTCTTCTATCAGCATGAATAGGGAACTGACGCGAATGTATTCCTTCGGCAGACGAAATCCCTACAATCCCATTTCCGCAGGCTTTGTGCGGGAGTCTCCTCATTTCGGCACCTTTAAGCGGTTCCCGGAAACAAAGATCGCCGTGCTTTCCTTGACGGTGAGCGAAGAGACCTACAACGAGATCGGAAGATTGATGGAGGAAATGATCGGGTGCAGTAAGTATTTTCACTACGATTTCTTAGGCCTTTGTGCCGCCGCCTTCCGTGTGAATTACCGCCGCCACAACCACTTCTATTGCTCCGCCTTCGTGAAGAACGTGCTGGAAAAATACGACGTGGAGGGCGTGGAAGAGCTTGCCCCCATCACTCACCCCGTGGACTTTATGACCCTCCCCGGTGCAGACTTGGTGTACCGCGGCAAAATGCGGGACTTAGCGTAAAACGAACAAAAAGAACCTCTGCACGGAGGTTCTTTTTTGCGCTAAAAGCTTTCAATCCTTCGTGGACGGAAACAACCAAGCAAACAGGAACTATGTCATCTCCGCAGGCGGTGGATGAGATCCCTATTACCTTCATTCCCCGTTTCCACCGTGCAAATGAAAACAAAAAACTGCACGGAGTTTTCTCCGTGCAGAATTTTTTGTAATAGGGGGAGGGAATTAGCCGTTAACCAGCTTTTCGATCTCGCTTGCGAAATCCTCTTCCTTCTTCTCCAGACCTTCGCCTCTTTCGAACTTCACGAAAGAGTTGATCTTGATGGAGCCGCCCAGCTCCTTAGCGGTGTTCTCGGTGTACTGACCAACGGTGATCTTGTCTTCCTTAACGTAACCCTGGTCAACCAAGCAAGCGCTCTCGAAGAACTTGTTGATACGGCCTTCGATCATCTTCTCCTTGATGTTCTCGGGCTTGGAAGCGTTCTTGGGATCGTTGTTGATCTGAGTCAGTGCAATCTCCTTCTCGTTTGCCAGAACGGACTCGGGTACGCAGTGTCTGCAAACGTAGGAGGGAGTCATAGCAACGATCTGCATGCAGATGTTCTTAGCAAACTCAGCGAAAGCCTCGCCGTTAACGTCAACGTTCTCGGTATCGAACTTGGTAACGCAAGCGATAGCGCCGTTGCCGTGGATATAAGAGCCGCAAGCGCCCTCAACGATCACGAAACGACGGATGGACATGTTCTCACCGATGGTGAAGATCTTGTCCTTCAGTGCGCCCTCAACGGTCATCTCAGTGCCGTCGAAGGGGAGAGCCATCAGCTCCTCGTTGGTAGCGGGCTTGTTAGCAACGATGGTGCGGAGAACGCCCTGTACGAACTCGCGGAAGGATGCGTTCTTAGCAACGAAGTCGGTCTCAGCGTTAACTTCAACCATAGCGGTAACACCGTCAACGGTCAGGGTGTCAACAATACCCTCAGCGGCGATACGGTCTGCCTTCTTAGCGGCAACAGCAACGCCCTTCTCACGAAGAACCTTGATAGCCTCGTCGAAATCGCCGTTAGCGGAAACGAGAGCCTTCTTGCATTCCATCATGCCTGCGCCGGTCTTCTTGCGCAGTTCCATAACCAATTTTGCGGAAATCTCTGCCATTTTTAAGTTCCTCCTAATAATTCGTTCTCAAAAAACTTATTCAGCTGCAGCTTCAGCAGCGGGAGCCTCTTCGGTAGAGTCGGTGAACTGCTCGCCCTGCTTGCCTTCCAGAACAGCGTCTGCCATAACGGAAGCGATGAGCTTAATAGCGCGGATCGCGTCGTCGTTACCGGGGATTACGTAGTCGATCACGTCGGGATCGCAGTTGGTGTCAACGATAGCGATAACGGGGATGCCCAGCTTTCTTGCCTCTTCAACAGCGTTGTTTTCCTTCTTGGGGTCTACAACGAAGATTGCGGAGGGGAGGGTCTTCATGTTCTTGATACCGCCCAGGTTCTTCTCCAGGTCAGCGGTCTGCTTCTGCAGAACGGAAACTTCCTTCTTGGGCAGGAGGTCGAAGGTGCCGTCCTCTGCCATCTTCTGCAGGTTGTTCAGCTTAGCGATAGACTTCTTGATGGTCTTGAAGTTGGTCATCATACCGCCCAGCCAACGGGTGTTAACGTAGTACTGCTCGCAACGGAGAGCCTCTTCCTTAATAGCATCCTGAGCCTGCTTCTTGGTGCCGACGAACAGGATGTGGCCGCCGTCCTGAGCGATCTGACGGATTACCATATAGGCTTCCTCGATCTTCTTGACGGTCTTCTGCAGGTCGATGATATAGATCCCGTTACGCTCGGTGAAGATATACTCCGCCATTTTGGGGTTCCATCTTCTGGTCTGGTGACCGAAGTGTACGCCTGCCTCCAGCAACTGCTTCATAGAAACGACTGACATGTTTGTCTCCTTCTTTCGGGTTTTACCCGCCACCGCCTTTGGAATTTACGACTGCTTGTTTCGACGAACCCGAAGTGCAGCCGCAGAAGCGGTGTGTGAATTTTTTACGCCCTTTCATGGCGCATCAGCGTATTTTAGCACATTCTTTTTCAAATTGCAATAGGTTTTTCAAAAATTTTTCCAAATGATTGACATTTTTGTTTTACCGTGATATAATCACACCAAACGGCTTACAGAAGAGGAGGTGCGGTATGCAAAAGAAGAAATTCGTGGTCAAATGTCTTTACCAGATGACTTATTACGAGATGGGCGGGAACCCC
>JAGBXS010000007.1 GCA_017629175.1 Clostridia bacterium
AGACAGGGCGACCCCGGCGAAAGCTGCTTCTTCATTGCCATGGAGGACGATCTGATGCGCCTCTTCGGTGCGGATCGCATCATCGGCATCATCGAGGCCTTGAAGATGCCCGAGAACCAGCCCATCGACGCCAAGATCCTTTCCGGCTCCATTGAGTCCGCTCAGAAGCGTATCGAGGGCATGAACTTCGAGCGCCGTAAGAACGTCATTGCCTATGACGATATCATGAACCAACAGCGTGAGCTGATCTATAAGCAGAGAAGAGACGTCCTTGCCGACGGCAACCTCTCCGAGACCATCAAGGGCATGATCGATCACTATATCGAGGACGCCGTTGCAGAGGCAACCCAATCCGATGTTCCCGACGAGTGGGATTTCGAGCTTCTCAAGAAGGAGTTTGGCCCCCTGATCGGCCTTACCGATCAGCTGGAGTTCGGGCAGTCCGAGCTGGATGAGCTCTCCCGAGAGACGCTGTGCGATACCCTGCAGGAGCTTGCTCTTGCCAAATACAAGGCCCAGGAGGAGACTTTTACCCCCGAGATCTTCCGCGAGGTGGAGCGTTCTCTGCTGCTTCGTAACGTAGACCGCAACTGGATGGATTACATCGACGAGGCAGACGATTTGAAGGGCAGCATCGGCCTTAACGCCTACGCCCAGAGAAACCCCGTCACCGAGTATAAGATCGCCAGCAGCGAGATGTTCGACGCTATGGTGCGTGACATCCGCGCAGGCACTGTGCGCATGGTGCTTTCCGTGGTACGCCGTGAGCAGGCTGTACGCAAGCAGACTGCCGTCACCAACGCATCCGGCGGTGGAATTCCCGCTCAAAATACCCCCAAGAAGCCTATCGTCACCGCCCGTAAGGACAAAAAGGCAGGTCCCAACGATCCCTGCCCCTGCGGCTCCGGTAAGAAATTCAAAAAGTGCTGTGGCTCTATCAGCACCGGAAAGGCGGAATAAACCATGGGATTCGGCATTGCATTCCTTGGGTATTGCTTCTTGCTTCTCCATTCCGCAGGGTTTGGCCTTTTGGCGGCGCCCTTCCTGGCCTACGGCTTCTTCCTCGCCTCCCGCTTGGAAAAGAGATTCCTCTATGCCTCCGTGTCCGCCTTATTCATGCTTCCCAGAGGACTGTTCGTCCTGCTGGATCTGTTCCTGCCCGTTCTGGGCGTGGACGTTAACGTGGCAAAGGAGTTCCCCCTGCTGAATTTGGGCACCTATCTTTTGTTCTTCATCGCTTGGTTCTTCATGCTGCTGTACCAGTGCACCGCCGTGAGAACCATCGCCGTGGCCAACGACCATACCAAGCTGAAGAATTCCGCCAACCGTCAGCTGTATTTTTCCTCCCTCTTCCTCGTATTGGCCATCACCATGGTGCTGTGCGGAGAGCTTGTGGACGGACGGGTGCAGATCTTCGCGGGAATCGCCTACTATGTGGTGGTGCTGATGAATATGTTCTTCACCCACACCTGCTTCGTGCTGATCACCAGCGAGGCCCAGTACGAGAAGGATAAGGAAATGGTGGCAGAGCATAACCGCCGGGTCATGGAAAGACGTGCCAAGGACAAAGAACGTTCCAAAAAGAAATGATTGTGATTTGCCTACGAAAGGAGGCGTCTCCGTGAACAATGCAAAATCCAATCGGGAGCTGAAGCTCTCCGTATTCCTTCTCATGGCAGGCGCCGTCCTGCTGGCAAACCCCGTGTGGGGTGTGGCTGACATCCTGCCCGACCTCATCGGATGGGGCTTGATCTGGCTCGCCATGCGGGGCTTTTCCGAGATCAACGGCGAAATGTATCTTGCAGGCAGACAAGCCCTCTATCTGATTGCCATCGAGCTGGGCAAGACCCTTTTGTACGGCCCTCTGCAAGCCTCCGAGATCCGTTCCGATACGTTGCTTGCCGTTACCGTGGTGACGGTGGGGGAGATCTGGTGCGGAATGCTGTTCTTCTCCCACTTCTTCAAGGGGGTGGACGGCTTTGCAAGAAGTGCCCACAACGACGATATGTATCTGAAGACGGATAACGTGCGGTTCCTTTCCGCGCTGTTCCTTTGGGTGCGGGGCTTGGGTACCTTTTTGCCCCAGCTTACTGCCATTCCCGATTGGCTGGTGCAGTACGGAGAGATCATTGACGATTCCACCTATAAGCTGTTTACCGAGCTTGCCGCCGCGGAGGATCTTCTGAATTTGGTGTTTTCCGTGTTCGTGATCATCGTAGCGGTGATCTGGCTGGTGTCATACCTGCCCTTCCTGCATACCTTGACAGGAGAGCATGCTCTTCACTCCCTGCTTTCCGACTCCTTGGCGGAGGATGATCCCATTCGCAAGCTGAAGCGCCGCTTTTCCAAGCTGAACATGGCGAGGCTTTGCTTTGGCCTGGGTCTGATCTTCCTTTTGGATCTGCATATCGACGGCTTCCGCTTCCTGCCCCTTTGCGGCTTTCCCGCATTGTTTGCCGCGGGATGCTGGTTCTTAAACAGCTTTGCGGAGGAGAAACGGTTCACCCTGTGCATCAAGCTGTTTTCCGCAGGAGCGGTTTGGTTTTTGCTGGCAGAGCTGTACCGCCGCTTTTTCACGATTTGGGATCTTCGTGCCTTCGGTGAGCTTACCGTCACGGTGGAATTGCTCTCCGCCGCCGTCATGCTTTTAGGAATGCCCATTCTACTTTTCGCATGGCTGCACTTCTCCCGGGAAATGGATGGCCTCTCTGCCTCCATGGCAAGCCGCCGTCTGTTCTTGGACGGATTGCCGTACTTTGTATTTGCGCTGTACACCGCTGTGTATACGGTGATCTACACCCTCCCGGTAGCCCTGCGGGAGCTGAACACCCCTCGGGTGCTTCTGGTGGTGCTGATCTGGCTTTTGTTCAACCGCAGGCTTGCCGCCTTCGAGGAGATCTCCAAGCGATACCTTTCCGAGCATATGGAAAACAAAAATTCCCGCTCCTAATGCTGATAAAAGCCCTCTTTGCGAGGGCTTTTTGTTTCGGGCAAAAATTACGTTTCAAAGAAACATACAGAACGGAAATCGTGCAAATGCTGACAAACCAAAACAAATCTTTGACAAACTGTTGACAATTGCAAACGGAAGGTGTATTCTGTTTCCAGAGTAAATATCACGGAGGTATTCTTATGAGCGAAAAAAACAAAAAATATTTCCAAATAGGGTATCATATTGTCCTGATCCTTTTGGCTACGGTTTTCGTTGCCGTGACGTTACTTCCCATGGTGACCATAGATGCCAACCAATCGGAGTATCCCGAGGTGTACTATGAAGGCCGCTTTACCCAAGGTATGAAGCCCATCGGTGAGATTGATATCGGCTACGGTACGGTTCTGGATCTGGTAACCAACTGGAGCGATTTTATCACCGTGGTTGGTGTTCAAGCCGATGAGGCCTACGTGAAAAACAAAACCGAAGAACTTGCCAATCTGAAAGGAAACGGTGCTTCCGAGGACGATATCGAGAGCCTGATGGAGGATATTGCCGAAACCAAGGAATCTCTTGACGAGCGTCTGGGCGAGCTTACGGAAGAGGATTATGAGCGTATTTCCGAAAAGCTGTCGGAGGACGACGGCTTCCGCAACCTGGTGGGCGCTTTGTATTCCTTTGCAGGCGCGGCTACCTCCGAGGATGATGAGGACGGCGATGCCATCGAGGAGAGCTTCACCGATTACGGCAGCAACCCCATGCCCGTTACCTACGGTTTGCTGAACGTTCTGATCACCGTTGGCCTGTGCTGTGTTGCGTTGGTTTATCCCATCGTCGTATTCTGCAAGTACATTGTTCAGCTGATCTACTTCTTTATCCATTTGAAGGACGAGGATCCCCGCGCCATCGAAAAGCGTATGGAGAAATTCCCCTTCTCCGGCTACACCGCTACCTTTATCATGCTGTTTGCCTTGTTCGCACTGTTTGCCAACGATGGTATCGCCTTGGGCTCTGCCTTCGTTGCGGCCATCATTGTTTGGTCTGTGGGCAACCTTCTCCGTGCGGTCAAGAAGATCTTGCTTGACGAAGAGAACAAGGTTCTTGCCATCGTCAAGCAGAGCCTGACGGTTGTCAGCATTGTAGCCGTTGCGATCCTGCTGATGAACTTTACCAAGCTGGGTCTGATCAAAGATCTTAACGATAACATTCAGACCATGACGGTGGAGCATTATATGGCAGAGCTGGAAAAGGTTGATGCCGAGGCCGCCAAGAGTGCCGTTTCTACCTCCAACGGTATCAATACCGCTGTGGTGGTTGTGGTTTCCTTACTGGGCGTTATGGTCATCTGCGTGGGTCTGATCAATCTGAACGAGCGCTTTGGCCTTCGTATGATGAGGTTGAAGACGGGGGAGAAGGTACCCTATAAAGCTATGTACGGCCTTGCAATCTTCCTTTTGGTCATCGCCATTATTCCCACCGCACTGTTTACCGCTTCCTCCGAGGAGGCTCTGGAAGAGGCCTACGAAGCAGGTAACTTCAAGGTATGGTATACCGCATACCAAGAGGACGGTACTGTTGACAACGTAGAATACGAGCTTTTGGTGAAGCTCCGCGATGATTTGGAAGAAGAGATGGAGGATCTGGAGGACGAGGATCTGGAGGTTGCCGAGAGTATGCTGGCAAGCCTTGAGGAGCGTATCTCCGATATCGAATCGAGAGGCTCCCGCGGCATTCTCTGCATCGTCATGGCGGTGCTGTTCCTGCTTTCCGAAATCGCCTACAAGCTGTCTCCCAAGTTCATTCCCGAGCCCAAGAAGAAGGAGCATCAGGAAATTCCTGCGGCTACTCCCACCGAAGAGGTCTTCGCGGCAGAGCAAGCCAACGCATAACCGAATATCGAATATAAAGAACGGCGGAGCCTTATCGGCTCCGCCACTTTTCTTTTACGGGAAGAGCATACAGCCCTGCTCCCGCCATTCTTCTATTTTTTTGTGGATCAGCGATTCCTCTACCTTAAACTTTTTTGCCAAGCAGGGGATACACAGATATTCCTCCGCTCCGCGGTTGATCAGCTTCTTGGTAGCACCCATATCGTAAACGGTCACGTCTTCGCCGCAAGCAATGCACTTAGGCATCTACGATCTGCCCTCTGAACAATCTTGCACCGTGAGCGGGTACGTTGGCCACGAACTGATCCTTAAAGGTTCCAAGGTCCTCGCCTGCCCACAGATCGCGGATCTTCAAGGCCTTGCCGCTTCTGCCGCCCAAGCCCAGGTCTGCCATGGCAAGACAGGGGTTGGTGTTGTGATCGCTGAGGTTGAAGAAGCCCAGCGCGATATCGCCGTTCTCCATAAAGCGTGCCCAAGCGCTCCAAGCAAGCTCGGAGGCCCAATGTACCGTATTGATCTCAAAGGGCTGACGGTAAGCGGGATCCTGGTTCACCGCCAGAACCTCCTTGTTCATCAGAATGGCCTTGGTCTCCTCGGACATATCGCGGATGTCACAGCCGATCATCAAGGGAGAGCCGAAGAACGCCCAGATGGAGAAGTGGGTACGGTATTCCTCCACGGTACAGCCGCCAACGCCTACATTGCCCTTGCCTCCCATACCAACCACCAGCATATCCATGTCGTTGAAGCAGCCCTGTCCGTTGGTCTTCAGCAAGGGAAGCTGTGCCAGGGTCAGATCCTTGATGGATTGCCAGTTGTCCACAATGTCACCGGTGGAGCGCCACATATGGGCACCGGTCTCCTTGATCCATTCGGGGCTGTTATCCACACCCCAGTTGCAGGCAGAGAACAGAATGTCTCTTCCGCAGTTGGCGAGAGCCAGACCCATACGCTTGTACAGCAATCTTCCGGGGTAGTTCACGGGACGGTTGCAGTTATCGTACTTCAAAAAGTCTACGCCCCACTCCGCAAAGGTAGCGGCATCGATAAATTCATAGTCGAAGGAGCTGGGATATCTTGCGCAGGTCATGGTGCCGTCGCAGGAATACATACCGAACTTCAAGCCCTTGCTGTGTACGTAATCGGCTACCGCCTTCATGCCGCCGGGGAACTTCTCGGGGTCTGCCACCAGCTTGCCGTTTTCATCACGTTCATGCAGAGACCAGCAGTCGTCAATGACCAGGTACTCATATCCGGCATCCCGCAGACCGGTCTCTACCATGGCGTCTGCCATTTCCTTGATCATGGTCTCGTTGATATTGTGTCCGAAGGTGTTCCAGGAATTCCAACCCAAGGGTGGTGTTTTTACGATCATGTCGTGTTCTCCTTTATATATAAAAGCTTTTTTCTTTATTATAGTGATTTTTCATCCAAGAATCAACGGCAAAGAATACAAAAATCCTCTCCTCGATTTGTATGACTTTTAAAAAATGGGCGTATATTGCCCGTTAAAACGGCGCAAACTACAATGGCACGGCGGTGATATTGCCGCCGCGGCTTTATTTGTACGAAAGGAATGCGCATCACGATGAATATGAAAAAACTCTTGCCTCTTTTGCTGGCCGTCCTTGCAATTTTTGCCTTGGCAGGCTGTGACGGCAGAGATGGCAATACCTCCGGCAGTGCGGAAAGCAACGGCGTGATCTCCGATACCAGCCGCGACCATACCTCACGGGAAACCTCAAAAGAAGACTCCTCGAGAGAGGAAGCCTCGAAAGAGGAATCCAAGGATCTGGGAGACCACGTTTCCGATCTGATCTCCGACGTGGAAAGCGGCGTGGGAGACATGATCTCCGATGCGGAATCTGTTGTTTCTGACCTGGTAGACGGAAAGTAACATCCCACAGCGGGCGCATTCTGTACGAAAAGAGTGTGCCTGCTTTGTACATTATGCGGAAAAAAAGAATACCTTCGGAAATCTATTGACCAAAGCAAAAAAAGAGGATATAATGTAAGCAACCAAGAAGAGGAGAAACCAGCTATGAAAAAAATCTTATCTATCGTGTTATTACTCGCCACGGTATTTACCTCCTTTGCTATCGTGCCCGCCTCTGCCGCCAATGACGACGGCTTGCGCAACGTGTCCAAGGGATGCTCCTATACCTCGTCCGCTCCTTATACCACGGATGCAAATAAATACACGGGCAACTACCGTAACAAAAACTACACCGAGCTTACCGACGGTAAATACGGCAAAGACCCCGTGGGTGCCGAGTGGTATGCTTTTAACGGTAAATCCGAGTATTTCATTACCATCGACCTGGGCAAGACATATTCCGACCTGGCACGCGTCAACGTACAGTGCGGAAAGAAAGATTCCTGGGGCATTGTGTTGCCTGCCGAGATGACGGTTTGGGGTTCTGCCGACGGCAAGAATTTCACCCAACTGGGCACTTTGACCGACGAGACCGGCGGTGATGTTGTCAATCACGATTACCGGGCGGATATTGCGGGCGAATACCGTTATATCAAGATTTTGATCAAGCCCGACGGTGCCTTCTGCTTCGTTTCCGAGGTGGATGTGCTTTGCGGCTATGTGGATACCGTCTCCTTCTCCAAGGGCAATGGCTATGTGGAAGGCAAGGAGATTTTCGGCTATGCGGAAAAAACCGAGATTTCTCAGATGCTTGCCAATATGACCTCCTCCGCAGGCGTTAAGATATTTGACAAGAGCGGCAAGGAAAAGACCGCTGGAATCATCGCCAACGGCGACGTGATCAAGAAGTACGACAAAGAAGGTAAGAACGTCTTGAACGAATATACCGTAATTTTGGACGGCGACATTACCTGCGACGGAAAGGTGAACGCGGTGGACTACGTGAAGGCAAAACGCTTTGTTCTCAAGGCGCAGACCCTTTCCGATCTTGAAAAGAAGGCAGCAGACGCCAATCGCAACGGCAAGGTGGATGCTGTTGATTATGCACAGATCAAGAGCCATGTGTTGAATACCTTCAACCTCTACAAGAAGTACGAGCCTGTGATCGAGCACGACGGCAGGGGAGACGTAACGGATGAGTTCAAAAAGATGGACACCTCCGATAACATCGAGAACTATACCTCCTACGATATGACACTGAAGCGTAACAGCCAGACGGAGTACGGCATCACCTGCACGCTGGATGGCGGTACCGTTTACCTCACTCTCCACAAGACTGCTTGGGGCACCTTTAACCTGGGCAAATGGGAATACACCGAGGCTGGAGGCACCAAGCATCAGTTCGTCAGCGATTCCACCGACTGGGAATACGTTTACCGTGTGGGCGCAAAGCGCGGCAGTACCCAGTGGTCCGGCGGTAACCACGATAACGAGCAGATGGATTCCTTGAAGCTCTTCGACGGCGTTTCCGGTAAGGAGATCGTCTTGAACGTAGGCCAGACTGCAAACGTCAAGAATTTGAAGATCGTAGAGACTACCCGTCTGTATTGGGGCGACGCCGCCAACGGATACTCCGAGGATGAGCATTACGCCAACGCTGTGCGTACTTACACCATCGTAGGCCCGCAGATCAAGCTCGCCGTGGATTACGAGTATCTCAAGGATGCTTACTACGGCCTCTCCTATACCTGTATGTTCCCCATCAACAAGAAGTACGGCCTGTATTGCGCTTTCATGAGCGACGAGGAGCTGCTCTTCGTTGCAGAGACCTTAAAGACCGGCGCCGCAGACTACTCCGGCAAGCAGTACAGCGGTAACGCCGCAGATCGATGCGTCATGTGGGGCTACGGCGGCAGAGAAAAGTATAAGTTCGATGTCCGTGTTCTCACTCCCGAGACCAGCTGTAACAACTTCGACAACGGCTCCAAGACTTTCTTCTGGGATATGAACACCACCTCCAACAAGCTGTATTTCTCCAAGTGCGACGGCAGAGCGCAGGACGTGGTGAAGGCAGGCGCAACCATTCACACCGAATGTATGTGGACCTTCTATATCGACGAATAAAGCAGGCATTCAATGGATAAAAAACGTTTTGACCCTCTTTCCCTCACCGCGGGATTGCTTCTGGGGCTTACCTCCGCGCTTAACCTGATCGCAATGTTCTTTTTGCCCGACACCCTTTCCTCCGGGCTTTCCATGCAGCGCATTCCCACCCTCACCTTTACCGTGGGCGGGATCCTGCTGGTGGGTGTTTCCGGCATGATGGCAGTCTTCGGTGAAAATCCCAAAAAATGGCTTACCATGCAGAGCGTCCTCGCCGCGCTGGATCTCTTCCTGGTGGTCTATAACCTGATCGTACAGTAAACACAAAAGGAGCTTTGCATATACAGCAAAGCTCCTTGCTTTTACTATTTCACTTATGATACAGACTCTTCTCTTCAAACACAGGCTCGCAGGTTACGCTTGCACCCAGCTTGGTGAACAGTTTGTCATCTGCGTGGGCGAGGATGACTGTGGAATGTACCTCGCTGCCCTTTAGGCTTCCGATGGCCTGCATGGCACGTTCCGCATAATCATCGCTTACAGCACAAATGGAGAGGGCAAGCAACAGCTCGTCGGTGTGC
>JAGBXS010000053.1 GCA_017629175.1 Clostridia bacterium
GTGAATATCCTCCTGAATGGCCTCGACGAACTCATTGTCCTCCTTGGCAGGGTTGGTGTCGTCAAAGCGGAGGTTGCACAGGCCGCCGTACTTCTCGGCAGTACCGAAGTCGATGGTCAGAGCCTTACAGTGGCCGATGTGGAGATATCCGTTAGGCTCCGGGGGAAAACGGGTATGAACGGTTTCCGCCTTGCCCTCCGCAAGGTCAAGGTTGATGGCTTCTTCGATAAAATTGGTTGCTTCTATCATAATCAAAGTCCCTCGTAATAAGAATGGATGCGGGCGAGAGATTCCTCACTGCCCAGGATCTGCATCACGGTGTAAAGGTCGGGAGAATTGGTTCTGCCCGTCAGTGCCACGCGGATGAAGGTGCTGATGTCGCCCACGTTACCGGGGTAAGCATCGGGGTTGGCCTTGTACTCCTTCATGTTGGAGCAATAACCCAGCTCCTCGGCGATGGCTTTTACCTTGTCGAACCATACGGTGGCATCGTCGGAAGCGGAATATCCTGCCTCGAACTTGGCAAGGGCCGCCTTGATGTCCTCTTTTGCAAAGCCGTTGATCTCGTCCTCAATGGCGAAATACGCGGGGAAGAAGAAGGAGATGAACTTCTTGGCCTCAGCCCAGGTGGCGAAGTCCTTACGGGGCTTCTTGCCGCCTCTGCCGATGGCGAAAGCCGCGATGGCACGCTCCTTGTACGTTTCCAAGGTCTCGGCAAAGGGAGCGTCGTAGTCCTTTGCCCATGCCAGAACGTAGTCGTATACTTCCTCGGCGGTCATGCGGGAGATGACGTTTTTGGAAACGTCGTTGAGCTTATCGAAGTCAAACAGACAGCCGGAGGTGGAAAGCTTCTTGATGGTCACGGGGAACTCCGTGTAAGGCAGGGTGGGGTTGGCGGCGTGCCATTCCTCGTAGTTGGAGTTCAAAAGGGTCATCAGATATTCGATGACGCAGACGGGGGGATACCCCAGTGCATCGTAATCCTCCATTTTTGCACCCATGTCACGCTTGGAAAGCTTCTTCTTGTTGCCGTTTTCATCCAAGCGAAGCACCTGGGCGGTGTGGAGATACTTGGGGGCGCGGAAGCCCAGATAACGGAACAGCTGGAGATGCTTGGGCAAGCTGGGGAGCCATTCCTCCCCGCGGATGACGTGGGTGGTGCCCATAAGGTGATCGTCCACAGCGTGGGCGAAGTGGTAGGTGGGAATGCCGTCGGACTTCAGCAGAACGAAGTCCTCGTCGTTCTCGGGAAGCTCCAAAGCACCCTTGATCTGGTCAACCACCTTCACCTTCTTTTCGCCATCGCCGTCGGAAAGGATGCGCAGAACGAAGGGGTTGCCTGCCGCCAGCTCTGCTTGCACCTGCTCGAGAGTGATCTCACGGTTGGCCAGCATTTCCTTGCGGGCTTCCTCGGCGGAGGCGGACCAATCCTTGGTCTTGTTCTCCGTCTTTTTATCCACAGCCAATGCTTCTTCCAGCTCCTCGGCGGTGGTGAACACGGGGTAGGCCTTGCCTTCCTTCACCAGCTTCTTGGCGTAGGTCTGATAGATCTCCGCACGCTGGGACTGCTTGTGAGGGCCGTAGATGCCCTTGCTGACGATGGAGCCGTCTTCCCCGATGGAAGCGCCCTCGTCAAACTCCGCGCCGTAATGGGAAAGGGTGCGGATAACACCCTGGGCGGCACCCTCCACCTCACGCTTGGCGTCGGTATCCTCGATGCGCAGGAAGAAAACGCCGCCGGACTGGTGGGCAAGGCGCTCTCCGATCATCACCTGGTACATACCGCCGAAGTGAACGAAGCCGGTGGGGCTGGGAGCGAAGCGGGTGACCTTTGCACCCTCGGGAAGGTTGCGGGGCGGGTATTGCGCCTCGTAGTCCTCTACGGTTTTTGTGATCTGCGGAAACAGCAGTTCCGCCAGCAGTTCTGTATTCATGGCAAAGCCTTTCTAAGCATATAGATTCTAAATTGATTTATTATACTCCAATCAAGCTTCTTTGTCAAGAAGCTTGGTCGGTGCAAAGGATTTTTTATCGGTCAAAGGAGTCCATCCACGCAGCGAAATCGCTGTCAGAGGGCATCCGCAAGCCGCCTCTGGGAGACAGAGACACGGGGCCTGCCTGGGGAGCGTCGGGAGCGCAGGAGCGCTTGAACTGGGAAACGAAGAAGCGGCGCAGGAAGGTCTTCAGCCATCTGTCCACGGTTTCTCCGTCGTAAACGCCTGCGAAGGCTTTTTTCGCCAGGAAGGAGATCTTCTCGGGAGCAAAGCCGAAGGAGTGGAAATGGTACAGGAAGAAATCGTGCAGCTCGTAGGGACCGATCTTATCCTCTGTCTTCTGGGCGATGTTCCCTTCTCCGTCGGGAGGCAAAAGCTCCGGGCTCACGGGGGTGTCCACGATGTCGTGGAGGATGCGCCCTGCTTCCCCGCCCATGATATTTGCCACGTGGCTCACCATGTGGCGCATCAGGGTCTTGGGGATACTGGCATTGACACCGTACATGGACATATGGTCGCCGTTGTAGGTACACAAGCCCATGGCAAGCTCGGAAAGGTCACCCGTTCCGATGAGGACGGCACCCTCCTTGTTGGCGATGTCCATAAGGATCTGGGTACGTTCTCTGGCTTGGGCATTCTCATAGGTCACGTCGCGGACGGATTCCTCCTGGCCGATGTCCTTAAAATGCTGACGAACGGCATCCGCAATGGAGATCTCCTTCAGGGTGACACCCAAGGCCTTCATCAAATTCACCGCGTTCTGATAGGTGCGGTCGGTGGTACCGAAGCCGGGAAGGGTGATACCGATCACATTCTCGCGGGGGAAGCCCAGCAGGTCGGCGGTACGCACCGCCACCAGCAAGGCGAGGGTGGAATCCAAGCCCCCGGATACCCCCAGCACCGTCTTCTTTGCCCCGATGTGCTCCAACCGCTTGGCAAGGCCTGCGCATTGGATGGCAAGGGTGGTGTCGCACCAGTTGGGGTCGGCAGGCAGGAAGGGGTTGGGATCTACGTAGTCGTCGTATTTGGAAAGCTCCATGGGAGGAAGCTGCAAAAGTTCACTGCCATAATTGCGGGATTCATAAGGAACCCCTTCAAAGCCGCCCTTTTTGATCCGCAGAGAGTCCAGCTTTTGCAAGTCGAAAACTGCGGTGGTCAAACGGGTATCTCTTTGGAACAGCTTCCCTTTCTTCAGGGTTTTGCCGTTTTCGCAAAGGAGAGTAGCACCCGCAAAAACATGGTCGGTGGTGGATTCGTACACCCCTGCGCCGCAATAGACGTAGCCGCAGGTCAGCAGTTCGCTTTGGGCGCGGAGCTGCAATTCTCTGCCCTGCTCCGTACCGGGAAGCTCGTTTTCGGAAGCAAGGTTGATGATCAGATTGGCACCCTCTGCCGCCAGCTTTGCGGCGGGAGAATCAGGAGCGTAAAGCTCACTGCCGAAAACAATGCCGAAACGCAGGTCGCCGCAATCGTATACAGTGCGGCCGCAGAAAGCTTCGCGGTTCCAAAGAAATACGGCTTTTTCAACCGCGGGAGTAAAGCAGACATCTCTTTCAGACAAAAACTCCTTGGGCGTTAATTTAGCAAGATGACCGTCCTGCACCACGGCGGCGCAGTTATACAGCTTGCTTCCGTTTGCCACGGGAAGACCTACCACGGTGATCATGGAAGACTCTTTGGAGGCTTCCAGAATGGTTTCCAACGCTTCCTCGCAGGCGTTCAACAGAGAACGCTGATAGAACAGGTCGCCGCAGGTAGCGCCGGTTAAGGACAGCTCGGGAGTAACCAGCAAAGAGCAACCCGCTTCCTTTGCTTGCGCCATCAATTTGACGATCTCCCCTGCGTTGTAGGCGGGGTTTGCCACCTTGATGCGAGGCACGCCGCACCCCACTTTATAAAAGCCGAAATTCTGTGTCTTCATAGAAAAGCTCCCTATATACAGAATGATCCAAGTGTTATTATACTCCTTTTTTGGAGCATTGTCAATCATTTTCTGTTTGTTCTTTCCCGCCTTTTTTCGGTACGCGGGGATTTCCCCCTGCATATACTGCCGATAAGGAGTTGACAACCGATATGGACGTGATCTTCGTGCTCTCCTCTGTAACCTACGCCATGAAGGGGCGGGATCTTTTGGCAGATAATGGGATCCCCTCCGTACTGACCCGAGCCGCCGCCATCCGCAAGGTGCGGGGATGCGGATACGGACTGCAGGTACGGGAGTCCCAACGGGAACAGGCGGAGACGATTCTGAAAAAAGCCGGGATCGGCCTTCTGGGCGTAGTTCCCGCTCCCTGATTATCACCGGTCGAAAGGAGCAAGACGGTATGATCTATCTGGATAACGCGGCAACGGGGCTCCCGAAAAGCCCCGGAGTTCGTGAAGCCATGGAACGGGCACTCTCGGAATGCGGCAATCCCTCCAGAGGGAGCCATTCCCTCTCCAAAAACGCAGACGAGGTGCTGTACCGTTGCAGGGTGCTTTTGGCAAAGCAGTTCGGTACCCTGCCGGAAAAGGTAGTGCTGACCAAAAACGCCACGGAGGCGCTGAACCTTGCCATCAAGGGGCTTTCCCCCAAGGACGGCGAGGTGGTGACCTCGGATCTGGAACACAATGCCGTCTTGCGCCCTCTCCACGCCCTGCGCGCCGCTCGGGAGATCACCTTGAAGCAGTTCCGCACCTCCCTCTCCGACGACGGCGTGACGGTGGAGAACTTCCGCACCGCGGTGGGAAGTACGGCGGGACTGGCGGTGGTGACTCACGCCTCCAACGTATGCGGGCGGATCCTGCCCTTAAAGGCCATGCGGGAGGCGGTGGATCGCAAGGACTTTCTGATGATCGCGGATTGCTCCCAAACGGCGGGGCACATCCCCATCGACATCACGGAGCTGGGGGTGGACGTGATCTGCATCCCCGGGCACAAGGGACTTTACGGCCCCATGGGAACGGGGGCGTTGATCTGCCATCCCGCAAGGGAGCTTGCCTTCCGCACCCTGATGGAAGGAGGCAGCGGGGTGCATTCCCGCTCGCTGTTTATGCCCGAGGAGCTGCCCGAGCGGCTGGAAGCGGGCACCCCCAACGTTTACGGCTTTGCGGGGCTGGCGGCGGCACTATCGGAATTTTCCCTGCCCCAAAAGGAAAACGCTCTGTTTGGAGAGCTGGAAAAGGCCTTGCGGGAAAAGCAGGGTATCCGCATCCACGGCTACCACAAAAGCGGACGCTACGTGCCCGTTTTGCTGTTCAACAAGCAAGGCATTGACTGCGAGGTATTGGCAGAGCGCTTGGCAGAAAAGGGCATTGCGGTACGGGGCGGCTTGCATTGCGCTCCTGCGGCACACCGCACCATCGGTACGGGGGCGATAGGCGGGGTGCGGGTCAGCCTCGGCAGAGCCAACACGGCGCTCCATCTGGAGGCGTTGCTGGAGGCCTTGTAAAAAAGGAAAAGACCGCCGAAGCGGTCTTTAATATGCGAAATAGCCGTTTTCCGCCAGGAAGCGATCAAACTTCTCCATCTGACGGGCACGGGATCTGCCGTTGTATTTGTATTTTCCATTGGGCTCGGCCAGACCGAAGCGAACGTACTGGATCTCCTTGCTGGAGGTGCGGCCTGCAATGGCGTCCTCCACCTGAGGGTCAAAGACATAGGTCTTTCCGTCCAGCACCATAATGGTCCAGACGTGGCCGGTCATGCCGCCGCGGTTGGCAGAGGTAATGCCCTCCACCACGTAGGACTCCAGCCCCAAACGGCGCATCATGGCGGCAAAGGCAGAGGAATAGCAATCGCAGGTTCCCTTGTGATCGCGGAACACCTGCACGGCGCAATCCCAGTGTCCGTCTCCCTCATGGCCGGGACGCTTGTACACCACGTTCAGAATCAGCCAGTCATAGCAAGCCTTGACCTTATCGTATGTATCCATCTCCGGGGTAAAGAGGGTCGCAAACAGGCCGTCGATGGTCTTGTTCAGAGCGTCGTTGTTGAAGCTATACGGACGAAGCTCAGCGTCGTTCAAAAGCTCCCGCAGGGCGCTTGCCTTCTCCATGGAAATGTCCGCTGTGGTCTCAAGCTCCAAAAGCTCCACGTCCTCACAGAAGGCCACGAATCCGTCCGCCGTTACGTAAAGGCGGAAGGATTTCTCCATGGTATGGAAGGTAAAGACACCCTCCTCGTCCGACATACCGCAGATCGATCCCGCGGTGACGCAGGCCTCGGGAATGGGGTTGCCCTCCATATCGGTGATCACCAGGCGGAGGGTGTAATAAGACGGCACAGGATCCATGGGCGGCTCCTGAGGCAGGTCGGGCTCCTCCTGAGGCAGATCGTCGGGAGTGGGTGCAGGCTGCGGCGCGGGAGGCGTGGACTGAGACAGACTGCTGTCCTCCTCGCTTTCCGGTTCGGGGAAGGAAGACTCCTCCTCCGGCACGCTCTCTGAGCTTACTTCCGAAGATGTATTCCATTCTGTGCTTGCTTCCGGCTGAGGGGGCAGAGAGGGCTCTGCTACTTCCGCGGCACAGCCTGCCAGCAAAAGCAGACAAAGGGCCGCCGCCAAAAGCATCTGCGGGATACCCCGCTTTCTGAAATTCATGGGATACACAGACTCCAAACTTATCAAAATGCTTTTTCGGGGGATTTTAAACCCCAAACATCGTAGATTATATAATATTTTTTCTTTCGTGTCAAGAGTCGGCTTCGAATTTTGTTTCTTTTTACCGTTTTTTCACAATTTCCTTTGTTAAAAAGCGATAAAAAAGGGCTGCTTTTTTACGAAAACGCTAAGAAAGGATGGTAGATACTATGCAAGAAGGCGTTACGCTGGTGTTCGCCGGAGGTGATCAGCGGATGGTCACGGCGGCAAGATCCTTTGCCGCAGAGGGGGCGACGGTTCTGATGACGGGGTTTGACCGCTACGGTCAGAGTGCCCCGGGATTACAGTTCGTACATCAGCTTCAGCGGGCGATCCCCAGGGCGGACGGGTTGATCCTGCCCCTGCCCTACACCCAAGGCGGCGGGATCTTAAACGCGCCCTTCAGCGAAAAGCAGATCCTGCTGGACACCGTCTTCCGCCTGGCAGACAAGGCCAAGGTGATCTGCGGCGGGATGCTCCCCGAGGAGGACGAACGATATTTCGATTACTACGACGAGCCCATGATGCTGCGCAACGCAGACGTCACAGCGGAGGCGGCGTTATTGATGGCAGGTGAAAAAATGGCGGGCTGTCTGGGCGGCGCCTCCCTTTTGGTGGTGGGCTACGGACGGATCGGCAAGCGCTTGGCGGCCAAGGCGCGGGCGTTGGGCTGTAACGTTACCGTGGCGGCGCGGAAGGAAAGCGATCACGCATTGATCCGTGTGTGCGGACATCACGCCATTGGGTTCGAGAAGCTGGAGGAAGCCGTCGCCACGGCGGATGCGGTGTGCAACACGGTGCCCGCCGAGGTGTTCTCCGAGAAGGTCATGGAAAAGCTCCCGCGAGAGGTACCCCTCATTGATCTGGCGGGAAGCATTACGGGCTCCCGGGTGATCCGCGCCCCGGGTCTGCCCGGGAAGTACGCTCCCGAAACGGCGGGGATGATCCTGGCGGAAAGCTTGAAGCGCATTCTCAAACGGGAGGGCTTGTTATGAAGTTAGCCTACGCAATCTGCGGCTCCTTTTGCACCCACGCACGGGCTTTGACACAGCTGAAAAAGCTTTGCGAGGAGCATGAGGTCTACCCCATTCTCTCGGAGATCTCCGCCGTCACGGACACCCGGTTCGGCACTGCCGACGAGCTGAGAAAAACGGTGGAGGAGCTTACCGGCCACACCCCCATTCTCACCGTGAAGGAGGCGGAGGAGGTGATCACCCGGGGGAATTTCGATGGGCTCATCGTCTCCCCCTGCACGGGGAACACCCTGGCAAAAATGGCCCACGGCATCACCGACGGGGTGGTGACCATGGCGGTGAAGGCACAGCTTAGGAACCGCCGCCCCGTGGTGATTGCCATTGCCACCAACGACGGGCTGGGGGCGAATCTGTTCAACATCGCCATGGTGCTGGAGAAGAAGAACGTGTACTTCGTCCCCTTCGGGCAGGACGATGCCTACGGCAAGCCCACCTCTCTCATCTGCGATTTCAAGCGGATCCCCGACACACTGGATGCCGCCCTCCGCGGCAGGCAGTTACAGCCGGTGCTTTTGGAGTGAGGGGAAAGGAAAACCACCGAGGGTGAAGTTCCCTCGGTGGTTTTTGTGTGTTGTGTGATCTTATGAAGCCCCAACCGTTAGAGCACGCTTTTTACGTCGTTCAATCACAAAACGAATGATCCAGCAGACCCAAATGGCAAGCGTCAAGGCAACTCCCCCGTGGGTGTGGAACTCCGTCAGCGGGTGCCACCAAAAGGCATCGGCGTAAAGCAAAAGCGTCAAAATTCCAAAGCTTCCGAACAAACAGCGCCAAACGGTGCCATAGCGCATGGAAGGCAGAAACGAGGCTCCGAAGTCCAGCAAAGACAGGATGCCTGTGACAAGAGGCAAATACAAAACATAAGCCAAAATCAAAACAAGACCATTTCTCGGCCAATACCAACCATCCATATAAATATCGGCAATCCACATTGTCAAAGCAAAGATCAAATGAACCGAATAGCCAAGCAGGATAACAATGTTTCTCTTTTTCATACGATTCTCACGATTCAGCAGATTCGTTGCCAGATCTGTAAATCGAAACTCCTTCCTTCGTTGTTATTTGCGATCAACCGCCTTTTCCTCCCAGTTCTTCATAGCAATCCACGGCAATTCCGTTTTCGTCAAAACGGATGACAAAGTATTCTTCCGGGTAGGTTCCCAAATACCCCACCCGTTCTTCCTCGATGAGGTAATAGCCTTCGTAACGGCTATCGGGCAATAACTCCACCCTGTAGAACGTGCCGTACTGCTCCTGTATCTCCACAGAGGTCTTGCCGATGATCCACTCCTCGTCATATCCACAGCCGGAAAGAACGGTAGAAAGCAACACACAAAGAATGAAGATGGAAATAAACCGCTTTGCTTTTTTCATTTATGCCTCCTTAATATTCACCATGTTCTTCAATTTGCTCTTGCACAATATTACTCTATCTGCACGAATCGCTGCTGCATACCAATCATCACCTGTTATTGGTAAATCCGCGATGATTCTGCTTTACTGATCCGTTGTATGAGCCATCGGACTCCCCTCCTTGCGGTTTTGGGCATCTTTACAGTTTTATTATAGCAAATATAGGTTTTCGTGTCAATACTTCACAAGAAAATTTTACCATTCGCTTTGAAAAATCGCCTTGTTCGCAAAACCAAAAACCCGCCGTTTTGGCGGGTTTTTGCAATGGGTTTTTCGGGGCTTGGGGTGCTTTTTTTCGCAAAAAGCACCTCAAAAACGTCCTCTTATTTCATGTTCAGGAACACTTCCAGGATACGTCCCAGCTCGGACTCCTTGTTGTCTCTTCTCCAGGAAGCGGCGTAGCGCTTGCACCAATCCTCGGTGAAGCCTGCGGGGGTCTGCTTCTTGCCGCCGTGGTATCTCGCGGAAGACATACACATCAGGTATTCACCCTCTGCGGCGATGGTGAGATCCTCGATGATGTCGTTCTGCACGGGCAGGGAACGGAACTTATCGGCAAGCTTGAGAGACTTGTTTGCCGCGGCAACCAGCGCCTTGGGATCGGAGCTGGACTGCATCCAGGTAGAGCCGCCGAAGAACTGCACGCAAAGCACTGCCCAGTTGAATACCTGACAGCAGTCGCCCAGCTCGCGGACGTATTCCATGGCCTTGCCGGTCTTATCGCCGTATACCAGGTAGGAAACACGGTTGTCGAACTCCTTGGAGGGAACGTTCTCATCCTTGTTCCAGGAGAAGGCCGCACCCAGCACGATGCCGTACAAGGTGGTATTGATGGCGGCGGTATGGCCGTAGTCACCCCATGCGGTGTTCAGAGAACCCATGGCGCCGTTTTCGTGGCCGGAACGGATCATCTTCACGATGTTCTGCTCGGCGTAGTTGGCAACCTCGCTCATCTGGTTCCAGCAGGAGGTGCCGGGGCAGAGGATCTGGGGATAGCCTGCCTCGCGGAACTTCACGGTGTTCTCCAGGTAGGGGTTGGCGTCGTAGCTCCAGTTGAGCATGACAACATCCTTGGGGAAGCTGTCCATGATCTCGGGATGGTGGAGAATGATATCCCCCCACATCATAACGGTCTTGCCGCGGGAGGTCACGTGGTCAATGATCTTGCGGGTGAATTCCAGGTACAGAGCGCCGCTGTCCTTGCCTGCGTTTCTGCCCTTGCCAAGGTCGAAGGTCTCGTCGCAGCAGATGTTGAAATACTTGCTGCGGAAGAGAGGGATGTACTGATCGATCATGCTGCCGATGATGTTGATGCTCTCGGGATTGGAGGGATCGATGGTATGGTGGATCATGGCGTCATACCACTTGTTGCCGGAGGGCTCGTAGGTCTCCAGCTCGCAGTACTGCTTCCACTTGGGGCTTTCCAGCAGACGGTACAGGTGGCCGAAGGTGGAAAGAGAGGGTACGAAGTCGATGAAGTTGTCGTAGCAATACTGATCCAGCTCCATGATCTCCGCCGCGGTCATGGCGTTATCGGGACGGGCGATGCCTACGTATTCATCAAACAGGAAGGTATGCTCGATGTAAAGCTGGAAGGCGTTCTCCTTGTAATATGCCAGCATATCGATGATGCGCTTGGTGGATTCCACGGTGGGAACTCTGCCGCGGGAGATGTCCTGATAGAAGCCGCGGGACTTCATGTCGGGGGCATCCTCAATGTCCAGCACGGGGATCACGCCCTTGGTGTCCTTGATCAGCTGGCGCAGGGTCTGAATACCGTAGAACAGGCCTGCCAGAGAGGCGCCTCTTACGGTAACGGAGGCGGGGCAAACGGCAAGGGTATAGCCCTCTCCCTCACCCTCCTCGGCGATGAGGTTGATGCAACCGTCCAGGGCGGGCTCCCCCAACACCTTGGTCACGGCGATCTCGGTACGGGTCTCGGCGGAAAGCTCTGCCGCCAGCTTCTGCGCCGCCTTAAAAATACGGTAGTCGCAGGAGTAGCTCAGGGCGATCTTGAAGTTTTTCAAATTGGTGCTTCCCTTGCCCAGGGTAAGGGTTTTGGGAGCGGGGATCAACATATTCAGCATATACGTTCTCCTTGATATTTTTGTTCATTTCCTTTTTACCATAACCGAAGGAAAATGTCAACCCGAAAACCGCATTTTCCCAAAAAGAGCCTTTTTCCCTTTTGGTTAAGTTTTGGTAAAAATCCTCTCGTATGTTTGCCCCGAGGGTGTTTTTTTGTCAAAAAAACCAAAAATGCCGATTTGATAAAAAAATAGTAAATTTTCTATTGACAGACTTGCCGCAGATAAATATAATAGGTAGCGTGCGAAATGCGGGATTTTTCACGAAAGCTCCGTTTGGCACAAAGGAACATGAATCAAAAAATGCGGAAAACCCGCAAAAGAAAGGAACATAGTATGGGAATCGAACTCGTACTCGGTCTTGTCATTGTAGCTGCATTGGCAGGACTCACCTACGCCGCGTTCAACTTCTTCTCCGTTAAGAAGCTCCCCGAGGGCAACGAGAGAATGCAGGAGATCGCAGGCGAGATCCGTCTGGGTGCAAACACCTTTATCAACTACGAATACCGTGTAGTTGCAGTGGTTGCAGCCATCATCGTTGTAGTGCTTGCTGCACTGATCTCCTGGTCTTCCGCAGTAGCATTCCTGGTAGGTGCCGTTATGTCTGCTTGCGCAGGTTACATCGGCATGAAGATCGCTACCTACGCAAACGTCCGTGTAACCAACAAGGCGTACACCTCCAAGTCTCTGGCTGACACCTTGAAGGTTGCTTTCAAGGGCGGCTCCGTTGTAGGTCTGTGCGTAGCAGGCTTCGCTCTGCTGGGTGTGTTCATCACCTTCATCGTGTTCGGTATTCTGCTGAAGCAGATCGACGCGGCTGTTGCAAAGGATACCTCCGTTGCTCTGGCAGGCTCCTTCAAGTCCATCGTTGGTATGTTCACCGACCTGAACCTTGGCGGCTCCTTCACCATGACCCTGTCCTCCTACGCTCTGGGTTGCTCTATCATCGCTCTGTTCAACCGTATGGGCGGTGGTATCTACACCAAGGCTGCCGACATGGGTGCTGACCTGGTAGGTAAGACCGAGGCTCACCTCCCCGAGGATGACCCCCGTAACCCCGCTACCATCGCTGACAACGTTGGTGACAACGTAGGCGACGTTGCAGGTCTGGGCTCCGACCTTCTGGAAAGCTTCGTTGGCGCAATGCTCTCCGGTACCATCATGGCTATCGAGCTGTTCACCAACCTGCTGTTCCACGACACCGCACTTCTCAAGGCTTTGATCTACTTCCCCTTGGCACTCTCCGGTATCGGTCTGATCGGCTGTGTACTGGGTATCGCTTCCCTGTTCGTTCGTAAGAACCTCTCCAAGGATCCCCATAAGGAACTGAACATGGCCACCTGGGTTTCCGCAGGTCTGACCATGATCATCGGCTTCGTTGCTTCCTACTTCATTTTCGGCAACCTGAGCGTCGTTGACGTAAACGGCCAGGCTTCCACCCTTGCAAACGAGATCGGCTTCCGTCTCGGTTGGATCTCTCCCATGGTCGGTGCCGCTATCGGTATCGTTGCCGGTATCGTGATCGGTATGCTGGCTGAGTACTACACCTCCGCTGACTACAAGCCCACCCAGGGCATCGCTCAGTCCTCCAAGCAGGGTCCCGCACTGACCGTTACTCAGGGTCTGGCTGTTGGTATGATCTCCTGCATGTGGCCCTGTATCGTTCTGGGTCTCTCCATCTTCATCTCCTTCATCGTAGCAGGTCCTTACGGCGTAGCTGCAGCTGCTATCGGTATGCTGTCCTTCGTTGCTACCACCGTATCCGTTGACTCCTACGGTCCCATCTCCGACAACGCAGGCGGTATCGCAGAGATGTCTTACCTGCCCGAGGAGGTTCGTGACATCACCGATACCCTTGACTCCGTTGGTAACACCACCGCTGCAATCGGTAAGGGCTTCGCAATCGGTTCTGCTGCAATGGCAGTTCTGTGTATGATGACCTCCTACATGTTCTCCTTCAACCACGTTGGCGTAAACAACCCCGACTTCGGTATTGACCAGATGTTCGACGGCGTTGTGCTGAACGTTATCAACCCCTTGGGTCTGACCGGTGCCATCTTCGGCGCGGCTATGCCCTTCCTCTTCTCCGGTATGCTGATCAACGCAGTTGCTAAGGCTGCACAGCGCATGGTAGACGAGGTTCGCCGTCAGTTCAAGGAGATCCCCGGTCTGCTGGAGGGCACCGCTCGTCCCGGCACCAAGACCTGTATCCAGATCTCCACTCAGGGCGCTATCAAGGAAATGACCGCTCCCGCAGTTCTGGCTATCGCATTCCCCGTAGCTTGCGGCTTCATCTTCGGTGCTGAGTTCGTAGGCGGTATCCTGGTTGGTTCCACTCTGTCCGCTATCATGCTGGCAATCTTCTGCGGCAACTCCGGCGGCGCTTGGGACAACGGTAAGAAGTACATCGAGACCGGCGCTGTTGGCGAAGGCTGCGGCAAGGGCTCTCCCACCCACGATGCAGGCGTTGTTGGTGACACCGTCGGTGACCCCCTGAAGGACACCGTTGGTCCCTGCCTTGACATTCTGATCAAGATCATGTCCAACCTTGCTCTGGTTATGGGTTCTGCATTCGCTTCTTACAACCTGTACAACATCATCACCAAGTAAGTTCGACTTACAAAGCAAAATTTCGCCTGCCGAGGGCTTTCCTCGGCAGGCTTTTTGTTTTTCCTTTCGGGGCCGTCCCCCTTGATTCCCGCGGAGAAACGTGGTATACTGTAAGCAGTCTCAAAAAGAAGGTATTCCCATGATCATTGATTTCCACACCCACGTATTCCCCGACGCCTTGGCACCCAAGGCGGGGGCAAGCCTTTCCGCCACGGCGGGATTTCCTATGTTCTCCGACCTTACCGTAGCAGGTCAGCTGGCAGTGATGGCAGAGGACGGCATCGACCACGCGGTGGTTTTGAACACCGTCACCAACACCCGCCAGGTGGAGAAGGTGAACGGCTTCGCCCTGGAGACGGCGCAAAACGTTCCTTCCTTTACTGTATTCGGCTCGGTTCACCCTTTGGGTGAGGATCCCGTGGGGACGGTGAAGCGGCTATACGATCGAGGCATCCGCGGGTTGAAGCTCCACCCGGATTATCTGGGTCTGCCCTTTGACCATCCCGCCTACCGCCCTATTCTGAAGGCGGCAAGCGAATTGCAGATCCCCGTGGTGATCCACGCAGGGTTCGACCCCGTGTCCCCCGACCTTTACCACGCGCCGCCAAAGATGATCCGCGGGGTGGCAAAGGAGTTTCCGGAGCTGATCCTGGTCTGCGCCCACATGGGCGGTATGGGTCTGTGGGACGAGGTGCTGGAGGAGCTGTGCGGACGAAATGTCTATTTTGATACCGCCATGTGCTGTGAGCGGGTGGGGATGACCCCTGCCATGGGCAGAGCATTGGTTGCCGCCCATGGAGCAAAACGGATTTTGTTCGGCTCGGATCTGCCTTGGGCAAGGCCTGCGGAGATCCTGAGCTTTTTGGATACCTGGGGTCTGACTGCGGAGGAAAAGGACGCCATTCTCCGGAAAAACGCAAAAAGCCTGCTGCGTCTTTGAAATGCAAGGAAAATACCGGGTCCGCGGGACGTGTTTTTCCGGCGGCAGGTTGGTTTTTTGGTCAAAATCCCCAATTTTTCCTTTTGTTTTTGTGCAAAGGCAAAAATCGAAAAATCCACTTGATTATTTTGAAATAACATGATATACTATAACAGTATAAAAATCCCTGATTGTCGGAAAAGGGGCGTTCCCCCGCTTTCGGCAACCCGTCGGGAATCATCAGGAGGACATATGATGAAAAAGTTTATCGCATTGACACTGTGCCTTTGCCTCTGTCTGGCTGTTCTGACCTCTTGCGGTCTGGGCGAAGACGAGAAGGGCCCCAGCATCCAGCTGTATCTGGCGGATTTCCCCCAGACCCTTGACCCCGCTCTGGTACACGCCAACTCTGACGTGACCCAGCTGCTCAGCCTGCTGTTTGAGCCGCTGACCACTATTGATGAGGACGGTGACGTTTCCGGCGCGCTGGCAAGTAACTGGTATTCGTACTATGACGAAGTCAATGAAGAATACGCAATCTACTTTGAGCTGGAGGAGACCTTCTGGTCCAACAGCAACCAGGTTACCGCAGACGACGTGATCTACGCTTGGAAGCGTATCCTCGCTCCCGCTACCGAGAGCCCCTATGCTTCTCTGCTGTACTGCATCAAGAACGCTAAGGCCGTTAAGGCGGGTCTGATGACCTCCGACGACTTGGGTATCACCGCAGAGGACGACACTCTGCTGAAGGTGGTATTCGAGGATGCCAAGGACTTCTCCGAGGAGGAGCAGAAGGAATACGGCATCTACCCCTACGTTTACGACGAGGCTACCCACGAGGCAGCTTGCGACCGTTTCGCAGAGACCGTTGCCAACGTTCACCTCTCCCCCGTCAAGGAAGACGTTGTTAAGCGTTATACCAACCACAAGGTAGACGGCGACGACCGTATCTATCAGTGGGGCGACTACTCCGCCGCTTCCATCGTATCCAACGGTGCCTTCAAGGTACAGGCATACGAGATCGGCAGAAAGCTGGTTCTGGAGCGTAACAACTACTACCGTCTCGAGGAAGAGATGGCTGTGGACGAGCACGTTACTCCCTACCGTTTGACCATCTACTACTACGAGGGTCAGCTGGGCTACGCGCCCAACGCGGCAGAGGGTCTGACCCAGGAGCAGTATCAGTCTCAGCGTTACGACAACGGCGAGATCTTCCTGCTTTCCGCCTTCAACAAGGACAACTACGGTAAGTATGCGGACGATATGGAGACTGCCTCCACCACCAACGGCTACGCTTACCTGTTCAACACCAAGACCATTCCCGATGCCAACGTTCGTAAGGCTCTTTCCGCCGCACTGAACCGCACCGAGATCGTGAACAACATCACCGCTACCGGCGAGGTTGCCGCTACCGGTTACGTTCCCGGCGGTGTTTACAACACCGAAAGCGGTACCGATTTCCGTACCACCGGCGGTGATCTGTACGCCAACTACACCATGGACAACGCTAAGTCCTGGGCAAACGGCGCAGGCTCTTACAAGCTGATCTATCTCATCCCCGATGACGTGAAGCGTTACGCAAACTACTACGACATCCGCGATAAGTTCGTTGATTACAACGTTTACGCTGAGATCGCAAACTACGCTGTTTCCAAGTGGGCTGAGGCAGGCATCACCGTTAAGGCTACCGGTCTGACCTACGATGACTACATGGCAGCCTTGAAGGCAGGGGACTTCGATATCATCGGTTACAGCGTGATCATGGACTCCACCGACGCTCTGGCATATCTGGCACCCTTCGCTACCATGTACAGCGGCCGTCCCGTTTCCATCAGTTTGGATGCTAAGTCCTATACGCCCGGTTACACCAACCTGGACGATGCCGAGTATGACGCCTTGATCGATAAGGCTACCTACACCGCAGATCCCGCCGCACGTGCCCAGGCTCTCCACGATGCAGAGGCTAAGCTGGTTGATCTGTGCCCCGCAACCATGCTGTTCTACTACACCAACAGCTACGTTGCAAACAGCAGCTTGAAGAGCATCGGCGATGCTGACTACTTCGGCAGCTTCGGCTTTATCGATGCCTCTCTCAAGAATTGGAGAGAAATCAACGCTAAGGAAGACGCAGAAAGCGCCGCTCTGGAAGAAGCCAACGCAAAGGAATAATCCTCGTCGACTCCATTTTGAAACCCGAAGATCCTCTTAGCGCAGGGCATCCCTACACTAAGGGGATCTTTCCTTTGATAAAAGCAAGAAAGGAATTTTACAAAATGAAAAAGAAACTGACAGCATTTCTGCTTTTGACGGCACTTCTTCTGACGGGCTGTGCCACCACGGTGGAGGAGATCACCTCTTCCCCCGACGACAGCAGTCTCCCCATCGAAATCTTGCCCCAATGGGAGAGCCGCGTACAGCAGTTGAACGCCCTTTACGGCGAAGAGATCAACCGCTTGGAGCTTTCCCCCATCCTTCTCTCCGAGGGTGCGGCGGTGACCGTCTCCCGCGAGGCAACCGGCAACATCTCCCGCCTCACAGACGGCAAGGAGCTGCGAAACGGAACCTCCGAGGGTACCGTGAAGTTCAGCGGCAAAGAGGATCTGGTGCTGACCATGGACATGGGCTCCGTGCAGGAAGGCATCTGCGATCTGGGCGTGGGGATGCTCTACGCCACCGGCTTGAAGGCAAGTCTGCCCAAGTCCGTGGAATTCTACGTTTCCAATGACGGCGAAAACTACCTGCTTGTGGGCACCGTTCACAGAGCCGCCAAGATCGATAACGAAACCCGCAGTGAAGTGGAGCTTCGCTTGCAGAACGCCATCTCCGCCCGCTACGTCAAGGCTGTGATCTACGGCGAGGACATCATCTCCGATAACATCTACATGGACGAATTTTACGCATTCAGCTACGGTGAAAGCGGCGGCCAGGGTTCTCAGGATATTACCTACGACGATTATTACGAGAACGAGCCTCTGCCCGAGGTAACGGAAAATCTCTATTGGGACAAATCCGATGCAGACTACAACAAAGAAGCAAACCTTGTGGCAGGAAAGTCTTACCGTATCAAATCCACCATGCGCATCGATGCTCAGTTCCGCACGGAGTACTACAACAGCCCCATTTCCAACAAGGTCCTCACCAACGGTAAGATCGGCGGAAGCAGTTTTTCCGACGGTGCGTATTTCCACTTCTCCCGCTTTGTAGAGCGTACTATTTTCTTTGATCTGGATAAGGTCAGCGGTGTTTCCTCCGTGACCGTGGGCCTCTTGTGCGATTCGGGCCCCGGTATCACCCTCCCCGAGAGCATCTCCGTGTTGGGCTCCTTGGACGGCAAGTCCTGGGGCGAGATCGCCGTCGGCACTCCCACCACCACCAAGAGCGGCGCGCACAGAGTAGAATTTACCCTTTCCTTTGATAAGACCGCAGTTCGTTTTATCGCTGTAAAAACCGGTGTCAACAGCCATTTGTGGATGGATGAGATCACTGTCCTGGGCACCAAGAGTGCAGAGAATTCCGCTGAACTCGTAATCAAAGAAAATCAGAACGCTATGCAGAATGAATACCTCTCCCCCGATGCCTTGGGCGGTATCGAGAATATCATTCTGATGTACAACTATAAAACAGAAAATCGCCCTGCCGGCTTGAACTCCATGGAAAAGCAGTTGGTCTACGCGGCGTACCACAACAACAAGGGCGAGATCGTAGATACCTTCTTCGATTCCTTCCTGTTCCTGCCCTGCAGTACTACCACCCCCACCGGCGGACATTTGTATTACGATGCCAAGAATCCTTCCCGCGCTTCCGACTGGTTGGATTACGAAGCAGATCTGTTCCACGCCGATGCCAACGTTCCCGCATTGAACGAAGCTGTGTCCGTCATGGACGAGGCCTTGGGCACCGACACTGAAATGTCCGTATTCCTTTCCATCTTCTCCACCGTATACGGCGACAAGGGCTTCGGCGATATTGAAGGCGAGATCAACGGCGTAAACTTCACCAACATTGAGGACCGTAAGAAGGTCATCATGTGGTGGATCGACCGTATGATCGAGAAAATGGAAAGCGGAAACTACGAAAACCTGCGTTTGGACGGCTTCTATTGGTATCACGAGGCCATCGAGACCTCCGATCCTCACGAGGTAGAGCTGGTGAAATTCACCGCGGATTATATTCATTCCAAGGGCTATTACTTCATTTGGATCCCCTATTATCAGTCCAGCGGCTTCACCAAATGGAAGAGCTACGGCTTTGACGCCGCCGTGATGCAGCCCAACTATATGTTCAACGACGAGGTTCCCGAATCCCGTCTGTACGACAATGCAACGTACACCAAGCAGCTTGGTCTGGGCGTTGAGATCGAGGCAGATTACGGCGTACTCTCCACTCCCGCAAAGAGAGAAAAATACAGAGATTATCTCCGCGTGGGCGTAGAGACCGGATATATGCATTCCATTAAGATGTATTATCAGGATGCCGGCGTGTACTACAACGCGTACAAGTCTACCGATCCTTACTATCACTCCGTTTATGACGATACCTACCTTTACGCCAAGGGAATCCTTTCCTACGGGCTTCCCGAGCTGAAGGAAACCACCTTCACCGGAGAAAAGGACAAGCAGCTGGTGATCTTCCCCAAGGCGGCAGACGGTTCTAATCTGGACGTGGACGTAGCCATGCATCCCAAGTACGGCACCATCCGCACCTCCTCCAACGGACGTCTTTACTACTACCCCGCGGAAGGGTTCGTGGGCGAAGATACCTTTGTCATCCGCGATGCCAACAACGAAAAAGACCCCGGCTCCAAGATCACCGTGGTCATTGAAGAAGCGGCAGAATAAGAAGATACGATTAAGGGGTGTTCTTTGGAAAAAGAGCACCCCTTAAAAACCCCAAGAAATCTTATCGCCGAACACCTTTGAAAAGGCGTTCGAGGGATTAAAAAAGGGAACTTTTTATAAAAAAGTTCCCTTTTTTCGTCGTTAAATGGTTTTCAAATAGGCAAGCAGGTCTTCGTAGTCTCCCTGGGGGACGGCGGAGATGTCTGCTTCTTTTTTATTGATCAGGTCGTTGGTCAGCAGGAAGACGGAAATGCCCAAGGTGGCGGCGGCCAGATCCTCGGTGGCATCGTTCCCCACCATCAAGCATTCCTCGGGGGTACAGCCCAGCTTTTTCAGCGCCTCGGCGTAGTAGGCGGGGTTGGGCTTACAGAAGCGGGAATTCTCGTAGGTGGTGACCAGCTCAAAATCAGCCTTGTTCAGCCCTGCCCAGCGGATGCGGGCTTCCGTTGCCACAGCGGGGAAAATGGGGTTGGTGAGCAACGCCAGGCGGAAGCCTCTCTCTTTCAAATAAGCGATCACCTCAGCCGCCTTGGGAGTAAACCCGCAGGATTGCTGTACCGTGGAAAACTCGTTACGGTAATACTCGTCGAACAGAGGCTCGTCCTTCCGCACCTCTGCGCCAAAGCGGGCAGCAAAGGATGCCCAGAAGGCCTCCTCGGCGGTTTTGGAGCCGTCGTTCTTCACCATGGCGGTAATGCCTTCCCAGATCCCCGCGATCAATGTCTGCGGGTCGTAGCCGTGGGGGGCAAGCTTTTTGGCCAGGGAACCGAAATATGCTTTTACAAATACCTCCTGATCCATGGGCAGGAGGGTACCGTCCAGATCAAACAGCACGGTGGTGATCTTTTTCATGTTGCGTCACGTCCTTTTATTTTTCCTTCTTAGGATAGCCTTTTTTTTGGGAAATTGCAATAGAAAACGCTATTTATTCACATTCTTTTAACGAACTGCCGTAGCCAACAATCCCGCAGACAAAAGAAGATGCCACAAAGGGAAGCGGGAGCAGACGCCCGATACGATCAGCAGGAGGGCAAGCCCCGCTGCGGTGACGCGGGAGACGGCTTTGACCATTCTTGCTGCCTTCTCCGGGGCGTGTCTCGTCAGCAGCAGGGAAAGCAGGAGCTTGCCGCCGTCCAAGGCCTCCCAGGGAAGCAAATTCAAAAAAGCGAGGTATCCGTTAGCCAGAGCAAAAAAGGCGGTATAAGGGGAGCAGAAGGCCCACGGAAGGCAGATCAGCAACGCGGCAAGGTTTGCTCCCGCCCCCGCGAAGGCGATCCATGCAGAGCCTCCCAGGGAGCAGAGGCTGTCGTCATACAGGATCAAGGCTCCCATGGGCATCACGTCCACCCGCCGTATGGGCAGGTGCATTTTTCGGATGGCCA
>JAGBXS010000054.1 GCA_017629175.1 Clostridia bacterium
CGAAGGGGCGTCACCCTGACCTTCAGGGGGGAAGGCTGTACCGTTTGGGGGAACGAGACATTGCTTTCCATGCTGTTTTACAACCTGGCGGAAAACGCCTTGAAGGCCTGCTCCGACGGCGGGCAGGTGGTGCTTTCCTGCCGTGGGAACACCGCCACCGTGAAGGACAACGGCAAGGGCATGACGGCGGAACAGATGGCTCGGGTGACGGAGCCCTTCTACCGCACGGATAAATCCCGCTCCCGTGCCGATGGCGGTGCGGGGCTGGGACTTGCCTTGTGTAAGCGTATCGCCGACGCCCATGGGGCGGAGATGAAGTTCTCTTCCCGCTTGGGAGAGGGGACGGAGGTATCTTTAACTTTTACAACTCGGCAATAACTTGGTGATTACTTTTACGGAAACAAGTGGTAAAGTGAAGACGAAAAGAGGAAAGGAGGAACTTTTAAAGTGAAAAAATTTATCATCATGGCAGTGAGTCTGCTGCTGACGGCGCTTTTGGCGTTGGCGGGATGTATGTACGCCATCGGGGAGAATAAGGCGGAATCCAAGCCCTACGACATGGGGGAGACGGTTTCCGTCACACCCGAGGACACGCCGGAAGCGCAAAAGGAAATGGAAAAGAAGTTTTCCGTCTACAACCACGTGACGGAAGAAAACGGCAAAAAGATCCTCACCCTGTTTTCCGAAGAACAAGCGGAGGAGCAGTGGATGAAACGCAAAAACGGGGAAGAGTTCCGCCTTACTTACGACGAGATTTTGTTTCTCATCAACGATTCCGAAAGACTTTACGAGACCTACGACGAGATTATTTTGACCAATGCCAATGCCTATGGGATCTCCGAGCCATCGGAATCCTCCCTCGCCGGTTATCGGATTATCAGCAACAAGGGGGATCTGGCGGGGCTGACCTATACGGAAGAGAAAAGCGCTTACGGAACATACAGCCGGGACGTGACAACCATTGCCGCTTATCGCGTTGCCATGCTGGATTCCCGTATGCGGAAGGGGCGCGTGTCGGTGGACACGGCTTCCGGCATATATTCAGTTTGGCAAGCCGTAGGGTTTGCGGACGGGGAGGAGCAAGTTTCGGGCTTGCCCTGGTTCGGCGCTGATGTTTGGATGCTGATTCCCGACGATGTGGAATGGGAATCCGAGGAAGCGTACCGCAAAGCTCTTATGGCACAGCTTTCTCACGGTTTTTCATGGTTAGAGGGCTGCCAACACGAGCAAACCTCCTATGCCGCCATGACTTTTTATATGGGATTTTACGGTGCGGATACGCTGGTGTCATGCATTTGCACCTATCGCTGGGGAGAGACGGATTCTTCTTACGAATGGAAGGACTGGCTTTTGGTGGCACCGCATGTTCCCGAGGGCTCGCATCAAATGAATTTAGGAGGGCTTTTATTCCCCGAGAAATTGCCGTTGTCTTGGGAGCTGAAGGGGAGCTATCTGGAATTCGGCGGGGAGGATCCCGCGGCATTCTATTTCTGGCGGAACGATGGCAAGTATTTTTCCCAGCTACACACATTGACCTTGGAAGAAAAGGCTTCTTTGCAGAAGTTTTTCGGAGATCCCCAAGAGGCTGTGGCGCGATATCTTGATGCAGAGGAATCCTATACCGTAGAAGAAGCCGGAGGTTATTTCCTGGAGCTGGATCTGGGCAACGGCACTTCGGTGCTTTACCCGCCCATGGCAACCTACAGAGGAGAATATCTCCTTGGATGCTTTGTGGAGACGAAGCAGAGAACCTATGAAGTCTACGAAAACCTTTCCTTCCGTCCCTGTTTGCGTCAGGAATTTATGCTGGCACTGACGGAGCAGACTCTCTCCGAATACCAACACTTTTTACCCGCTCCGCCGGTGGAGTCTATCACAGGTGACGTTTTGGTAGCGTGGCAAACGGCAACCACTCCCTGCTTGGTCTTGCGGGAGGACGGAACGGGGTATCTGAAGGGGATCAGTGAGCAGAATCGGTTTCTCCCCGTGAAGTATGAACTGCAAAGCAAGGGACGCTTGTACGTGTGGTACGAGGACGAAGCCGGTGAAAAACAGATCTGGTTTGTTTTCAGAAAGCATTGGGACGGTATGTACATTTACAACGCCAAGGAATCCCAAGGACAGGGTGCGTATCTCTTCCCGGACGGAACTATCTTCTACACCTACACCCCGCAACAATAACAAAAAAGATCCTTGCATCACCGTGATGGCAAGGATCTTCTTTTTTGTCAATACAGCTCGTTCTCCGGGTCGATATGAGCGCCGTGGAGAAGCATCTCGAAATGGAGATGGGGCTGTTCCGCCTTTTCCGCCAGGGCGGAATTGCCCACGCGGCCCAGCACCTCGCCTGCGGCAAGCTGCTTCCCCGGGGTGATGCCGGAGGGCAGGTTGGGGTCAAGGTTGGCGTACACCGTTACCAAGCCGTAATCGTGCTTCACCGTGACGGTGATGCCCAGAAGGGGATCCTCCCTCACGGATTCCACCACGCCGGAGGCGTAGCAAAGCACCTCGTCCCCCGCCTCTGCGGAGATGTCGATGCCGTTGTGGGTGCGGTAGTCCTGCATGGTTTGGGAGAACACCAGCTTGTCCAAGGCGCATTCCTTGATCACCTCGCCCCCTTCAATGGGGATCACGTAGGCGGGCTCTTCCTTGATCACGGGGGCATCCGAAGAGGTGTCCTCGGTGACACCGCTGTTTTCCCCGAATACGGGCTGTTCCTCGCTTTCCTCGTCGGGCAAGGGGATCACGGTCTGCGCCTCCGAGCGTTCGGGGATGGAGATCTCGGTGAAGGAGAACTCGGGCGTACTGTAGGTGGGCAGGTTGTCGGTACTGCGGTTCAGGGCAAAAATACTTGCGGTGGCAACCCCTACGATCAAAAGCGCCATGGCCAAATAGAGATAGGCGGAATAGCGGGCCAGACGGTTGATCATAGGCTTGCCGGATTGTTCTTGGTTTTCCTTGGGATCTAACATAAAAAACCTCCTGTTTGGTTTCGCGTTCTTAGTTTGCACCAAAGAGGAGGTCTTTATTCAAGAATTTGGTTCCGTGCCGGGAAAGTAAAAGGCAAGGATGTCCCAGGCGGTATTGCCTTCCCTTGCCAGCAGGCTTGCGCCGCCCAGGCTCATGCCCACCCCGTCCCCGCTGCCGTGGCAGGTCAGTACCACCCCGTCCTCCGTCAGCACCGCGGAAAGAAAGGGAGAGGGCAGGGACAAGCGGGAGGCACATTCCGCCCCCGAGAGGGAGGCGTTCCCCCAATGGAGGCGCAACAGATACAGGGAACGGTCGTACTCCCAAAACAAGTCCTCCAAAGGAAGCTCTTCGGGGATGCCCAAGCGGGCGCGGAAGTCCTCGTCCCCGAGGGTGAGGGTCTGCACCGCGTGTTCCTCCACGTTTCTGATGCGGACGAGATAGGGCACGGCGGTGCCGTATACCGCTTGGTGGTCGGCGGTGTATTTCCCGCAGCTTTGGTGAAACCGTGCCGCCGCAGGGTTGCCTTGGTAGGTAAGGTATCTGCCCGCCGTCTCTGCCGCCGCGGAGACGTTTTCCTCGGAAAAATGCTCCACCGCAAATCCGCCGCAGCAGCTTGGGTCGTTGCACAGATCCGCCTCCCCATGGACGGGGCGGAAGGCGCGGCAATACAGCGCACAGCTGCGGAGGGCGATGGCGGCGGCCTTCCGTGCCTCCTTTTCGGCGGGGAGGGTGAGCTTCTCCATGGCACCGATGACGTAGTCCTCCAAGGGCAGGGGGAAGGTCTCGCCGCTTTCTGTGTCCAGCACGGTGAGGAAGATCTCCGCTTCCTGCTCTTTGGCGGGGAAGTACAGAGAGGCGCGGGGAAGAACCAGCATTCCGGCGGTGAGAATAAAAAAACAAAGCAGATAGTTTTTCACGGGAATGTACCTTTCGAAAAAAACAAGTCTGCTTTATTGTATTCTGTTTTGGGACAAACTATGCTTCCTCTGCCACGGGGGCGGGGGCTTCCTCCTTGGGCTTGACCTCCAGGGAGAAGATGCGGGTGAAGATATAGATGATAAAGGCTACGGAAAGCATGGCGTAAAGCACCTCGGTAACGGTGGCCTCGCCGTGAAGGAACTCCCACAGCAAGGGCACGTTGTAGGCCGCCAGCAGGATCACCGTGACCTGCCCCAGCACGAAATAGAGGGCTGCGCCCCCCTTGCCGGTGCGGAGCTTGGCCTCCCGCAGGAAGAAAAGCATGGTGGCAATGATGCCCAGGATGCGGTAGCCGCCGTGATCTGCCAAGGGCATGGTGCTGTGGTCAATGAAATCGTTGAGAATGCGGAAGGCGCAGAACAAAACGGGAAGCAGTGCCAAAAACAGCGCCAAGGCCTTCCGCTCCGACAGAGCCATCCAGGATGCCATCAGCAGGAAATATACCGCGCATCCCAGGGCGAAGAGCTCCACCAAAAGGGCGATGGAGGGGTTCACGTCCACCACCTGCTCCTTTGCGGGGGCGAAATAGCTGTAATACGCCGTCATCACCACTACGGTGACCATCACGAAGCCGCAAACGGAAGCACTGAAGGTGACGGAGGGAAGCCCCGCGGGGAGGGTGGGCTTCAAACGGCGTCCCATAGGGATGGCCGAGAGGATGCTGATGCCGCAACAGACCGCCGTGGAAAGGGCAAACAGATCAGAGCCGCTCTGACTCTCTCCCACCCAGAAGCGCACCGCTACGGGAACTGCGCCCAGCAGGATCAAAAACAGCACGGAGACGTATTTGAGATGCTTTGGAATTTGAGAAACTGCCATACAGGATGACCGTCCTTTGAAACCGTTAGTCAAAAAGCCGCCGAAAACGTTGCTTTTTCGCTTATTATAGCAAAGACCTTTGATTTTGTAAACCGAAAAAGCGGTTTATTTACAATTCGTTCAAAAACCGTTCAAGAGATTGGCAATTTCCGTGCCGGGGAAGTAGAAGGCTATGAGGTCGGGGTACGTCACGCCCTTTGCCGCCAGCTGCTCCGCCCCTTGGGAGGAAAAGCCAACGCCGTGCCCCGCGCCCTTGCCGTAAAACACAAGGGTATCCGCCCCTGCCGTCCCCCCCGACGTAAGGGGATGCTCCGCAAAGGAGGGGAAGTACGTCCCCTTCTCCTCCTTTGCGGAGCATCCCCTTACGTCGGGGGGGACGGCAGGGGCGGATACCCTTGTGTTTTACGGCAAGGGCGCGGGGCACGGCGTTGGCTTTTCCTCCCAAG
>JAGBXS010000055.1 GCA_017629175.1 Clostridia bacterium
GGCACGTTCCCACAGCGGCGTGATCACCGGTATCGCAGGGCGGAAGGGCTTGAAGCTCATCCACCTGGAGAAGGATATGATGAACCAGGAGATCGGCTTCGGTCTGAAGGTTCTGCAGGTGATCGCAGATATGGGTATCTCCTTCGAGCATCTTCCCTCCGGCATCGACACCATGTGCGTGGTCATTTCCGGCGGAGATCTGGAAGGCAGAGAGCAGGAGATCTTAAACCGTATCGACGCCGCCGTCCATCCCGACTTTATGAGCATTGAGGACAACTTGGCACTGGTTGCCGTGGTAGGCCGCGGTATGGCGGGTACCCCCGGTACCGCTTGCCGTGTGTTCAACGCTTTGGCGCGGGAGGACATCAACATCCGCATGATCGACCAGGGCTCCTCCGAGCTGAACATCATCGTGGGTGTCAACGAGGATAAGTTTGAACACGCCATCCGCGCCATCTACGCGGAGTTCGCAGAATGAGCGCAGGATGGACCACAGTAAAAGAAGCCGCCGTGGCTTCTTTTATTGAACGCAAGAGCGAGTTTATCGGCTCTATCACCCCGGTGAAGACCGAGGAGGAGGCCATCGCCTTTGTGAACAGCGTGAAAAAGCAATACGCAGACGCCAAGCACAACGTGTACGCCTATCTCCTCAGGGAGAACAACGTCACCCGCTTCTCCGATGACGGAGAGCCCCACGGCACCGCAGGGCTTCCCGTGCTGGACGTGCTTCGCAAGGAGGGGGTCACCGACGTTGCCGTGGTGGTCACCCGCTATTTCGGCGGCATTCTGCTGGGCACAGGAGGTTTGGTGCGGGCGTACAGCCAGGCGGCAAAAATGGCGCTGGATGCGGCAGGGAAGTCCACCATGGAGAAGCTTTTGGTCTTTTCCTTGCGGGTGAACTATTCCGATCTGCAAAAGATCGAGCCTATTCTGGAGAACTACACCATGATCCGCTTGGATACCGCTTACGCCGATGACGTGCGCCTTTCCGCCGCCATGCGGGAGGGAGAATATCCCGCCTTGGAGAAGGCTTTGACGGAGCGTACCAACGGCCGCGCCATTTTGAAGCTTGAGGGCGAGCAGTTCGCTTGTCTGTAAGGCTTTGACGAAAAAATATGCTATGATCCCCTACGGTGATTCCGTGGGGGATTTTTTGCGCGCATATTCGCTCCCTCCCTCACGTACGCGCGTGCGCGACCCTACCACTAATCCTTTCTTAATAGGTACATGAAAGTAGTAGTTGTAGTAGTAGAGGATGTTTTTGGTGGATAACTTTTTTTCGCCATTTTTCGACAAGAATTGGCGGAACAAACGCGCATCGAACAAGCGTTCTATTCTACAAAAGAACGGATGTTCCGTGCATTTGAAAAATGTGGACAACCCCTTTCACCCGCCGTGGATAAGTTGGGGGCTTTTACACATCCACCCACAACTTATCCACCAAAAAACAGGGGAAAAACGGGAACGCTCAGCGGGGACGTTCCTGCTTTTGCTTGCCGATACGCAGGGAGATTTCAAAGGCTTCGTCACCCTCCGACTGCTGTTTTTCCACCAAAAATCCCGCCTCGGCGAGCAGGTCGAGAGAGCGCTCCAGGGTGTTGAAGAAGAACCGCAGATCCTTGATGAGGCACACTCGATGCTTCTTGGGCGGTGCTTTTTCCACCGTTTTTTCCTCCTCCGTGAAGGCGGTGACAGCCCCTGCCACGGAGTCTGCCAGAGCCTCCGTTGCCTTGGCGGTGAGTCCTTCCTCTGCCGCCTTGCGGATGGCTTTTTGCCTTGCGGCGTCGTCCCGGATCTTCAAAAAAGCCCGTGCGTGCCGTTCTCCAAGCCCCGCCTTCAAGATCATTTCCCGCTGATTTCCGGGGAGGGAAAGCAACCGCAATTTGTTGGAAAGGGCAGAGGGGGAGATGGAGAGCTTTTCCGCCAGCTCCCCTTGGGAGTAGTCCGTCATCAACAGCAGATTGCGCAACGCCTCCGCTTCCTCAAAGAACCCCAGATCCTTCCGCTGGATATTCTCGATCAAGGCCAGATAAGCGGATTCCTCCTTGTCCGCCTCCCGTATCACGCAGGGAACCTTTTCCAGTCCCGCAAGCTTTGCCGCACGCCATCTACGCTCCCCTGCAATGATCTCAAAGGTGGGGGCAGTAATTCCCTCGGGGAAGGGGGAAGGATCCGCCCTGCGCACCGTGATGGGCTGTAAGAAGCCGTGAAGCTTGATGCTTTCCGACAAAGCCAGCAGCCCCTCCTCGGAGAACATCTTGCGGGGCTGCATCCCGTTGGGAGCAAGCTCCTCCACCGAGAGAAGGTGGATCTTTTGGGTTTTGTTTTTTGTGATTGGGAACATAATTGTCACCTGCCGATATAAGTCTTTTTTGAGAAACAAGTAACGACTTCAAACAACGACCCGTTTTCGTTTCACTTCTCTGCACAAATAAAAAACCGTATGTAGCACCTTGATAGTACCACACACGGTCTGTCATTTTTTGTAACACTGTGGAAAATTTCTCATTTTCCTTTGTTAAAAGAACATTTTTGCTCCCAACTGCAATTTTCCGTTATATTCCGAGATTTCTCCCACGGTAAAGCGGCCCTCGGGGGTGGTGACGCGGAAGCGGTCTCCAACCTGTCCCTGGAGCTTGAATTTGGTGATGGTGATCTTCTCGCCGTGGGCGTAAAGCTTGGCGTAAAAGGCAGGCAATTTTGCCTCGGGGTAATGGGAAAACAAGGTCTCGATGGGGATCAGCTTTTCCTCCACCTGCTCCGGGGTGAATTCCCGCAGAACGTCCAGGGGAACGCTGTCCTTCTCGTCAAACTGCCCCACGGAGGTACGGCGCAGAGACGCCATGCACCCGCCGCAGCCCAGCTTTTTGCCGATGTCGGCACAAAGGGTGCGGATATAGGTGCCTCGGGAGCAATGCACCTTCAGGAAGAACTCTCCGTCCTTCTCGTAGGTCTCCAGGCTGTGGATGGTGACGGCTCTCGCCTCACGCTCCACGGTGACCCCTTCTCTGGCAAGGTTCACCAGCTTGACCCCGTCCTTCTTGAGCGCGGAATACATAGGGGGCACCTGCCGGATCTCCCCCACGAAGGTCCCCGCAACCTCCGCAAACTCCTCAAAGGAGGGGAGAGCACCCTCGTGCTTGGCAAGCACCTCGCCGGTGATGTCCTGGGTGTCCGTCTCTACCCCCAAGCGGATGGAGGCAACGTACACCTTGTCGTGATCCATGAGATATTCGCAGGCCTTGGTGGCGTTGCCGATCATCACGGGCAGAACGCCGGATGCCAGGGGATCCAAGGTACCGCAATGTCCGATCCTGCGGATGCCCGTCACCTTGCGCAGCCTGCCGATGACCACCTGGGAGGTGACCCCCACAGGCTTATCCACGATCATAATACCGCAAAGCTCACTCATAACAGCACCCCTTCCACCATAGAAAGCACCAATTCTCTCACCTGCGCCACGGTGGCGTTCTCCTTGGAGAAGCCTGCGGCGTGGAAATGTCCGCCTCCGTTTTGGGTTTGGGAAAGGGCGGCCACGTCAATGTCTTCACCGGAACGGAAGGAGCATTTTACCAAATTGCCCTTGGGCTTGATCACGGCGGACATCTGCACCCCTGCGATCCGACGGGGGATATCATTGAGCACCTCGGTGTCCTCCTCGGAAGCGCCTGCACAGCGCAATTCCTCCTCGGTGACAGCCACCATGGCGAACCGACCGCCGAAATGCAGCTCCAATTTTTGGTAGCCCAATTTTTCTGCGGCGATCTGAGAGGGGGTCTTGCTCTCAAAGAGCAGACGGCAAACTCTCGAAAAATCGATGCCGGTGGCTATCAGCTCTGCGGCGTAGTGCATGGTCTCGGGACGGGTGGCCTGGTAGCGGAACCCGCCGCTGTCGGAGCAGATGGCGGTGTAAAGGGGCAGAGCAAGCTCTGCATTCAACGCCACGCCCAACCCCCGCAGAAGCTCGAAGATGATCTCTCCCGCGGCGATGTAATCGTCACGGAGGTAAAGTCTCTCACAGCCGATGGTGTTCACCTTGTGGTGATCGATGGAAAGGGCAAAGGTATACCCTGCCTCGGGTAGGGAAAGCATCTTGGGGGATGCCACGTCCACACTCACCAGGGTATAGCCGGATACGTCTGCGGGACAATCGGTAAAATAGGCGCTGTAAGGCAGGAAGGCAAGCCGTTGCGGCACGCCCTCCCGATTACACGCGATGGCACGCTTCCCCAGGGAGCGCAGACCCATGACCAAGGCCATGGCAGAGCCTACGGTATCTCCGTCGGGGGAATTGTGGGTATAGATGAGGAAGTTATCCTGCTCCTTCAAAAAGCGCAGGGCTTCACTTTCCGGAATTCTGTTGCTCATCGTTAAAATCCTTTAGAATTTTGGCGATATCCATTGCTTTTTCCGCCCCATGCTCACGGATAAAGGTGAGCTTGGGGGTGATCCGCAAATTTAAGCGCTTGGCCAGCTCCGAGCGGATATACCCGGAAGCGGAGGCGATGCCCGCCTCCACGTCCTTATCGGGGCCGAATACGCTGTAAAAGATCTTTGCCTGGGAGAGATCCTTGGCCACGTTTGCCCCGGAGATGCTGATAAAAGCACGGGACACGCGGGGATCTTTCACCGTCCGCAGGATCACGGCCAGCTCAGCCGCCACTGCGTCGTTGACTCTGTCTTGTCTGTTAGCAACCATCAGCGCGCCACTTCCTCCATGACGAAGGCCTCCAGAACGTCGCCAACCTTGATATCGTTGAACTTCTCCAAGCCGATACCGCATTCGTAGCCGTTTGCCACTTCCTTGGCGTCGTCCTTAAATCTCTTCAGAGAGGAGATCTGATCCTCAAAGATCACAACGCTGTCGCGGAGAACGCGGATCTGTGCGTTTCTTGCCACCTTACCGTCGGTGATATAAGAGCCTGCAATGGTACCGACGCCGGGCACGTGGATGGTCTGACGTACCTCTGCGTGGCCGATGACGTTCTCCTTGAACTCGGGAGCCAGCATACCCTTCATAGCAGCCTTGATCTCCTCGATGCAGTCGTAGATGATACGGTAGGTGCGGATATCCACCTTGTCTCTTGCCGCCGCGTCGATGGCGGTACGGTCGGGACGGATGTTAAAGCCTACGATCAACGCGTTGGAGGCGGATGCCAGCATCACGTCGCTCTCGGTGATACCGCCTACTGCGGCGTGGATGACCTTTACGCGGACCTCCTCGCCGGAGAGCTTCTCCAAGCTCTGCTTCACGGCTTCCGCAGAGCCCTGCACGTCTGCCTTGACGATGATGTTCAGATCCTGCACGCCGTTTCCGATCTGGCTGAACAGATCGTCCAGGTTGACCTTCACGGCGTCTGCGTGAGCGTTCTTAGCGGTCTGCTTGCGCTCCTCTGCCAGGTCTCTTGCCATCTTCTCGTCCTTCACGGCGTAGAACAGGTCGCCTGCGTTGGGAACCTCGGAGAGACCGGTGATCTCTACGGGGATGGAGGGGCCTGCCTCCTTCACGGTTCTGCCCTTGTCGTTGGTCATCACGCGGACTCTGCCCACGGCAGTGCCTGCGATGACGATGTCGCCGGTGCGGAGAGTACCCTTCTGCACCAGGAAGGTGGCAACGGTACCCTTGCCCTTATCCAAACGAGCCTCTACCACAACGCCCTGTGCCTTACGGTCGGGGTTTGCCTTCAGCTCCATCATTTCTGCGGTAAGCAGAACCATATCCAAAAGCTCGTCAATGCCCTGGCGCTTCAAGGCGGAGATGGGCATACAAATGGTGTCGCCGCCCCAAGCCTCGGGAACCAGCTCATAGTTGGTCAGATCGGTCATGATCTTGTCGGGGTTTGCACCGGGACGGTCCATCTTGTTGATGGCAACGATGATGGGAGTGCCTGCCGCCTTGGCGTGGTTGATAGCCTCCACGGTCTGGGGCATGATACCGTCGTCTGCCGCCACCACCAGAATGGCGATGTCCGTCATGTTGGCACCTCTTGCACGCATAGCGGTGAAGGCCTCGTGACCGGGGGTGTCCAGGAAGGTGATATCCTGATCGTGCACGTGCACGCTGTAAGCACCGATGTGCTGGGTAATACCGCCGGCTTCTCCCGCGGTAACGTGAGCGTCGCGGATGGCATCCAGCAGAGAGGTCTTACCGTGGTCAACGTGACCCATAACCACCACGACGGGTGCGCGGTGCTTCAGCGTCTCCTCTGCATCCTCTGCGGTCTCGATGAGGCGATCCTCCAGAGAGAGAACGACTTCCTTCTTCACGATGATGCCCATCTCGTCTGCCAGCAGGTAAGCGGTGTCGTAGTCGATGACGTCGTTGATGCCTGCCATCACACCCATGCTCATCAGCTTCTTTACAACGTTGGCAACGGTCTGCTTCATGCGGGAAGCCAGCTCGTTGACGGTAATCTCGTCGGGGACGGAGATGGTCAGCTGTACGGGCTTGGGCTTGTTCTGAGGCTTCTGGGGCTGCTTGCCCTGCATCTGCTTGCCCTTGCCGCCCTTCTGCTCGGGGGCCTGGAACTTATTCTTCTTTTTGATCTTCTGCTTGCCGGACTGGGTGTTGTCACCGGAGTCGTAGCTCAAAAGCTTCTCGTCGTACTTGCCCAGATCCACGTTTGCGGTACCGCGGGTATCCACCACGCGAACCTCCGTCTTGGAGCGCTGCTTCTGAGGCTGCTGGGGCTGCTGCTGCGCGTTGGGGTTGGCCTTGCGCTTCTGAGCGGCCTGCGCCTCCTTCTGCTTGCGGCGTGCTTCCTCCGCTGCCTTCTGTGCCTCCTCGGCCTTCTTGCGCTCCTCCTCCTTCTTGGCCTTCTTCTTGTCGTCAAAGGTCTTGAAGTAAGCGGTGATGTCGATCTGATTTTGCTGGGTCAGAGACTCCAAAAAGATGCTGACCTCGCTGTCCTCCAGAGGGGAGGTATGGGTCTTTCCTGCAAGACCGTGCTTGGCAAACAGGTCGATAACGTCCTTATTCTTCAGACCGAAATCCTTGGCCAGTTCGCCGACTTTATATTTCTTACTCGTTTCTGCCATGTGTAAAAACCGTTCCTTTCTTTCCTAAGTGGTGCAGGCTTTGGTGTAGGAAACCACAAACCCTTCCTGCAATACCGCAACGGCCACGGTGTGATCCTTGCCGATTGCGTGGCCCAGCTCCAGCATCCCAAAGGGAAGCCGTTCCGCGGGGATCTTGTAGAAAGCAGATTTGTCAAGCAGTTGCTTCGCGGTATTTTCCGAGGCGTCGGAGGCTATCAGCACCAGATACGCCTTGCCCTTCCGCACCGCCTCCAAAACGGAGTTGGTACCGATGGCAAGGGCACCGGCTCGCCGTGCCAGCCCCAGGACACCCAAGACGCGGCTCATCCGTTGTCCTTCTCCGTCTGACTGACGATCCGTTCCCGCAGGGTATCGAAGATCTCTTCCTCGATCTTTGCAGAGAAGGTACGCTCCAGACGGCGGCTCTTCCGTGCCGTATCAAAGCAGGCGACGCTCAGACAGAGATAGGCGCCTCTTCCCGGGGCTTTCCCCAAAAAGTCCACGCTGATCTCGCCCTCCTTGGAGCGAACCACCCGCAGCAGCTGCTTCTTTTCCTTCATCTCTCCGCAGCCTAAGCATTTGCGGAGAGGGATCTTCCGTTCAGCCATGCCTTTTATTCCTGTGCGGAGAGCGTCTTGTAGCTCTTGATGTCGATCTTAAATCCGGTAAGCTTTGCCGCAAGTCTTGCGTTCTGACCCTCTTTACCGATGGCCAGAGAGAGCTGCTCGTCGGAAACGATGGCGCGGTATGCGCGGTCAGACTCGGGAAGCTTGATCACCTCGTCCACGGTGGCGGGAGCCAACGCGGCGGAGATGAATTCCTCGGTTACCTCGCTGTAGGGGATGATGTCGATCTTCTCACCGCACAGCTCGTCGGTGACCAAATTCTTTCTGGCACCCTTGGGGCCGATGCAGGCACCGATGGGATCCACCTTCTCGTCGTTGGAGCGGACGGCGATCTTGGTTCTGCTGCCTGCCTCGCGGGCAACGGAAACGATCTCGATGGTTCCGTCCTTCAATTCGGGAACCTCCAGCTCGAACAAACGGCGTACCAGACCGGGATGCACGCGGGACAGCACCACGGAGGGGCCTCTGGTCTCCTTCTTGATCTCGGTGACGAACACCTTCAGACGGTCGCCCACCTGCAGGCTTTCCGTGGGGATCTGCTCGTGACGGAACAGAACCATCTCGTTCTTGCCGATCTCCAGAGTGGCGTTGCCGGTGGTGGGATCCACGCGGATGACCACGGCGGAAACGATCTCTTCCTTCTTGTTCTCATATTCCTTGATGATCATGCCTCTTTCCGCCTCGCGGATACCCTGCACGATCACCTGCTTTGCCGCCTGTGCGGCAATTCTTCCGAAGGCCTTGGTCTTCACCTCGGTCTCCACGGTGTCACCCACCTGATAAGCGGCGTTGATCTTGCGAGCCGCCTCCAGGGAGATCTCCATACCGTCGTCAAGAACCTCCTCCACAACGGTGTAGATCTTGTAGATGTGTGCCTCCTGCTTGACGGAGTCGATCTTTACGATAGCGTTTTCGTTACCGCGGTTTTCCTTGCGGTATGCGGACAGCAGAGCGGCCTCTACACGCTCAAGCATATAGTCCTGGGCAATGCCACGTTCCTTTTCCAGGGCGGCAAGGGCTTCAAACAGCTCCTTGCTGACGATGGTTTCTTCTGCGATGGATTTGCCCGCAGCAGACTTCTTTCTCATTTTTGACTGACTTCCTTTCTGAAAATAAGCTTTATGTGATGTTTTTTATTCTTCGATATCGGTGTAGCAGATAGCGGTGATCTTGGCGATCTGCTTTTTCTCAAAGCGGATCTCCTTGCCGTTCTCTTCGATGGTGACGGACTCCTCGTCGTAGGAGATCAGCTTGCCCTCAAACTGCTTTCTGCCCTCCACGGCGGTGAAGGTGCGTACCTCTGCGTCGCATCCGTGGGCAAGGGCGTATTCGTAGTGCATGGGCAGCACCAGATCGCGGTAGCCACCTGCGCCGGAGACCATCAGGCAGTAGGCGTCCTCCACGGGATCCATCTCGTCGATCACGGGGTCGATGAGGCGTGTCACCACAGAGCAATCGTCGGTGGAGATGCCCTCCTCCTTATCGATGGAGACCTCCAAGATCCATTCCGAAACCTCCTTGTAGAAGGTCACGTCCCACAGGGTGTACCCCGCGCCCTCTACCAAGGGAAGCACCGCTTCCTTCACGCGGGAAGCAATATTGTCTTTCTTTGCCATACCGTCATCCTTTCTGTCGATCGGTTTTTTGCCCAACATAACAATCAGGATCGGGCGTCAACCCGATCCTGATGAAAGGCTATTCTTTTTTACTACGAGTATACTATATCATATTCTTCCCAAAAAAGCAAGGGGTTTTACGAAAAAAGTTTTTGCGGATGAGGTTTTGAAAAGTGAAGTTGTGCTCTGCGCAGTTTCCTACGTGTCCTTGACAACCCACCCCAAAAATGCTACAATATCCCCATCAAGACTGTGAAAGGCGTGACCGTAACCATGAAACATCCCTTCCAAAAGCTCACCACTCCCTTTGAGGGAGCTCTCCATGGCTGGGAGACCTGCTACCCCCGCCCGCAGATGGCGAGAGACTCCTTCTTTTCTCTCTGCGGAAAATGGGAGCTTTCCGCTGTGAAAAACGGGGAAGAGACCCCCGTGGGGGAGATCCTCGTGCCCTTTCCGCCGGAATCCCGCCTGTCAGGGATCGAAAGCACCCTTGAAAAGGGAGAACAATGGGTCTACCGCAAGGTCTTCACCCTGCCCGCAGACTTCCGCGGGGCACGCACCCTCTTGCACTTCGGGGCGGTGGATCAGATCGCGGAGGTGAATTTAAACGGCGTGACCTTGGGCGTTCACGAAGGGGGCTACCTGCCCTTCTCTTTTGACGTCACCTCTGCCTTGCTGGAGGGGGAAAACACCTTAACCGTCATCGTTACAGACGACACGGACACCGACTTGCCCTACGGCAAGCAACGCACCAAGCGGGGCGGAATGTGGTACACCCCCATCAGCGGCATCTGGCAATCCGTTTGGATGGAAAGCGTTCCCGAAAACCACGTTTCTTCCTTGAAGATCACAACCGACCTCGCCTCCGTCACCATAGAGACAACAGGCGGTGAAGCCGAAAAAACCCTCACCGTCACCACTCACGACGGAGAAATTAACTATACCTACAAGGGCGACGTCTTCACCCTCACCGTGGAAAATCCCCGCCTGTGGTCTCCC
>JAGBXS010000008.1 GCA_017629175.1 Clostridia bacterium
GACCGGCCTGGGCTATAACGAGATCTATACCTACTCCTTCGTATCTCCCGCCGAGCTGGATCAGATCCGCATTCCTGCAGACTCTCCCTTGAGAGACCAGCTGACCATCCTGAACCCCTTGGGCGAGGATACCTCCGTGATGCGTACCCACCCGTTGCCTTCTATGCTTCGTGTTGTGTCTCATAACGTTGCTCACCGGGTGAAGGCGGCTCAGTTCTACGAGAACGCTACACTGTACTTCAAGGAAGGCAATATGTCCCGCGAAGAGAAGACTCTTTGCTTCGCCTTCTACGGCTACGGCGATTTCTATACCTTGAAGGCTGACACCAACGCATTGCTGGACGCTTTGCAGATCTGCGGCGTTACCTATGCTTCCAACACCGAAGATCCCTGCTTCCATCCCGGACGCTGTGCGGATCTCTACTGCGGCGAGGTGAAGCTGGGTACCATCGGCCAGATCCATCCCGCTGTCTGCGGCAACTTCGATATCGACGTTCCCGTTTACGGTGCGCTTCTTTCCAACGATGCCTTGTTCTCCTGCGTAGCTGAGGAGAAGAAGTACGTTCCTTTGCCCGTTTACCAGGCCATGGAGCGTGACTTGGCTCTTCTGTGTGACGACGGGGTGGAAGCAGGTACTCTCTGCGGCATGATCCGTTCCTTTGCGGGCAAGTCTCTGGTGGATACTTACGTCTTCGACGTGTATAAGGGCAAGGGCATTGCAGAGGGCAAGAAGTCCGTTGCCGTCCGTCTTGTATTCCGCTTGAACGACCGTACCATGACCGACGAGGAAGCAGATAACGGCGTGCGCAAGGTGCTGAAAAAGCTGGAGTCCGAGGCCGGCATCACTCTCCGCGGCTAAAAAATATCGCAAACTCACAAAAAACTCTTGCAAAATGGCAAGAAAAGGTTTATAATATCGTTTATAAAGGATGAAAATCCGTCACTAAATCAGTAAGGAGCAGGAAATTATGTTAGATAACAAGCAGAAAACCATCACATTTTCCGTCAAGGATACTCGCAGAGAAGAGATCCGCGAGATTGTGAAGGGCGTGTACAACTCCTTGATCGAGAACGGATACAATCCCACCAATCAGATCGTTGGTTATATTATTTCGGAGGATCCGACTTATATCACCAACTATAAGAACGCTCGTACCATTATCAGCAAGCTTGATCGTGACGAGCTTCTCCGCGCCTTGGTGGAGGATTTCATCCGTCTCGAACAGAAAGGGTGATTGAAATGGCAGAACAGAACATTCTGACCTACAAGGGGAAGCCTCTCGTCCGCCAGGGAAGATTTATCTTCTACGGCAATCCCGACGATAAGTGCATCCTGTTTATGAACATTCTGGACACTAAGAAGGTTGGCGACTTAGAGGTTGCTACCCGTGTTCTGGTGCAGATCCAGGATACCGATGAGGAGAAATCCTTTAACGACAAGATCCTCAAGCAGTGCGAGAAGCGCAGTCTGAGCGATGCGTTTGACATCGGCACTATCTGGCTGGAGCGTGCTCTCAGAGGGTAACGTCCCGCTTGAACCAAAACAAGTAAGGAAGGGCGGTCGGTTTTCCGATCACCCTTTCTTTGTGTCAAGTGTAGAAAAAGGAGCTTTATGAACGTATTTTGGGATTGGAACGGCACTCTCTGCGATGACGTCCGCCTCTCTTTGGATGCGGTGAACGATATGCTTGCCCGCCGCGGCAGAAGCGGCATCACCATGGAGGAGTACTATTCTTATATGGGCACGCCTATCAGCAAGTTCTACGAGCATCTGTTTGATTTTTCCGTAGAGCCCATGGAGGGGCTTTCCCGTGAGTTTTACAGCTATTACCAAGCCAACGCCCATACCCTCCACCTCAGAGAAGGTGCGGAGGCGGTTTTGAAACGCCTGCGGGATCTGGGGGCAAGGCAGTTTATTCTGTCCTCCAGTCATAAGGATTCCATCCTTCCCTTGGCATCTCGATGGGGGATCTTGCCCTACTTTGAAGCGGTTTTGGGTGCAGAGGATTGGAAAGTAGGTTCCAAGGCGGAACGGGCAAGACTGTTTTGCTGTGAAAAGGGATTGTGCAGGGAAGAGACCTGGTTCATCGGCGACCTCCTTCATGATTTAGAGACTGCGCTCCATTGCGGTGCCTCCTGCATCCTGCTCTCCGGCGGCCACCAAAGTGATGGGGAGCTTCAGGCAACAGGGTGCTTCTGTGCCTCTGTTTCGGAGATCCCTTCCGTTATGGGCCTTTGAGGAGTGAGCTATGAGCAAATTGTTTATTCGAGACAACGGGTTTTATAAGAACGTAGCCAAGATTGCCATCCCCATTGCGTTGCAAGGCTTGATCACCTCCGGTGTCAACGCCATGGATAACTATATGGTGAGCGAATTGGGGCAAACCTCTTTGTCCGGCGTCTCTATGGCTACCCAGTTCATCACCATCTTCCAGATCTTCTGCATGGGTATCGGCATGGGCGCTTCCGTCCTTGTGGCGAGATATTACGGCATGAACGACAACTCGTCCCTCAAGAAGACCGTTACCATCATGTTGCGCCTTTGCGTGGGAATGTCCGTGTTGTTTTCCGTGGCTACGGCGCTGTTCCCCCAGCTGATCATGAAGATCTATACAGATGAACCGGGGGTCATCTCCGAAGGCATCGTATATCTTCGGTATTCCGTAGCCAGCTATATCTTCCAAGGCCTTGCCTTGACCTGTACCATCGTACTGCGCAACGTAGACAAGGTGCGAATGCCCCTCTACACCTCCATCGGCGCTTTCTTTGTAAACGTGGGTGCCAACTACGTCTTTATTTACGGTAAGCTTGGTATGCCCGCCATGGGTGTAGCAGGCGCAGCGGTGGGTACTCTCGTCGCCCGTGTCTTTGAGTTCGCAGTGATCTGCGGATATTTGTTCTTCTTTGACCAAAACATCGGTTACCGCCTGCGGGAGTTTTTCCGCCCGGTGGGGAATTTGTGGCGAGAGTATATCCGCATCAGTATCCCCGTGCTGGTCAGCGACGGCATTCTTGCCTTGGGAAACAATTCTGTTGCCATGGTGATCGGCAGAATGGGTGAAAGCTTTATTGCCGCCAACTCCGTGACGGTGGTGACCCAACAGCTCAGCTCCGTTATGACCCAGGGTTTCTCCCAAGCGGGTGCCATCGTTACGGGCTATACCCTTGGAGAGGGCGACCGTGAAAAAGCGCAATCGCAGGGCTATGCCTTCCTGGGCATTGGCTTCGTGTTCGGCTTGATCGCCGCCGTTATCATCATGCTCCTCAGCACACCCATGATCAATGCGTATAACTTAGAGCCCGATGCCGTAGAGATCGCCCGCCAGCTAATGCTTTCCATCTCCGTCATCATCGTTTTCCAGGCTACCAACAGCATTATGACCAAGGGTGTCTTACGCGGCGGAGGAGATACCAAGGTGTTGATGCTTGCCGACAATATCTTTTTATGGGTAGCTTCCGTTCCCTTGGGTGCTTTGTGCGGCTTGGTTTGGGGGTTCCCGGCATTCTGGGTATACTTCGCTTTGAAGATCGACCAGGTGCTGAAGGCGGTTTGGTGCGTGATCCGTCTCCGTAGCGGCAAATGGATCAAAAAGATCCGTTCCGAAAAGGAGCTTTCTTAAAGACAACAAAAAAGAGCTTTCATCGTCGAAAGCTCTTTTTTCGTGCTTGAAGAATATTAAATGTTCATCTCGTCCAGTGCCGCCGCACCGATCAAGCCTGCGTTGCCGCCCAAACGGCCTGCACGGATCAGCGTGGAGCATTTTCCGACGGCGTTGCGGAGAGGGGCAAGGAGATTTTCGCCTTCCTTGCTGATACCGCCGGAGATAACGATCATATCGGGTCTGAAGATGTTGATCACGTTCCACATACCCACTTCCAAGGAGCGGATCCAGTCGTTAAAGATACTCCTGGCCATATTGTCCTCTTCGCTCATGGCGATGAACAAGGTCTTACCGTTGGCGTTTCCGCCGTTGGCGGCGATCAGCTTACCCAAACGGCTGTTGGGAGCGTATCTCGCCTGATGCTCAACCTCTTTGATCAAAGCTCTGGTGGAGGCTACCGTTTCCCAGCAACCGATCCTGCCGCAGCCGCAACGCTTGCCGTGAATATCGATCACCATATGACCGATCTCACCCGCGTGGTTTTCCTTGCCGTGCAAAAGCTTGCCGTCCACAATGATACCGCCGCCGATGCCGGTGCCGAGGGTCACGGTAACGATATTCTTGTATCCCTTGGAAACGCCTGCCATATGCTCACCCCAAGCGGCGCAGTTGGCATCGTTGTCCAGCTTTGCGGGAGCGTCAAACGCCTCGGACAAAAGCTTGGCAAAGGGGATCTTGTCAATGGGGAGATTATCTGCCGCAACGGCAATGCCCTTCTCGGTATCGATCTCACCGGGACAACCCATGCCGATAAAGGAGATCTGCTCCTTGGAGATCTTATTTTCCTCCAAAAGCTTTTTGGTTCCGTTGATAACGATGTCGGAAAGCTCCTTAGGCGTCTTGCAATCTGCCGTGGGGAATTCCGCTTCGGCCACGATTTTGTAATTGTCGTCTACCACGCCCATGCTGACGGTGGTGCCGCCAAGGTCAATGCCGATCTTCATAATTGTTACCATTCCTTTCGTTGCCCAGAGGGTGGGCTTGTATATAGGTTCAAAATTGACTTACTGGCCCTTCCCGGGATATACGCCTGCTTCGATGAGGGAAGCGATATATTTCTCAACCGTTTCCTTGTCTTCCTTATAGGTAACGCCGTACCACTTGGAGCCGGTCTTGACCACCTTCAAGGGTCTGCCGCACTTCTTGCTGAAGTTCCAAACCGCGGTAGGGAGGTAGTACTCCTGCTTCATGGGGTCCTTTAAGTTCTCCAAGAAGTCTACAAAGTCCTCTGCCGCAGAAGCCAGGAAGCCGCCCTTCAACGCCCATGCGTTCATAGAGACGATGCTGTCCTCGGAAACGGGATGCCATACGTCATCCTCAAGGTATGCCGCACCGCCGCCTTCCTGCTTGGCGATCTTGGTGCGCTCGGTAATGCTTGCCAAATATCCGTCCTCGGTGCAAACGCAAACGCCTCTTGCCACGGAGCCGTTCTCTGTCAAGGTGTTCTTCAGAACGAAGCCTGCCATACAGCCGCACGCGGGATCTTCCTTATCGGAAAGGAACTTGTAAAGGATCTCAAAGGTCTCCTCGCCGTAAAGATCGTCGGCGTTAACGACTGCAATGCCTTCGTCGCTGTCTCCGATCACCTGGCGGGCTGCCATAACGGCGTGTCCGGTGCCCCATTGCTTCGCGCGTCCCTCGGGGACGGAAAAGCCTGCGGGCATATCGTTCAGGTCTTGGAATGCGTAGGCCACCTCCAGGGGAAGATCCTTGCGTGCTTCGATACGGTTGCTCACCGTTTCCTTGAACGCCTCCAAGTTTTCTTCCTTGATAACAAAGATAACCTTTTTAAATCCTGCCTTTACGGCATCGAACAAGGTGTAGTCCAAGATGAACTCACCGTTTGGACCGATGGGGTCCATCTGCTTAAGTCCGCCGTAGCGGCTGCCCATTCCTGCGGCCATTACCACAAGTGTCATATATTGTTCTCCTTTCGGGTGTTTTACTACCCTCAGTTTACAACAAAATCCCTTCTTTGTAAATAGGTTTTTCAGAATTTTTCCAAAACAGTTGACAAAACTTTGTTTTTCCGTTATACTGCAAACAGAAAATATATTTGGAAAGGTCAGCGGATATGAATCCTGTTCGTCTTGGTGTCGTGGGTCTTGGTGCCCGCGGTACGTTTATCATCCGTACGCCCCTCCTGCCTTTGGCGGAAATGGGCAAAATTGAAATCGTTGCATTGTGCGATACCTATGAGGATCGTGTGGAAGCACAGGTTAAGAAGGTGGAGGAGACCATCGGCAAGAAGCCTTACGGAACCACCGATTACCGTGATCTGCTTACCATGGATCTGGACGGTATTCTCATTCTTTCCGCTTGGGAAAGCCATATCGAGATCGCTTGCGCCGCAATGGAGGCAGGCATCCAGGTTGGTATGGAGGTTGGCGGCGTCTATTCCATCGAGGATTGCTACCGTCTGGTACGCACCCATGAGAAGACCGGCAAGCACTGTATGCTGCTGGAGAACTGCTGCTACGGCAGATGGGAGCTCATGGTGCTGAATATGGTTCGCAAGGGCGCCCTGGGCAGAATTTCCCATTGCTCCGGCGGCTACAACCATGACCTCCGCGAGGAGATCGCCTTCGGTGACGTAAACCGTCACTACCGTCAGCGCAATTATCTGTCCCGCAACTGTGATAACTATCCCACCCACGAGCTGGGTCCCATTATGGCAGTTCTGGATATCAACCACGGCAACCGTATGCTTACCCTGAACTCCATCGCATCCTGCGCACAGGGCATGGAGGATTATATTAAGGAAAAGCGTCCCGACAGCCCCTTGGCAGGGAAGAGATTCAATCAGGGCGATATCGTGACCACTGTGATCAAGTGTGCCAACGGTGAGACCATCACCCTGACCCTTGATACCACCTTGCCTCGTATGTATTCCCGCGGCTTTACCGTAAGAGGCACCAAGGGTATGTACTGCGAGGATGGCAACTATGTGCATATGGACGGCGATTCCGAGTTTAACACCGTTGCCAATGTAGCGGGCAATGCCGAGAAGTATGCCGAGGAGTTTGAGCATCCCATCTGGGCAGAGTATAAGAAGAACCCCACCGGCGGCCACGACGGCATCGACTGGTTGGTTTACAACGCGTTCGTTGACAGCGTAAGAGACGGCACCGTTCCTCCCATCGATACTTACGATACCGCAACGCTGATTTCTATTTCTCCCTTGTCCGCAGATTCCGTGGCAATGGGCGGCGCTCCCGTTGCAATCCCCGACTTTACCTCCGGCAGATGGGCACTCCGCACCGAGTTCCCTGAGAAGCAGGATGGCTATTACAGCTTGTTTAAGTGCTGATTTTGTTCAATTTTCAGTTACCTCCCGTTTTTGGGAGGTAACTTTTTGTTTATTTGTGAAAAAGCAGAAAAAAACGCGAAAAACCCTTGACAAATAAAGAAAAAGATGGTAAGATATGCAAGCCTTGAGGGAAGCCGAAGGGCGAGCGAGAATACCGCAAAAAAACTTGAAAAAAGTTTAAAAAACCTATTGACAAATGGAAAAA
>JAGBXS010000056.1 GCA_017629175.1 Clostridia bacterium
GAAGGTCTGATGGGTAATGCTCATGGGAGAATGGTTCTCTTTTAACAGAATGCAATGCTCGTTGTAATACACGTAGGGAGAATACTGCAGATGCCACGCCTCCCCTGCCACGGTGAGGGGGATGGTGCGCAAATTCTGGCGGGCGGGATGATCCGCTCTGCCGTGATACCCTACGTTTTCGGGGCAAAGCTGGCATTTGGGGTAGGAGGACTGCATGGCATTCTTTGCGGCGGCGATGGCCTTGGGATCCTTCTCGGGCTTGGAGAGGTTTACCGTCACATCCAGCTCGCCGTACTTGCCGTTATATTTCCAGCGGAGATCCTTGGCAACCCGCTCTGTGCGGATGTAATTGGTATCCATGGAAAGGTTGTAGAAAAACTCCGTTGCCGTCTCGGGAGAGGAGGCGTAAAGGGTCTCAAAGGTGCCGATCACAGCGGAGGGCAGAGGGGTGAAGACCCCCATGATACGGGTATCCAGCAGATCTCTGTCGGTGATACCGTCCTCAATGATCCCCTGCTCAACAGCAAAGTCACAAAGACGATCCAGCAGGATCTGGAGGGAAAGACCCTGTGCAGGTGCGGTCTCTTCAAAGCCGTCCAGCTGTAAAAGCTCCAACAGACGGTTGGTATAATAGATACGGTCTGCCTTTTCGGCAAGGCCCTTTTCCTCGGCATACTCCACCAAGGCAGTGATATAAGAATAAACGGTTTCGCCCATAAAACGTTCTCCTATTACAGAATACTGCTTCATTATACACGGGATTACGATTTTGTCAAGAACCGATTGACAGATGGCGAAAAAAAGTGTACAATCAAACTGCTATAATAGAACGATTGTGAGGATCTTCTTATGAAACGCAGTTTATGTTTACTCTTGACGGTTTGTTTGATGATTTCTTTTCTGCCTGTGATGAGCTTGGCGGAAGCAGGAGATGAACCCACCGTATTCACCCTCTCCGGCATTGACACGGATTGCCGCACGGGACAGCTGGTGGTGTATACCCAAAGCGGCACTGCCACCGGCACGGGCGAAAAATGCACCGAGGCATTGGTGGACAAGGAGGGAAAGATCCTCTCCGTGGGCGGCTACAACAACACCGTACCCGAGGGCGGCTTTATCCTCGCGGGCAACGGCAACAAGGGAAAGACGGTCGGGGCTTTGCAGGTCGGAGACGGTCTGTTTTATGATAAGAACAGTATGACGGCCACGCTGGTGCCCGCAGGCTATAACCCCTTCTACGAATCCTCCGTGACCGTAAACGGCATCAACACCACTCGCAAGCAGGATACCATCATCCTTTTTAACGGTCAGGACGGCAAGACCTCCACCGGTACCAACGCCTGGGGCTACGAGGTGGTGGTGGACGCGGAGGGCTTTGTGATCGCCATGGGGGACAATAACAGCGACATCCCCGCAGGAGGGTTCGTGCTTTCCGGCCACGGCGCGGGAAAGGCTGCTCTGGAGGCCGCCGCAAAGGGCGGTATGAAGGTCACCCTCTCCTCCGACAGAAAGACGGCTACCTTTGCCTTTGACAAGGAATCCGCCTACAAGGAATACCTTTTGATGCAAAACCTCCTCTTTAAGGAGCTGTCTGCCAACCTTTCGGAGAACCGTTTGATTGACGGCGCGAAGAGCGAGGCTATCCTTGGTGAGATGCAAACCACCTTGAACGCGCTGAAGGGATATCTGGACAAGGGCAATTACGTGGGCTATCTGAAAAGCGTTGCCGAAATGGAAGTTCTTTGCGTAACGGCCAAGCAGAGCATCACCGAGAGTATTGCCACCGAGGGTCGCGGCGTTTGGCTCCGCCCCGCCCTTACCAAGGATCGGAACAAGATCTTTGAGACGGTGAAATCCATTTGGGAAGCGGGATTCAACCAGGTATATTTAGAGGTTCAGTTTGATAACACCATGATCATTCCCCTGCCCGAGGGCAATCTGTATTCCCAGAACCCCGCTCTTGCAGGCAGTGATATCTTGAAGACTTACATCGAGGCCTGCCATTCCTACGGGATCGAGATCCATGCCTGGATGTCCGTATTCCGCGTGGGCTACGAGGGCACCTCAAACACCAAGCTCAGCGTGGGTATGAAAAAACCCGAGTGGCGTCAGATCTCCAAAAACGGCGTGGACTACGTTGCCAACGCTTACGGCGACGCCTTCTTCGTAAATCCCGCTCTGCCCGAGGTACGGGAATTCTTGCTGGAGACCTACCGTTACATCCTGGAAAACTACGACCTGGACGGCTTCCAGCTGGACTACATCCGCTACCCCAACAAGGCGGACGGAGAGGAATTCGGCTACGACGATTACACCGTAAAGCTTTATAAGGACAAATACGGAAAGGATCCCAAAACCTTTACAAGCGGCAGTGCTGACTATACCCAGTGGGTGCAGTTCCGTGCGGACTTCGTGACGGAATTTGTAAGAAGCGTAAAGGAGCTGATCGACGAGATCCGACCCGACGTATATTTGGGCGCGGCGGTAGCTCCCGGATACGCAAACTCCTTGGTGAACATGAACCAGGATTCCGTTACCTGGCTGAAGGAAGGTCTGATCGATATCGTCTTCCCCATGGCGTACGGTACCACCGACGCGGTGCTTCGTTATATTGAGGAGACCGTTGCCGCCGCAGGAAAGGACGTTTTGATCTACGCAGGTGTCAGCGATCAAGGGGCAGAGGTTTTTGCGGATCAGATCCTTGCCACCCGCCACAGCGGTGCGGACGGCGTTGCCTTCTTCTCCTGGAACGTGTACGATAACCGTTACGACTCCATTGACGATTGGCTGTTTGCAGATACGGCCCTCTCCCCCACCTACAACGGCAAGCCCGCTATGCTGGCGTTGCTGAAGCAGATATTGAAGCGCTCCGAAGGCTACGAAAACGCCCTCGGGAAAGCGCTGACCGAAAAGGTGCAAGGCGCCCTGGAGGCATTGGAGGCAGACACCCTCTCTTCCTGCAAGCAGACGGTGGCGGAGGCGTTGGACGCCGTGAAGGAACAGGTCTCCCAGGGGCTGTTCCCCGAGGCATACCTGGAGGATCTCAGCATGGCGTACCGCATTCTGGAAAACCAGAAGGACGACGCCAAGGAGGAATACCGCAAGGAGCATCCCCTGCCGGATTCCTTGATCCCCGAGGACAGCGAGGAAGAAACACCCCAGCCCGATGACGAAAGCGGCGAAGAGAGCGCCCAGGAAAGCACGGCAGAAAGCATGGCGGAAAGCCAAGAGGAAGTGATCCTCACCCCCGTGGAGAACGCCTTCCGTATCGTGTCCATGGTGCTCCTCTTCGGCGGGCTGGCGCTGTTCCCCGTTTATTACGTTCTGAACAACCGCAGAAGAAAGATCATCTGCTCTTTCGACGAACCCAAGGAACCCACCGAGGGAGGC
>JAGBXS010000057.1 GCA_017629175.1 Clostridia bacterium
CTGCTGTATCTTCCCATCTTCGGCAAGAGACGGCAGGTACTGTCCTTGTTCTTGGTTTGGTTCACCACCGGTCTGTGGCACGGTGCAAGCTGGAACTTTATCGCCTGGGGTCTTTACTTCGGCGTGTTCATCTTCATCGAACAAAAGCTGGGCAAAAAGCGTTTGAAGAAGATCCCCAACGTGATCATGCATATCTACAACAAGATCGTGATCTTTATCGGCTTCGGTATCTTCTACTACGACAACTGCCCCGGCCTGGGCGATTTCTTCTCCGCCATGGGCAAATTCCTGGGAAATCTGTTCGGCTTCTCTGGCAACGGCTTCTTCCGCGCGGAGGAATTCACCAGCGGACCTTACAACGAGTCGGTGCTTTCTTCCGTATACCTGATGAAGTATATCTGGGTCTTCTTGCTTTCCATTGTGATCTGCTTCCCCCTTTTGGGATGGGCCAAGGAAAAGATCAAGGACTGCAGCATCCCTGTCCGTGCCACGGCACAGCTGGTTTCTTCCGTGTTCTGCGCGGTACTTCTGGTGGTGTGCATGATCCTTTTGGTCTCCTCCAACAACAACCCCTTCCTTTACTTCCGCTTCTGATGCATTGAGGTATTTTCCATGAGTAAAAAACAAACCGCTTTATTAAAGCTTGCAAAGGCCGTAGGGTCTATGCTGATCTTGGGAACCTTTCTGTTCCTGTTCGTGTTCTGCACTCTGTTGCCCAGAACCACGGTATCTAACTACGACACCCTGACCAAGTTCCCGGAGTTTTCCTGGAGTTCCCTGTTTGACGGCAGCTATACCGCACAGCTGGGGGCATATTTCTCCGACACCGTCTTTATGCGCGACACCCTTAAGGGTGAGTATTACGCGGAGCTGAAGACCTGGTTCGGAAAAGAGACCGTGGTCATCACCGAGGAGGGTGAAGAGGAGATCATCATCGGGGGCGGCATCAACATTCCCAGCGATGATCCCGGTTATTCCGAGCCCGAGTTTTCCTGGGGCGGCGACATTTCCCTGCCTCCCGACAGTGACGAACCCGAGAATCCCGAAAGCTCTTCCGAAGCAGGCACTTCGTCCGTGCCGGACGTTCCCTCCGAGGAGCCTTCTCAAGATACCACCAGCAAAGAAGAACCTGAGCAGGAGATCCAGGCTGACAGTATTCTGATCCTGGGTACCAGAGCCATGGAGATCTACTACGGTGATCCCAATCTGAACAAGCTCCCCCGTTTTGCTCAAGCGTTAAACACCTTTGCCGCCAACAATCCCAATCTGAACGTTTATTCCATGGTGATTCCCAAGGCAGCGGCCTTCTATCTGGACAAGTCACCCAGCTACAAACATCTTGCAGGCAGAACGCTGAACGATTTGAACAACTTGGACAAGCTGTACTCCGACAAGGTACAGGCTATCAACATCTACAACATTCTGAACCAGCACAAAAACGAAGATATCTACATGCGTACCGACCACCATTGGAGCTCTCTGGGAGCGTATTACGCGGTGAAGCAGTTTGCCTCCGATCTTGGGCTTCCCTTCCAGGATATTTCCACTTATACCAAGAACGTTCGCACGGGCTACCGCGGAACGATGTACGCTTACAGCAATTACCACAGCATCATCAAAGACAACCCCGAGGATTTTGTGACCTACGTACCCAAGGCAACCTACACCTACGAGACCTATAACCAGAGTTTCCAGAATCCCCAAAAGAGAGACAGTTTCTTCCACAAGGTGGGTGATAACGCAGTTTCCAGCTGGTACCTCACCTTCATCGGCGGGGATGCATATTCCGTGAAGATCAAGTCCAACGCTTGCAGCAACGGCAGAAAGCTTTTGGTGGTAAAGGACAGCTACGGCAACGCTTTGGTGCCTTATCTGCTGTACTCCTTTGAGGAGATCTACGTGGTAGACGCCAGAGAGTTCCAGATCCATCTGGATACCTTTACCGAGCAGCAGGGCATTACCGACGTGCTGTTTGCCGAAGTAGCATTTTCCGCTACCAGCAATGCCTACATCCAAAAATTGGAAGGCCTGATCAAATGAGAAACTATCTGATCGCTATATTACTCGTTCTGGTGTGTCTCTGTCTGCTGGCCGCATGCGCCGAGGAGCAGGGAACGACCTCCATGGAAAGCTCTTCCCTCGGGGTCTCCTCCCTTGCCGAGCCTTCGACTGCGCCGGTGATTTCCCTGCCCTCCGAGGGGGAAAGCGAGGAGTCCTCTTCCGTGATGATCTCCGACGTTTTTCCCGAAGAAAGCAGTGAGGAAAGCGACGTATCCGAGGAAGTTTCGCTGCCTGAAGAAAGCTCTGAACCCGCACAGAGTTCGGAACCCGAGGAAAGCTCCGAACCCGAGGAAAGCAAAGAGCCCGAGGAAAGCAAAGAGCCTGAGGAAAACGCCAAGCCTCACAAGGTAAACGGCTTTATCGTAGACGGTGATCGGGGTATGGAGCCTTTCGGCGGTTCTGCCAAGGGCGGCGGATATACCGCAGAAGTCTTTAACGAATTCAAAAAGCGTGTGGGCGAAAACGTAAACGTTTACGCTATGCCCATCCCCTTGGCCTGTGCCTTCTACGCGCCCGAAGGATACGAGGGCTCTATCTCCCGCACCGCGGATTGCTTCGGCGGACTGAGAGACGGGTTGTCCGGGGTTACTTACGTAGACGTTCTGGGAGCTTTGAACCAGCATACCAACGAATATATTTACGCCAAAACCGATCACCATTGGATGGCGTTGGGGGCTTACTACGCCGCGGAGGCCCTTTGCAAGGAAGCAGGCGTGGAATTTGATTCCCTGGATACGTTCACCGAAAACTCCCTTGACGGCTTCTTAGGCTCCATCGTTACCGGCTACGGTGTGAAGGAATTGGAGAAGTATCCCGAAACCTTCACTTGGTATGAGCCCACTCGGGAATACACCGCTTATTATTACAGCCAAAATTACGATTTTAAATTTGAAGGAACCTTATTCTCCACCGCCAAGACTTACTCCAAGTTCATCCACGGCGACAGCTATGCTGTGCGGGTGGAAACCGGGGTAAAGAACGGCAGAAAGCTCCTTGTGATCAAGGACAGCTTCGGCAACGCCCTTGCCCCGTTCCTGCTGGCGGGATTTGAAGAGGTTTACGTTGTGGATTACCGAAAGTTCAACTGCAACGTACTGGAGTTTATTGAAGAGAACGGGATCACCGACGTCTCTCTGAACCTTGCCGCGTTCTCCGTGGCATCTTCCGCGAGAGACAACATTCTTCGTTTGACCGAACTGTGAGGAAGCTATGATTTCTTTAACTTACCCCTTTGACGGGAAAGAGCTTTTTGAAAACAAAAGATCCATCCGCAGAGAGCTTTTGAATGACGGCAGTAAGCGGATCACCAAGAAGATCGCGGTGCTGGGCGGCTCCACCACCAACGATTTCTGCAAGATGATGGAGATCTTTCTTTTGGACGCGGGGATCGCTCCCGTGTTCTATCAATCCGAGTACGGGCAGTATGCAGAGGACGCCATGTTCGGGAACCCCGAGCTGGACGAGTTTGCTCCCGATCTGATCTATATCCACACCTCCTTCCGCAATTTGGTGAAGTATCTCCCCCAGAGAGGAGAGTCTTCTGAGGTTGTGGACAGTCGCTTCAACGAGGTTTTCGGGCAGTATGAAGCCATGTGGAAAAAGCTGAAGGAGAAGTTCCGTTGCCCCATCGTCCAGAACAATTTTGAGTTCCCGGGGTACCGTTTGCTGGGCAACCGGGATGCTTGGGACATCAGCGGTGCGACCCGCTTTGCAAACCGTATGAACATGGCCTTTGCAGACTATGCCGCAAGCGAGGACAGCTTCTATATCAACGATATTCAGTACGTTTCCGCCTGCTATGGTTTGGACAAGTGGCTGGACGATTCCGTTTGGTATCTGTATAAGTACCCCTGCGCGTTGGAGGCTATTCCCCACTGGGCGTTTAACACCGTGAAGATCATCAAGTCCCTTTACGGCAAGAACAAGAAGGTTCTCGCGCTGGATCTGGACAACACCCTTTGGGGCGGTGTGGTTGGCGACGACGGTGTGGACGGCATCGAGATCGGCAGTGAAAACGCTACGGCAGAGTGCTTCAAGGCCTTCCAGACCTACGTAAAAGAGCAAAAAAAGCTGGGCGTGATGCTGACGGTGGCTTCCAAAAACGACCTGCAGAACGCACTTGACGGCTTGAATCACCCCGACGGAGTTTTGCGTCCGGATGATTTTATTGTCATCAAGGCAGACTGGGAGAACAAGGACCGCAATCTGATGCAGACCGCCGCGGAGATGAATCTTGGCGTGGATTCCTTTGTGTTTGCCGACGACAATCCCACGGAGCGTGCTTTGGTCAAAGGCAGCATTGCGGGAATCGCCGTGCCTGACATGGACACCCCTGCGGAGTATATCCGCACCTTGGATCGGAACGGATATTTTGAGGCCACAGTGATCAGTGAAGACGATATCAAGCGCAACGAGATGTACAAGGCCAACGC
>JAGBXS010000058.1 GCA_017629175.1 Clostridia bacterium
CCCAGCGCCCAACCGCCGTTTTTGTCGGTGCAGTTGTTGACGAAGCCCTTTTTGCAGAAGAAGCACTCCCCACAGAAGGTCTCCACGTTCACCGTGACTCTATCGCCGGGCTTTACGTGTGTAACCGCAGAACCCACTTCTTCCACAACACCCACCATCTCGTGACCCACCGTGATCCCCTCCACGGCTCTGGGAACGCTGCCATGCTTGATGTGCAGGTCACTGGAGCAAACGCTGGCAAGAGTCACCTTGACGATGGCATCCCGATCGTGTTGGATTTTGGGTATGGATTTCTCGACAAGCGAAAAGGTTCCTTTTGACGTATAGGTGTACGTTAACATAGCATCCTCACATTACGGGAGTAATTTCGCGCTCCATTCCTCGGGTTTGAAGCCTACGAGGACGAAGTCGCTTGACACAAGGATGGGGCGTTTCACCAGCATGCCGTCGGTGGAGAGCAATGCAAGCATTTCCTCTTCGGACATGGCGGGGAGCTTGTCCTTCAGCTCCAAGGATCGGTAAAGAAGCCCGCTGGTATTGAAGAACTTTTTCAGAGGCAAGCCGCTTTTCTCCTGCCACGCTGTAAGCTCCTCTAAGGTGGGTTTCGTTTCTTTGATGTCTCGGAATGCGTATTGGAGTTTGTTGTCATCCAGCCACTTCTGCGCTTTTTGGCAGGTGGTGCATTTAGGATAGCAAATAAAGGTAAGCATAGTAGGGTCTCCCTTTCTTGTTTATAGGATCAGTATAGCACGTTCCGTAGCTTCTGTCAAGAAATCCCTCCGATATGCTTCTCCCATGATTGACAAAGAACAAGTTCTGTGGTATACTGCCGTTAAGTGCGCTGAGATCATTTTTTTCAGAGCCGCATTGGTGCCGGAGCAAAAACTCTGTTTATATAGGAGGTCTGCAAACCATGAAAAATATTTGTATCGGCGGGCAAACTCCCGCTTCTGCCATCTCCCTTGGGTGTATGAGAATGTGGGCGTTGGATGAAAAGCAGACCGATGCTATTATTGATTGTGCGTTGGAAAACGGGATCAATCACTTTGACCACGCAGATTGCTACGGCGACGGCGTGTGCGAAACCATGTTTGGAGGCTATCTCAAACGGCATCCCGGCGCAAGGGACAAGATGATCCTCCAGACAAAGTGTGCCCTCCACGACGGGATATACGATTTCTCAAAGAAACATATTCTCCGCGCAGTCGAGGGAAGCCTTTCTCGTTTGGGAGTTGACTGCGTAGATTACCTTTTACTTCATCGTCCCGACACCTTGATGGAGCCGGAGGAGGTTGCGGAAGCCTTTGACCTGCTGGAATCCGCGGGGAAGGTTCGCTACTTTGGAGTTTCCAACCATAACCATATGCAAATAGAGCTTTTGCAGACTGCTGTGAAACAGCCCTTAAAGGTAAATCAGCTTCAATTTTCCGTTACGGAAGCAGGGCTGGTCACCTCCGGGATGAACGTAAATATGAAAAACGCCGAATCTGTTATGCACGACGGCTCCTTCTTGGAATACGCCCGTATGCATCACATAACGATCCAGGCTTGGTCTCCTTTCCAGCACGGCTTCTTCGCAGGGAATTTTATTGACAATGAGAACTTCCCTGCTCTGAACCAAACGTTGCAAAGCATTGGAGACCGTTACGGCATTTCCAAAACCGCCGTTGCCGCCGCGTGGATCCTGCGCCATCCCGCAAATATCCAGTTGATCGCCGGAACCATGAATCCCGCTCATTTGAAGGAGCTTTGTTTGGCATCCGATATTACCTTGAGCCGCGGAGAATGGTACGAAATTTACCGCGCCGCCGGTCATTGCTTGCCTTGAAAAAAACACAGAAAGCACCATCGAAAGATGGTGCTTTTACGTTGTCCTTGTTGCCAATTCACTTCACGACGTCATACTGCCAATCCAAAATGCCGCCGAATTCCTTGACGTTGGTGTAACCCAGCTTGACCAGCTCTTGTGACGCGATTTTACTGCGTCTGCCGCTACGGCAATAAACCAGGATGAGGGCGTTTTTATCGGGAAGCTCCGCTTCGGCGCGGGAAGCGATCTCATACTCGGGGATGAGGATGGCGCCGGGGATGTGCCCTTGGGCAAATTCTTCCTCGGTACGGGCATCGATGATGATACACTCCACGCCGGAATCCATGATAGCCTTGGCTTCCGCTTGGGTGATCTGGTGATAAGAAGCCTCGGTTTGACTGCCGCCACAGGCGGAAAGAACGAAAGTAGAAAGTGTAAGCATCATGATCCAAGCCCATCCTTTTTTGCGTTTCATAGTGATCTCCATTGTCCTTTTCCGTTATTGTACCACACTTTTTTGTTTTTTGCAATCAGGCGGGAATATTTTCTCTTACAGATTGATCGCCCTTCCATTGTTGACAACGAAGGGGGGCGATGGTATACTGGAGCAAAGAAAAGAGAAACAGGAGGAGCAGGTATGTCCTATTGTAATTGGAGCAAAGGCGATCCCTTGATGGAAGCTTATCACGACGAAGAGTGGGGTGTTCCGCTGCACGATGACAAAAAGCTTTTTGAATTTTTGATGCTGGAGTCCCTGCAATGCGGGCTGTCCTGGATGCTGATGCTGAAGAAGCGGGAGATCTTTCGGGAATGCTTTGCGGGGTTTGATTACAAACGGGTTGCCCGCTTTACGGAAGAAGATGTAGAGAAGATCCTTGCCGTTCCGGGGATGCTACGTTCCCCGCGGAAGGTTACGGCAGTGATCCAAAACGCAAAATGCTATGAAGCGGTCTGCGAAGAATTCGGGAGTTTTGACACCTATCTTTGGCGCTTTACAGACGGAAAAACCGTTCTATACGATGGACATAAGGATGGATGGATCCCGGTAAGCAATCAGCTTTCCGAAGAGATCGCAAAAGACTTAAAAAAGCGGGGCTTTCGGTATTTGGGGAGTATCACGGTATATTCCTATCTGCAAGCCTGCGGTGTGATCAACGATCATGGGGAGAACTGCTCCTGTTATGATAAAATCAACAGTGCGTTCCCCACGGTTTCTCTGCCATGCTGTGAGGAAACCGGCGCGGTACAATACAATTAAACAAGAAAATCGAAAGGGAAACGGATATGGACGAGAGAATTAAAAGCATTCGGATGGAAGAAGAACGCTCTCACAAGGAATTATACGAAAAAGAGACCTTATACGCCGGGGAAAGCTGGCTGAAAAAACCGGTGAATACGGTGATGGAGCTTTTGGGACAGTTTGACGAACGTGAAAACTTTACCGCGTTGGATCTTGGATGCGGTGTAGGGCGGAACGCCGTAGCGATTGCTCTGCATTTCCGCGGAAGGGATTGTCAAATCGACTGCGTGGATCTGTTACCCATGGCGGTGGAAAAGCTGTTGGAAAACGGCAAGCGGTACGGTGTGGAGGATGCCCTGCGGGGTGAGGTCTCTTCTATTGAGGCTTTCCCCATCCGGGAAGCGTGTTACGATCTGATCCTTGCCGTCTCCGCTTTAGAGCACGCAGAAAGCGAGGAAGCCTTGAAAACCACCCTTGCAGGGATTGCCGCGGGGGTGAAGCAAGGCGGGCTGGTTTGCTTGATTATGAACACCGCAGTAAAAGAACGGGATAAACAGACCGGGCAGGAATTCCCCGCCCAATTCGAGGTAAATCTCCCCACAAAGGAGCTGAAGGAGCTGTTGGATGGCACCTTCAAGGGCTGGGAGGTTCTGAAGGAAACCGAAGTTCCTCAGCGGTATGAAATTCCCCGGGGAGAGATGACTTCCCTGCTGGAGACGGTGGTTGTGACCTACGTTTGCAAAAAAAGATAACTTTTTTACAAAAATATGCAACCCGTATGTATTTTTGACGAGAGATAGGGTAGAAGGAAAAAGAGACAAGGAGGGAGATCATGACGGACCGGGAGATCGTTTCGCTGTATCACGGGCGAAACGAGGAAGCGATCTTACGCACCAAGGAAAAATACGAGAAATATCTGTTGAAGATCGCTTTCAACATCTTAAACAGCGATCCCGACAGCGAGGAAAGTGTGAACGACACCTATCTCGCCGCATGGAATTCCATGCCGCCCCATCGGCCGGAGGTGCTTTCTACCTACTTAGGGAAGCTGACACGGCGGATCTCCATCGATCTGTTTCGGAAAAAGCACCGCGAAAAGCGGGTGGGATCGGAGTACGCTATGTCTTTATCGGAGTGGGAGGATTGTCTTGCCGGCGGGGAAATGCCGGAGGAGACGCTGGAAACGGGTCTTTTGGCGGAGGCCATCAATAAATTCCTGCGTTCCTTGCCCAAGGATGCGAGGAATCTGTTCATCGGGCGATATTATTACATGGATCCCCTGCAGGAAGTGGCGGCGTACTGCGGTATGAGCGAAAGCAAGGCCAAGAGCCTTTTGTTCCGCACCCGCAACCGCTTGAAGGAGTTTTTGGAAAAGGAGGGATTTTCGGTATGACAAGCTGTACAAGCAGCGAAAAGATCATGGATGCTTTGAGTCTTTTGGACGAGGACATGGCGGAGGAAGTGGGAAGACTGCGGGGAAGAAGGCCGAAGAAGCCCTCTTTTATGCGGTACGGCATGATCGCGGCAGGGTTCTGCGTGACCTTGCTTTGCGTACTGCAATTAGTGCCCTTGATGGGCAGAGTCCCGGAGGACGGTGTCACAGGGGGCGGCGGACAGGAGGACGTCTCCCTTGAGAACGCGGGGACAAACAATTCCTTGACGGATACCGGCTTGGGGAGCATCTCCCCCACCGTCAGCGAAAGCGAAGATGTCACGGCAGGAAACGAATCCAAGAAGCCGGAGGCCGACGAAGAAGATGAAAGCCAAAGCGGGGAAACGGGAAGCGTATCCGATGACGAGGAAAACCTTGGCGGAGGAACGGAGGGTATGCCCGGGGACGAGCCGTTGCCTGCTTTAAACCTGAGGATCGAAGGCTATGATGGCGATACGGTCGTCTGCACCGTCGTGGGCAACGAGGGCTGTACGTTCTACCCGGTGGGGAACGTAGTGGTTCTGCGCTTCGATATCTGGGAGGGGGACCCGGTTACGGAGAACACCTTCACCCGGGGAAGCATATACAGCGTTTTGTTCAACGGCGGCTATGACAACAGCGATGAAAATACGCTCTATGCCGTAGTTGCTTACCAATTGGAGGAATGAAGATGAAACGAATTTTGAGTTGTTTATTATTGGTGTGCTTGCTGCTTGCGGGATGTGCCGCAGAGCAGGGAGGCACTTCCGTGACCTCCGAGGACATCGAGGCTGTGGATCTGTTAAAGCCCATTAAAAAGGAGGAAGTGATCGTGACCGGCATGATCCGTCCTTACGAAGCCTTGATGACAAGCTTGGGACTGAGAATGTTCCAAGAGACGTTGAAGGCCGCCCCCGACGGAGAAAACAAGCTGATCTCTCCCCTTTCTGTCCTGTACGCCATGGCCATGGTGTCAAACGGCGGAGACGATCAGGAGGCCATCAAGGCATATTGGGGCTATGATCTGCTCCACATCAACGAATATATGTATGAATATACCGGCAAGCTCCCCGTAGGTGAGAAATACAAGCTTCAGCTCGCCAACTCAATTTGGTTTACGGAGGATGAACGGTTTGCGGTGAACCAAGAATTTCTGCAAAAGGTGAAGAATTACTACGATGCGGATGCTTATCAAGCCCCCTTTGACGAGGAAACCTGTAAAGATATCAACGAATGGGTGGAGCTGAAAACCGACGGGATGATCAAGGATATTTTAGACAAGATCCCCTCCGACGCGGTGATGTATCTGGTGAACGCCCTTGCCTTTGAGGCGGAATGGCTCTCTACCTATGAGGAGTACCAGGTGCGGGAAGGTGTCTTTACCAAGGCGGACGGTACAAAGCAAAAAGTAGACTTCATGTATGACTCGGTGAACCAATACTTTGAAGACGAAAAAGCCACCGGCTTTATGCGGTATTACAGCGGTATGAAGTACGCCTTTGTGGCAATGCTTCCCAAGGAAGGGGTCACCCCCGAGGAATATATCGCCTCCCTGGATGGAAACGCCCTGCATACCATGCTGAAAAACCCCCAAGTTACCTCCGTGGTCACCTCTATCCCCGTTTTTGAAACGGAATACGATCTGAATCTGCGGGAGGTTTTGGACGCGGCAGGTTACCCGGTGAACGGATCCTTTAGCGGAGTGGGGATCTCTGCCGAAGGTCCCATCACCATCGGGCGGGTTCTCCACAAGACCTACATTCAGGTAGGTCCCCAGGGTACGAAAGCCGGGGCGGCTACCGTGGTGGAGATGTTGGCAGAAGGTGTCGAGGACATCGAGCAGGAGAAGCCCAAGGAAGTGCATTTGGACAGACCCTTTGTGTATATGATCATCGATTGCGAAAACGCCGTTCCCCTCTTCATGGGGATCACCCACAGCGTTGCGTAAGTATTTTTTGCGGAGTCGGGTTTTATAGCTCGGCTCCGCTTTGCATTTGAGCGTAAAACTTGGGATTAACCCTTGACGGATGGGGAAAACTATGGTAAACTAAGACCATCAAACAAAGGTTGGGAGGGATCATTTTTGCGCAGACGCGTGGGCATTCTTTTATTACTGCTCGCGGCAGTTCTTTGCCTCGGGGCAGTTCCCGTTCATGCGGCGGAAAGTCATCCCTTGCTCCCGGAGAAGGCCTTTTGGCGCGGGTTCCCTGAGGGGGGCTCTTACCTGCTTTTGCAGGAGGACATGGGAGAATTTTTGTTTTACAGCAGCGGAAAGAGCGGTAAGCCCGCCACCCAGACCCTTTACCAAGCGCCTATGGAGTTTTCCGCCGAAGGGAACTCCCTGGTGTACCACTTTACGGTGGAGCGGGGCAGCTGCTCCCTGGAGCTTCTTTTTGCCGGGGAGGACGGAGAGACGGTGTATCGCTTTTTAGGCGATGCCTTACAGCTGGGAACCATGCAAGGGGTGGGCTCTTACAAGGGCGTTTTGTCCCTTGAGGCCTTTGGGCAGGGCACCCTTTCCTTTTTGGGCGTGCGGATCACCTGCGCAGACGGGGGTAAGCTTTCCGTTAAGGCGCTCTCCGTGATGCAGACGGCAGAGGTCCCCGAGGATGCGTGGGAAGCCGTTTCCTCCGAGGAAAGCTCCGCGGAAGAGTCTTCCGCATCGGAAAGCTCCGTGGGAGAGACCCAGCCCGAGGAATCCTCCCGTCACTCCATCTTTATGCCCAAGGAGGAGACCAGCTTCACCCAGGGAGAGTTGATCGCGTCCTTTACCATCATGACGGCGGTGTCCTTCTTAGCCATCTTCTTGGGGATCTTTATTTGTGTATCCTTGTTCCGCAGAAGCCGCCTAGATTGATCCAAAAGCCTTGACAAGCAAGAAATTTAATGGTAAAATATAGAAAAAGAAAACATTTTACGGAGGTTCTACAAAGTATGAAGCGTATTTCTATGATCGTGCTGGCTCTGATCTTCGCGATGGTTCTGGGAACCGTTGCCGTTAGCGCAGAGACCGAGCTGAAAACTCTGATCCCCGCCAAGGATGCCACTTGGACCGATACCCCCAACGGCAACGTAACCGTTACCGTCGATTACAAGGATGACGGAACCACTGTTTTTTCCGGCTCCGTTGTGGGCACCTGGCCCTGCACCGAGCATTGGTATGCCACCCCCATCGTTGCCAACGTTGAGACCGATTCTCTGGTCATTGACTTCAACGTTACCGGCGGTTCTACCAACATCAACCTGTTCTTTACGGATGATTCCGGCAACAGCTACGGCTACACCTTGTGCAACTCCATGTTTGCAGACCGTAACTACGACACGGGCAGCGGCGACCTGTACGACGGCGATTACACCCTGACCATTTCCCTCAAGGATTTCGTTGCCACCACCAAGCTGTATGACGGCTCTGCATTCCCCGCAGGCGCTATCGTTGACGGCAAGCTGACCTTTGCAGGCGTTCAGGTTTATTCCGTAAACGGTGCAACAGTTACCGTAAAGACCTTGGCCATCGAGTCCGAGGTTGTAGAAGAAGAGGAAGAAGAGGAAGAAGTTCCCGTTACTCCTCCCACCGGCGATGCAAGCCTTCTGGTATTTGTTTTGATCGGTCTGGTTTCTCTGGCAGGCGTTTCCTTCGCTGCTAAGGCACACAAGGAATTCTAAGCAATTGTAAAATTTTGCCCCGATGGTCTCCATCGGGGCTTTTTCTATTGACAAGAAAAGGCGGATACGCTATACTGTTTTCAAACTGATTTTTTTGCGAGGTCACTATGAAAAGAATTCTTTCCGTTACCCTGCTGGTGTTGATGCTGGTGCCGGCACTGCTTTGCCTTTGGCCCGCCGCGGCGGCAAAGGTTCCCACCGCAGAGGATCTGTGCGGCTACGAAAACGTTTGCCTGACCTATACCTTCCGCCGTTCCGGCGCTGATAACGGCAGACATTACGAAAAGGATCTGTTGCCCTACACCGGATATTTGGATACCGAGGGCAACGTCAAGGATTTCTTCTTTGACAGCTACCTGTTCCTGCCCTGCATGGACTACGGCCCCTCCGGTGCAAGAATGCACTTGGACGAGGCAAACCCCACCAAGGCCATCGACTGGACTTCTTACGTGGACGATACCTTTGCAAAGGGTGCTAACGTAGATGCCCTGGAGAAGGCCTTCGGTACCACCAAGGCGGCCTTGGGCAATACCGATAAAAAGGCCGGCGTTTTCTTCACCCTGCTGTACCCCGGCAAGGGTGCCACCAATTTCGGAACGCTGGGTGGCAGAAGCTTGAATTTCTCTAAAATGGAGGACAGAAAGTTTGCCGTTAAGTGGATGATCGACGAGCAGATGGCACGCTTTGAGCAGGCGGGCTACCAGCATCTGGATCTGGTGGGCTTCTACTGGCTGGAGGAATACATTGCCGCAGGAGATGATGCGGAGATCTTGAAGTATGCCGCAGATTATCTCCACTCCAAAGGCTTGAAATTCATTTGGATCCCGTGGTACCAGGCAGAGGGCTACCAGCGTTGGGAAAGCTTTGGCTTCGACGTGGCCTGCATGCAGCCCAACCTGATGTGGATCGGCTACAACGATCCCGCCCGTGTGAAGAACAGCGTTGCACTGTCCGAAAAATACGGTCTCTCCATGGAGATGGAGTGCGACGGCAGAGTTTATACCGACGAGTATTTTGCCAGATACCTGAACTATCTGGACGGTGGATTGAATTCCTCCATGATGAACGCCGTGAAGATGTATTACCAGGACGGTAAGACTGCGGTCTACTACCAGGCCTGCTATTCCAAGGATAAGCAGTTCCGTATGGTATACGATCTTACCTATAAGTATGCCACCAAGACACTCAAGCAATCCGATATTGATTCCGTTCGTCCCGAACAGATCGAAAACGGCTACGTGGTGGTGGACGATATCGGCAGAAATTCGCTGAAGGAAGACGGTGTGGATTGGATCTCCATCGGCAAGAAGTACACTGCCAGCACTTCCTTTGTGGACGGCAACGGAATGGACTACCAGAACGTGGACGGCAAGGAGCTTACCGATGGCATCATTGCAAGCAAGGCGCTCAGCACCGATTGGCACGCTTACCATCACTCCCTGCTGGACAGAGACGGCAAAATGAGCGTTACCGTTGACCTGGGTGAGGTGCGCAATGACGTGACACACATTTACGCCCACTTCGACAACCGTCTGCAATCCGGTATCGGCTCTCCCGCGGGGATCACCATTCGTGTTTCCGACGACGGAAGAATTTTCCGTGCGTTGCCCACCCCCCTGCTGATCATGGATGACACGGACTCCTGCATTAAGTTCGTGACCGAAGAGCCTATCACCGCCAGATACGTCAAAATGACCTTTGGGGTCAGCGGCGGCGCCTTTGTGTTCTGCTCGGAGTTCCTGGTTGGCGTTAAGGAAGGCACCGTGGTGGAGGAATCCAAGCCCGAGGAATCCAAACCCGAAGAATCTATCGAGACAGAAGAATCCGGCGAGACGGAAGAATCCGTCGAAACGGAAGAATCCGTTTCTGAACAGTCTGTTCCCGCCATCTCCCAGGCAGAAAAGCCCGCGGAAGAGGGACCCGTCCTTTGGCTGTGGATCATCCTTGGCGGTGCAGTGGTGATCGTTGCGGTGATCGCGGTCTTGGCAGTTCGGAAAAAGAAATAACAGAGAACGAGAATGAGAACCTTTCTTTTCGAAAAAAGAAAGGTTCTTATTGATCTCCCAAGAAAACCCGGTACCGGCGAGCAGAGCCCTACATAATTGACAAAGAAAGAAGTTTGTGTTATACTGCGGGTATAGGAGGTGTCTCTGCCATGACGCATTTCGTTAAACTGAACGCTGCCCCGTCTCCCCTGCAGGAGCATGCGGGCAAGGTGATCTCCGCGGCTCTGCACGCCGCCATGCCCGACACCGCCGTCAAGGCGGCACTCCAAAAGCTCCCCAAAACGGAGGGAGAACTGCTTTTGGTGGCCATCGGCAAGGCCGCATGGCAGATGGCTTCCGCGGCCCATTCCCTTTTGGGAGACAAGATCTCCCGCGGGATCATCATCACCAAGCACGGGCATTCCATGGGTGCCATCGGCAAGCTGACCATTCGGGAAGCGGGGCATCCCGTACCCGACGCTCACACCTACGCCGCTACGGAGGAGGCTCTTGCCATGACGGCGGGGCTTACCGAGAAGGATCGGGTGCTGTTCTTGATCTCCGGAGGCGGATCTGCGCTGTTTGAAAAGCCCTTGCTCCCCTCGGAGGAGATGGAGGCTGTGACCCGGGCTTTGCTGGGGTGCGGCGCGGACATTACCGAGATCAACACGATCAGAAAGCGGTTCTCCGGGGTAAAGGGAGGCAAGTTTGCCCGTCATATCGCCCCTGCAAGGGTGTTCTCGGTGATCCTTTCCGACGTTTTGGGAGATCCCATGGATATGATCGCCTCCGGGCCTGCCTATCCCGACAGTGCCACGGCGGAGGATGCCATCGCTATCGCAAAGAAGTATTCTCTGCCCCTCTCAGAGGCGGCGTGGAGGCTGTTACAAGAGGAGACACCCAAGGAGCTGCCCGGCGTGGAAAGCTACGTAACGGGCTCGGTGAAGGTTCTGTGCGAAGCCGCTGAAAAGGTTTGCCGTGAGCTGGGCTACGAGACGGTGCTTCTCACCGACACTTTAAATTGCGAGGCAAGAAATGCGGGGGCGTGGTTTGCATCCTTAGCCCGGGAAAATGCCGGGAAGGGCAAAAAGGCCTTTCTTGCGGGAGGCGAGACGGTGGTGAAGCTGAAGGGCAATGGACTGGGTGGCAGAAACCAGGAGATGGCTCTTGCCGCCGCCATCGGCATGGAGGGGCTGGAGAACGTATTGTTCTTCTCCTTAGGCTCAGACGGCACCGACGGCCCCACGGACGCGGCGGGCGGATGGGCGGACGGAAGCACGGTGCATGAGATCCAAAAGAACGGGTTTTCCCCCTCCGATGCTTTGGATAACAACGACGCGTATCACGCGTTGATCGGTTCCGGCAATCTGTTATTTACCGGCCCTACGGGCACCAACGTCAATGATATTTCCGTTTTGTTGATAGGAGAATGACGAAAAAAGAGCGATCTCGAAAGATCGCTCTTTTGTTTACGTATGGAGATTATCTTCTGCCTCTGTTGAGCATCTCGATGATGTCCTTAATGTCGGACTCCTCGGTGATGTCTGCGGCAGACTCGATCTTGTTGCTCTCAGCGGCGGGCATGGTACGCTTCTTGTCAGCGGCCTTCTTGTTTGCCTCAAAGCCGGTAGCAACCAGGGTGATCTTCATCTCATCTTCAAGGGCTGCATCCAATGCGGCACCGAAGATGATGGTAGCGTCGGGCTGAGCCTCGCTGGTGATCATAGCAACAGCGTTGTCGATCTCGTCCAGACCGATGTCGGGAGATGCGGTGATGTTGACTACGATGCCCTTTGCACCGCTGATGTTGGTCTCCAGCAAGGGAGAAGACATAGCCATCTTGGCTGCCATCTCTGCCTTGTCCTTACCCTTAGCGGCACCTACGCCCATGTGAGCCAGGCCTGCGTTTGCCATAACGGCGCAAACGTCAGCAAAGTCAAGGTTGATGATACCTTCAACGGTGATCAGCTCGCAGATGCTGCGAACGCCCTTCAGCAGAACGTCGTCAGCCTCGGCAAATGCGTTCAGGAAGGTGATCTTCTTATCGGTCAGGAGCTTCAGGCGCTCGTTGGGGATAACGATCAAGCTGTCAACGATTTCAGCCAGCTTCTCGATACCGCTCTCTGCCTGGGCCATTCTCTTGCCGCCCTCGAAGAGGAAGGGCTTGGTAACGATGGCAACGGTGAGAATTTCCATCTCCTTTGCCACCTTTGCCACGATGGGAGCCGCGCCGGTACCGGTACCGCCGCCCATACCTGCGGTAATGAACACCATGTCTGCACCCTTCAGTGCATCCTTGATTTGGTCGATAGATTCGTCAGCAGCCTTCTCGCCGACTTCGGGATTGCTGCCTGCGCCCTTACCCTTGGTGATCTTCTCGCCGATCTCGATCTTGGTGGGTGCGCTGGATTTGAACAGCACCTGAGAGTCGGTGTTGATGTTGATGAACTCAACATCGGAAGAGTCAAAGGAAGAGATCATGCGGTTTACTGCGTTGCCGCCACCGCCGCCCACACCGACGACTTTGATCACGACGGCATTGGGATTCGTGCTAAGACTAGACATAAATTGATCCTCCGAAAGTTTATATACTTTTTTACATTTACTATAATAACCTTTTTTATTCAATTTTGCAAGAGCTTTTTTTGTTTTTCTTGCAAAAAATACTGACTTTTTTCGACATTTGGGGCAAAAAAGGGTTATTTTGCGGGTTGAGGCTCCGTTTCGTCCAGACGGACTGCCGCCTCTCTGTGATCAGCCAGGTTGATATAGCCTCTATCAGTGGGCTTGAGCTTCTCTAAGATCTTCACCAAAAAGCGGATCTTGATATCCATGTTGTCGATATCCGCCAGATACACGGTGAAGCGGTCTGCGTAGTTGATGGTGATGTCGAAACGACTGACCATATCGATCTCCCGCACGTACTGCATCATATCGTTTTCCGCAAGACAGCGGTAAAGCTCCTTTAAGTTGTCCGCGGTACGGGTATCCACGAAGGAAACACTCTCTCCCACCAGGCAACGCTCTACGGAGCTGGTGAACACGCGGGTGACACCTGCAGTGATCTCTCCCCCGCCGATCCTTCCCAGCACCTGCAGGTCGCCGGAGATCAGGTAAGCATCCTCACCCAAAACCAAAGACATCTCTGCTTTTCGTTCACTGATGGTAACCGTTACCACGTTGGGGAGGGTACGGGTGATCTCCACCTCACCGATATAGGGCAGATTTTTCCGCAAGGCGGCCTCCGCATCCTCGGCACGAAAGGAGAAAAGATTGTCTCCCATGGAGAAGGTTAAGCTCTCGATGATCTGAGACTCGGAATAGATCTCGTTGTTCTCCACACGGATCTCGGAGACCTTGAAGAAAACGAAGAAGCATACCGCAAGGAAAATCAAGGTCACGGAAAGAAACAGAGACAAATAGATCACCGATCTGCGGCGGCGTTTGCGATCCTGCTCACTGCGCAGGGCGTCCATATTGGCATTGCTTCGCACAAACCTGCGTTGTTCTTCCATGGGTACACTCCCTTCCTTTGATTATTCCTCCGCCAGACGGATGACCTCGCTTGCGATCCGATCTGCGGAATCCGGGGCGGCAAAGTTGCGGATGCCGTCCTCGATGCGTTTACGCTTGTTATCGTTTTCCAGCAGATCCTTGGCGGCGTTTTTGAGGATCCCGCTGTCCAGCTCGGACTCTCTGTAAACCACTGCCGCACCTGCGTCTGCCAAAAGTCTTGCGTTCTTGTACTGGTGATCCTCCGCCACGTGAGGGCTGGGGATCAGAATGGCCGCTTTCCCGCGGACGGCAAGCTCTGCCAGGGTCATGGCACCTGCACGGCAGATGATCAGATCCGCCGCCGCCTGGCGGTAAGGCATATCGTAGAAATATTCTGCGATGGTAAGATTTGGCTTTTGATCCAGGCCGCTTTCTTTTGCAAGGGCGGAGAAATGGGCGAATTCCACTCTGCCTACGGCGTGGTCGTGACGGATCCCTGCGGGGACGGTGTACTGCTCCATCAAATCAAAGCAAAGCTCGTTGACCCGCTTGGCGCCCATACTGCCGCCGAAGGAAAGGATATACAGCTCCTCTTCCCCGATGCCCAGCTTGGCTCTCGCCTCGGCACGGGTGATGTGATCCACGTGGATGGGGTTGCCGGAGAGCATCAGCTTTTCCGATGCCTCGGCGGGGAAGAACTTTTCGCTTCCCTCAAAGCTGATACAAACCACGTTTGCCAGCTTGGAAAGCTTCTTGGTGGTCACCCCGGGGAAGGTGTTCTGCTCGTGGATCAGACAGGGAATGCCCAATTTGGAAGCCGCCTTGACGGTGGGCCAGCTGACGTAGCCGCCTGTACCCACTACCACGTCGGGGTCACGCTCCTTTAAGATCTTCTTGGCCTGATGCACGGAAGCAACTGCCTTGTACAGCGCCTTGCAGTTTTCTTTGAGCCCCTTGAAATTGAGTTTTCTGCGGAAGCCCTGCACCTCTACGAAATCGATCTCGTAGCCCGCCTTGGGCACCAAGGTGCTTTCGATCCCCCGCTTGGTTCCCACAAAGGAGATCTCTGCGGTGGGATCCTGCTTTTTGATGGCCTTTGCTATATTCAACGCGGGGTTGACGTGTCCGCCGGTACCGCCGCCGCTCAATACGACTTTCATAGATGGTTCCTTTCCTGGGTTATGCTTTCTCGGTGTAGGAATAACGGGAGACTGCCAGCACCAGACCCATCTCGCACAGCAAAATGATCAGAGAGGTTCCGCCGTAGCTGAAGAAGGGAAGGCTGATGCCCGTGCTGGGGATGGTATTGGTCACTACGCAGATGTTCAAAATCACCTGGATGATGACGTGGGCAATGATGCCCATGACCAAAAGGGAGGAAAATTTATCCTGGGAATGGGTGGCGATGTAGAAGCCTCTCCAGGCAAAGGCGGCAAAGAGACCGATGATCAGCAACGCGCCGAAGAAGCCCATCTCCTCGCAGATGATGGCAAAAATGTAATCGTTGTAAGGCTCGGGGAGATACCCGTGCTTTTGGTTGCTCTGTCCCAGACCCAAGCCCCAAAAGCCGCCGGAGCTGATGGCGTAGAGAGACTGAGCAGGCTGCCAGCCCTTACCGCCGGAAGCGTTGGACATAAAGGAGAAGGGATCTTCCCACACGTCCAGACGTTGGAGTGCGTGGGGAACCACCATGGCAATGATCTCACGTCCCCACATCACAAGGGATACACCTGCCGCCACGATCAACGCACCTAC
>JAGBXS010000059.1 GCA_017629175.1 Clostridia bacterium
CCGGCGCTATCGGTGTTCCCGAGGATCAGCTCCGCGAGGCTTCCAGATCCGCTGTTTGTAAGATCAACATCGACTCTGACCTCCGTCTGGCTATGACCGGTACCATCCGTAAGTTCTTCAACGAGCATCCCGACAAGTTTGACCCCAGAGAATATCTGAAGCCCGCTCGCGCTAACATCAAAGAGCTGGTTCGTCACAAGCTGGTCAACGTGCTCGGCTGCAACGGCAAGGCATAAATTTTCGCTTCGCTCTCACCCCGAAACCTCGGTTTCGGGGTGTTTTTTTCATGCTCCTTCCGCGGAGCATGAGCCCCTTACGGGGTTCGCGCAGAAAAGCGCGAATTTTTCTCGCTTCCCTGTCGGGGCGAGAAAAACCGTAAAAGGTGTCTTTTGCCCGAAGTGAATTCGGGCAGCGACACATTTTGTATATGAGAGTGGAGGGTAGCTTCGCTCTCACCCCGAAACCTCGGTTTCGGGGTGTTTTTTATCCTTTTTTCAAAAAAATCTTGCAATCTACGCGGGGATGCGTTATACTGTAACAAAGAACATCCGAAAGGACGGTCAACTCCATGAACAAAAAGTTTACAAAAGACCTCAGCGCAGTCTTCACCTTTTTATTTCCCATCGTCTATATCGTGTTGGGACTTTTGCTTTTGATCGTAGATGAGATCAACACCAAGGTCTTTGCTTATCTTTTGGGAATGATCGCCATGGTATTCGGTGCCGCACTGATCATTCAGTATTTCCTGCGCCGTCAATATCTTGATATCCACGCCTACGGCTTCTCCTTGGGCGCCTTTGCGGTGCTGATCGGCTTCTGCATCATGGTGGAAGCGGATGCCGTAGCGGACAGTCTCACCATTTTTTTGAACCTTTGCATCATGCTCACCTCTTTGGTGAAGGTGCAAAACTCCATCCAGCTTCGCTGTATCCAAAGCGTGATGTGGATCCCCATGCTGGTGATCTCCTGCCTCTTCCTGCTTTGCACCGTGCTGATCGCCACCGCCTTTGAGGGCGAGGTGCGTGATATCTTCACCTACGTGGTACTGATCTGCGACGGTGTTGCAAGCTTTGCCGCCGCCATCGTGCTGAGAGTGGTATTCCGCATCAAGGCCGCCGAAGGTGCAAGCAACGCCATGGAGCCCGTGAACGAATGAGCTTTTCTGAGGAAGCACAAAAAAAGCGCCGTTTTGCTGAGCTGGCAGAGCGGGCTTATACCACCGGGCGATGTCTCTTCACCCCTTTCATGGCCATGGACGAGGTGGATCTGCTGCTGCAATGTAAAAGCGACGTGGAATATGCAGGACTGACGCTGTTTGGCGGTACGGAAGGGTGCGAACGGGTAATGGCCCGTTTCGGCGACAGCGAGGAGCCTTTTCCCATCTGCTGTATCAAGGCGGAGCCTGCACAGCAAAAGTTTGCCGATCCTCTCACCCACAGAGATCTGCTGGGTGCCATGATGAATTTGGAGATTGCCAGGGAAACCTTGGGAGATATTTATCTTTTAGAGAACGTGGGGTACATTTTCTGCAAGGACAGCGTTGCCCCCATTCTGCTGGAGGAGCTGACCAAGGCGCGGCACACCACCCTGCGGTGCTCTCTTTGCGAGAACATCCCTGCCGATCTCTGCACCCGCACCGAGGAGCGGATGATTCAGGTGGCGTCCCTGCGGGCAGACGTGCTGGTGGCAGGAGTGTTTAAGCTTTCCCGGGAGGAAAGCCTGGAGCTGTTCCGCGGTCGGCTGGTGTATATCGACGGGAAAATCACCGAGAATAACAGCGGCACGGTAGAGGAAGGAAACGTGATCTCCGTTCGCCGCCACGGTAAGTTCCGCTTTGCCGGCGTGGTCTCCACCAGCCGCAAGGGGAAGTTAAACGTGAAGGTGGAAGTATACGTATAAAAGAAATACGAGAGGGAACCTTTTTCGAAAAAAAGGTTCCCTCTCGCGCTCTCCTTCTAAAAACCCTATTTCAACACACAAACAAAAATGCACTTCGTTCGAAGTGCATTTTTTGATAGTCATATCACAACGTTCAGTTCAAACTCCCGGGTCACAATCTCTACCATGGAAATGCCCCGATACCGATCTAAAATCTCGTAAAATGCCGGCTCATTTGCGACAATGCAATCCACATCAATCCGAACACCCTCCGGGGTAACACGCTGTATCTTACCGCAGGAAAACATCTTCTCAAACCCCGTCATAATCTCGAGGTTGTTACTACCGTCCTCCGCTTTGTTATACACACCGACGAAAACGGTTTCCTTAGGCAACGCAATTTCTTCCCTGCCTGCGGTGGTCTGCAAATAGAACGTCATACCTTCATCACCTCGATCTTTACGAAGGTGTCCTCCGTCTCCACGTCCACCAAAGAGCCAACGGCGCCTTGACGGATCATTTCCACCGCCTGCTCCACGAAGCGGGCTTCATCTCCCACCAAGGACTCCAAGCAGCCCATCTCGTAAGCCTTTAAGATCAGCTCCACGGGAAAGCGCACGATGACGTTGGGCACGGAACCCTTGGCCTGCACGTGGATGCAAAGCACCCGCCTGCCCACCTGGGGTGTCTCCACCACCTTCACGGAAGGGAGGGCGGCATCCCCGTGGATCAACTGCTCCACGGCCACCCCCAAAAAGTCTGCCAGCCTTGCCACGGAATCCAGATCGGGGCAGGTCAGCCCGTTCTCCCATTTGGAGACTGCCTGGGCAGTGATACCCATTTTCTCCGCCAACTGCTCTTGGGTCAAGCCCGCTTTCTTGCGGTAATGAGCGATATGCTCACCAATGTGTTCTTTCATAAATACAATGACTCGTTTCAAGTTATTTCGGAATGCACTCTCGATGGTGCTATCTTACCACACTTTTTTGGAAAAGAACATAGACGATCGGTTGTTTTTTTGCTTGATAGGTGATTTTTTCGGTCAAGAAAGGCACTTTTTTTAAAAAAGTGCCTTCGTTTTTTAGATGGTATCTACCTTGATGAGGTTGGTGTTGCCGGAGATGCCGTTGGTAATACCACCGGTGATGACGATACGATCCCCTGTCTTGAGATTGCACTGGGTCTTGGCGGCGTTCTTTGCCACGTAGAACAGCACGTCGGTGGAATCAAACACGGGAGAAAGCACCGGCTGGACGCCCCAGGAGAGAGCCAGCTTCCGCCAGCATTTTTCCCCGGTGGTCAAGCCCAGAATATCCACCGGCGCACGGAAGCGGGAGACCATACGGGCGGTTGCACCGGAAAGGGAGCAAACCACAATGGCCTTTGCATCCAAGTCGATGGCCATGCCGCAGGTGCCGTGGGAGATAGAGTCGGCGGTGTTCTTGATACGGAAGCCGCTTCCCCGGAACATGGAGATATAATCCACGCTCTGCTCGGTGGTCTCGGCAATCTTCGCCATGATCTCCACGCACAAAGCGGGGTGATCCCCTGCCGCAGTCTCGCCGGAAAGCATGATGGCACTGGAGCCGTCGTAAACGGCGTTTGCCACGTCGGAGATCTCCGCACGGGTGGGACGGATGTTGTGGATCATGGATTCCAGCATCTCGGTGGCTGTGATCACACGCTTGCCCAACAGACGGCAGGTGGTGATGAGAGATTTCTGGATGGCGGGAAGCTCCTCAAAGGGGATCTCCACGCCCATGTCACCTCTGCCGATCATAATGCCGTCGCAGGCCTCGCAGATGCTCTCGATGTTATCGATACCGGCACGGTTCTCAATCTTGGCGATGAGGTCAATGTCGGTGTTGTTCTTTTCGTCCAAAACAGCCCGCACGGCAAGGAGGTCTTCCTTGCAGGAGACAAAGGAGCAGGCGATGAAATCCACGTCGTTCTCAATGCCGAAGAGGATGTCTTCCCTGTCCTGGGGACTCATGTAGTCCTGCTTTAACACTCTGCCGGGGAAGGACATGCTCTTGCGGTTGGAAAGCTCCCCGCCGATCAAGACGCGGGTGCGCAGAGAAACGCCGTCGGTCTCCTCCACCTCAAAGGAAAGCAGACCGTTGCTCAGCAGAATGCGGTCACCCACGTTCAGATCCTTGGCAAGCCCCTTGTAGCTGACGGAAACGCGGGTTTCGTCGCCCTCCACCTCCTCGGTGGTGAACACAAAAGAATCTCCCTCGTGCAAGGTCACCTTGCCATCCTTGAAGGTACGGATGCGGTATTCGGGGCCTTTGGTATCCAACAGAATGGCGATGGGCAACCCCAGCTTCTCGCGGACGCGCTTGATGCGGTCGATCCGCACACGATGCTCCTCATGGGTGCCGTGGGAGAAGTTCAGTCTCGCCACGTTCATACCCGCGCGGCAAAGCTGCTCCAATACTTCCTCGCTGTCGCTGGCAGGGCCTATGGTACAAATGATCTTGGTCTTACGCAAAGTGATCGCTTCCTTTTTTTGAAAATTTCTTAGCGATTCTATTTTAGCAGAATTTTCTTTGGTTTGCAACCCCGAGGAGACTAAAATTTGGTTAGGAAAAAGAAAAGTTTTGGCATATCGACAAAGTCTGCGGAACAAGCTGTGATTATACAAAAAACACCTTCCACCGAAAACGAAAGCTTTCGGCAGAAGGTATTCTCGATGCACTGTTACAATTCGATAACTCTTTTTTCCTCGGCGGACTGATAGATGGCCAGAATGAGATCCACGGCGCGTCTGCCTTCACGGAGATCCACCAAAGGCTTGGTGCCGCCACGCAGGGCTTGGATCACGTCCTTAAACTGCTTGGTATGGTTGTCGGCGGAGAAATCGGTGGGAGTGGAAGCGGAGGAACGCACGTTGGATTTCAGCGTTACCGCGGGGAGGGTGGTATCCTCCATGTCCCAACGGATCAGGTTCCCTTCCTCCAGCACGATGGTGCCCTTGTCGCCGTTCAGCTCCAAGCGGCGGGGATAGCCGGGGTAAACGGAGGTGGTGGCCTGGATCACACCCGTAGCACCGGACTTGAACTCCAGCACCGCGGAAAGGGTATCCTCCACCTCGATCTGTCTCGCCAAGGTTTTGGAAACGGCGTAAACGCTTTTCACGTCCCCTGCCAGATACAGCAGAAGATCCACGCCGTGAATGCCCTGGTTCATCAAGGCTCCGCCGCCGTCCATGGCCTTGGTACCTCTCCAGCCCCCGGTGTTGTAATATTCCTGGGAATGATTAAATTTCATATATACGTCGGCGCAGACCAACTTGCCGAGGTGGCCCTCCTCAATGGCTTGCTTTGCCTTACGGACGCCGCTTGTGAAACGACTCTGCGCAACAGAGGACAGCATCACGCCGTTGCGCTCGCAGGCCTCCTCCATGGCATCCAACTGCTCCTTGGTAATGGCCATGGGCTTTTCCACAATGATGTGCTTCCCTGCGTTGGCCGCCTTGATAGCAAGCTCCGCGTGCAGTCCGCTGGGAACACAAATGGTCACCACGTCGATCTCGGGACAAGCAAGCAGCTCATCAACGCTTTCAAAGGCACGCACCTGCTTCTCACGGGCAAAGCGCTCAGCCGCGGGCAGTCTGGCATCCGCCACACCAACCAAAACGGCATCCTCGGACAAGCCGAACAACGCGCTGGCATGGAAATCCGCAATCACCCCGCACCCAATGATACCAAAACCGATTTTACGCTCCATAAGCATCTCCTTCGTCAATAAGACAAAAAACGAACCGTCTTCATAGTAAATATTCTACCAAAAAAAGAGGAGTTTGTCAACAGAATACCCTATTTTCCTATTGACAACCTTTCAAAAAAGAGTATAATATAAAGAAAACATTATGTTGTTATCACTTTTTGCATAAAATGCTTAGGAGGATTCTTTTATGGATCGCATCTATAATTTTTCCGCAGGCCCTTCCATGCTGCCCGTCTCCGTGTTGGAGCGTGCCGCTTCCGAGATGTTGAATTACAACGGCAGTGGTATGTCCGTTATGGAGATGAGCCATCGCTCTGCCGTATATCAGCAGATCATCGATCAGGCCGAGGCAGATCTCCGCAAGCTGATGAACATTCCCGAAAACTACAAGGTTCTGTTCCTGCAGGGCGGTGCCACCACCCAGTTCTCCGCAGTTCCCTTGAACCTGATGACGAAGAACGGCAAGGCGGATTACATCGTCAGCGGCCAGTTCTCCGGCAAGGCGGCAAAAGAGGCGGAGCGTTACGGCGAGGTGCGTGTTCTGGCATCCTCTAAAGATAAAAACTTCACCTACGTTCCCTACGTTACGGAGTTCAACAAGGATTCCGACTACGTACATATTTGCTACAACAACACCATTTTCGGTACCGTGTACCCCTACGTGCCCCAGACGGGAGAGATTCCGCTGGTAGCGGATATGTCCTCCGGCATTCTTTCCAAGCCCATCAACGTGTCCGATTACGCACTGATCTACGCAGGCGCGCAGAAGAACATGGCGCCCGCAGGTATGACCTTGGTGATCATCCGCGAGGATCTCATCGGCGACGCTATGGCGTGCTGTCCCGATATGCTGCGCTATAAGGTACATGCAGAAAACGGCTCTATGTACAACACGCCTCCCTGCTATACCATCTACGTAGCAGGCTTGGTATATCAGTGGCTGTTGGAGCTGGGCGGTCTGGAAGTGATGCAGAAGATCAACGAGAAGAAGGCAGGCATCCTTTACGACTATCTGGATAACAGCAAGCTGTTCAAACCCACTGCCGAGAAGGAATGCCGTTCTCTCATGAACGTTTGCTTCGTGACCGGCAACCCCGACATGGATAAGAAGTTTATCTCCGAGGCTTCTGCCGCCGGCTTCTCCAACCTGAAGGGTCACCGCGTGGCAGGCGGTATGCGCGCTTCTATCTACAACGCAATGCCCACCGAGGGTGTTGAGGCGTTGGTTGCCTTTATGGAGAAGTTCGAGAAGGCAAACGGTTGATTTTGGGACGCTGTCCCAAACCCTGCTTAGGGAGCCCGCTCCCTAAGAACCCGGTATTTTGAAGAAAATTATTTAATAATTCCGAA
>JAGBXS010000060.1 GCA_017629175.1 Clostridia bacterium
CGTCGTAGTTAGGTTCGAAGTCCATCTTAACGTGACCGTACTGGCCGTGACCGCCGGACTGCTTCTTATGCTTACCTTCGATCTTGCAGGACTTGCGGATGGTCTCGCGGTAGGCGATCTTCTTGTCGTCCAACGCGATCTCCACACCGTAGCGGGATTTCATCTTTGCAAGGGCCAGCTCCAGATGGGTACCGCCCATACCGGACAGCAGCATCTGCTTGGTTTCCTTATGAACCTCGTAACGAAGGGTGGAATCCTCCTCCAACAGCTTGGCAACGCCGGAAGAGATCTTATCCTCGTCGCCCTTGGAGAGAGGACGGATGGCTTTTACGTAGAAGGGCAGGGGGTATTCCGTGGGAGCGTAGGTCACCTCGCCGTTCCAGGAGAGGGTGTCGCCGGTGGCGGCGGAGCTCAGCTTGGATACCATACCGATATCGCCGCAGGCGAGGGCTTCCACCTCGGTCTGGGTCTTACCCTTGATGGTGAACAGCTTGGCAAGACGCTCGTTGGAGCCGTCGCGGGAGTTCTTCAGGGTGTTGTCCGCCTTGACGGTACCGTTCATAACCTTGAAGAAGTTCATCTTGCCCACGAAGGGGTCTGCAACTGTCTTGAAGATAAACAGCGCGGGAGCGCCGTCGGGCTGGATGGCGATCTCTTCCATGTCTGCGGAGATCTCGTTGCCCTTGGCGGAATGACGGGGGAAGGACTCTGCGATGGCATCCATCAAGGTCCATGCGCCCCACAGCTTGGTGGCACAGCCGCAGAAGCAGGGAACGATGTCGCCGTGGATGATGCCCTCGTGGATGGCGTTGCAGATCTCCATGTGGGAGATATCCTCGCCGGAGAAGTACTTCTCCATCAGCTCCTCGTTGGTGCCTGCGATGGCTTCCAACAGCATTTCGTGGAAGTGGTCGAAGGACTCCTTGGATTCCTCGGGAACGGGTACAACGCTGTGCTGACCCTTGTTATCAAATACGTGAGCCTCGGTGTCTACCAGATCCAATGCACCGCAAACCTCGCCGTCCTTGATCATGGGGATGGTCAGAGGGCAGATCTTTCTGCCGAACTTCTCGTGCAGAGCGTCCAGGATCTTGGCAAAGCGTGCCTCGTTGTCGTCAAATTTATTGATGAAGATGGCCTTGGGCAGACCTGCGTCGGTGGCGCGGTCCCATGCCAGCTCGGTACCTACTTCAATACCCGCCTTGGCATCGATCACGATAACGGCGCTGTCCGCCACGCGGAGTGCCTGAGAAACCTCTCCCGCAAAGCCGGGATGGCCGGGAGTATCGATGACGTTGATCTTAACGTCCTTCCACATAACGGGTGCAAACCCTGCGGAAATAGAGATCTTTCTCCGCACGGATTCGGGATCGTAGTCAAAGTTGGAGTTGCCTTCCGCGGTTTTACCCAAACGGTCGCTGCCGCCGGATACGTACAGCATTGCCTCTGCCAAGGAGGTCTTACCGGAGCCGCTGTGGCCCAGCAAGGCAATGTTGCGGATACGTTTCATATCGATGATAGCCATAATAAAGAGTTCCTCTCCCGCCGAAAGCTTCGGCGATATTATTTTCTCAATGGCTCTATTATATATGATTTCTCACACAAATGCAATATTTTTGCAAAAAATCAAAACAAACGAAAATTTGGATAGGAATTTGTGCAAAGTGAACAACTATCAGATGCCTTGTCTTCTTTTTGGAGTCGTTTGACTCTTAAACACACAAATCCCGTAAAAGCGGTCTCGCTTTTACGGGATTTGTCATTGCGGGGATGTACCCCAATTATTCCAAAATGTTAGAGGTGATCTGGTCAACGCCCATCTCGATGAGCTTCTCCGCATCCTCCAGACGGTCTACCGTCCAGCAGTTCACCACGATGCCCTTGCTGTGGAGGTCTTCCACGATCTCCTTGGTGAGGGCGGTGAAGTAAACGTCCAGATCCATCTTATGCTCAACCAGCAAAGCGATGGTCTCGGGCTTGGTGTCGCAGGTGAGCCACTGTGCGTTGACGGTGGGATCTACCTGACGCAGATTGATCAGGTTCTGCAGGGAGAAGGAGATGTAGATCATGTTCTCGGCATACTCCATACCGCGGATGATCTCCAGAACCTTTTCCATGTCTTCGACGGAGTATGCGCCCTTGAACTCCAGAACGCACTTCTTGCCGTAACGCTTGCAGATCTTGATGTATTCCTGCAGGGTGGGCATCATCAGGTCGTAGCGGTCAAAGCTGCCGTCGATGTCCTTATAGCGGAGGGACTGGAGAGCGCGGAGGGTGGAAGCTTCGGGATACAGCTTGTCGATACAGTTGCGCTCGGTGTGATCGTCGTGGCAGAGCACGTAGTTGCCGTCGATGGTCTTACGCACGTCGGTCTCTACGCCGAAGTAGCTTCTGTTGCCGGCGGCAACGAAGGCGGCGCAGGTGTTCTCACGCTCCAAGCCGGAAAGGCCTCTGTGGGCAACGATAACGGTGTTCTTGTGGTCGAGAATCTTAATGGTATCCATCATAGTATTTTATCTCCTTTGCACTGTGGCATTATTTCTTGGGTCTTTGGGACTCTGCATAGAACTCTTCAAATGCGTAGCCGTCGAAGCCGGGATCGTCGTCACGCAGGTCGCACAGAGCAACCTCGCATCCGCCGTTTTCCTTGGACTTTTTGCCTGCCAGCATGATCTTCACAGCCATGGTCATCTCGGGGAGGGTCACCATATCGTTGGGCTCCCCCTTCAGCCATGCGCAAACGTGCTTCAGCATGGCTTCGTACAGCTTGTTTACGTCCAGCTTGTAAACGAAGCCGGTCTTCTGGGTCATCACCACTGCGGTGGAGGGCTGCCAGCCCTTCATGCAGATATGGTAGCAAGCAGTAGCGCCGCTTTCGAACTTTACAAAATAGCTGTCCTGAGGAACGTCTTCCACCATGGAAGAGCCCAGATGACGGCAGGATACGGCGGTGTCACCCTTCAAGAAGCCCAGAATGGATTCCACGGAATGGATGGCGTAGTTGAATTCGTCCACGCCTACGGTGGTGGAAACGTGCAGGATCTTACCTCTCTGCTCCTCGGGAACGGCGAAGAAGCTGTCTCTCTCGTAGGTGTAGCGCATAGCGGAGGTGCCCAGGATCACCTTGCCCTCTGCGGCAAGCTGTTCCAACACCTTGCAGTCCTTCAGATTGCCCACCAAAGGCTTGTCGATGAATACGGGAACGCCCGCCTCGATAAAGGGCATGGAAAGCTCGATGTGGCGATCCCAGTTACAGCTCTGGATAAAGGCGATGTCCACGTTCTTGGCCATCTCGGCAAGATCGGTGTAACGCTCCTTGACGCCAAAGCGTTCCATGAAGTTGTTGACTTCCTCGTCGGTGCGGAAGCCGTCGTTGTAGATCGCGGTGTATCTTGCGGTATCGCCCTTCAGCAGAATTTCCGCAAAAGAAGGTGCATGGGAGGTATCAATATTGACAGTACCGATTCTGAACATATCAGCTTGCTCCTTTGTGATCTTTTATGGCTTCATCATATCACAAAACTTGCCGCATTGCAAGATTGAAATGCTATTTTTTGCCAAAAAATCTCCTTTAGTAGATCCGAATGGCGCAGACGGACATATCGTCACTGCGGTCGGTTCTCTCTCGCGCCGCGGAGAGCACGGCGTTTGCTACGGCATGGGCGTTGCCCCCGTGGATGACCGGCAGGTCGCCACCGCCCTCCTCCACCTGCAAAACGCCGTCGGAAAGGAGCAACAGTACGTCTCCCTTTTTCAGCTTGAAGGAGCGTTTTTCCGCAATCACATCCTTCATGATCCCCGCAGGGGGCGTTTTGGATTCAAACCGCCTGCAGTTCCCGTCCCGGAACAGCAACGTGGGAGCGGCGCCCGCCTTGATCAGCGTGGCGGTGGCAAAATAGCGGTCGATCTGCAACAGATCCACGGTGGCGAACACCTCCTTCTCCTTTTCCTGTAAGGCCTTGTTCAGCATCCGCAGGGCATCCTCGGGGGAGGCGCCCACGGTGAGAAGCTTTTCCATCATAATCGCGGCCAATCGGGAGCTGAGGGCGGCATCTCGCCCCGAGCCCATGCCGTCGGACAGTAAGCAGTAAAAGCATCCCTCCTCCGTTTCGAAGAAGGAGACGGTGTCGCCGCAGACCTTTTCCCCCTCCTTGGAGGCGGTGCATTTGGCGTATTCGATGCGGAAGCGGGGGACGGAGACCAGCTTCATCACCGCGTAATCGTCGTGGAGGCAGAATTCCGGCTGGGAAAGACGGCATCCCAACCGCGCAGAGAGGGCTTGCGACAGCCCTGCGGCGGAGACGGGGATCTTTGGCAGATCCACCCCGAACACCTCCACCGTGCGGATCCGTTCCCCCGTAACCTGCACGTGGTCAAAGCGGATCTTCATCTCCCGCAGAGCGCTTTTGATCTCTGCCGCGGCGGCCTTGTCCTTGGTGCTTGCCGCCTCCTCCCGTCTTGCGGCGCTGTCCAGCAGGGAGGAAAGTCCCGCGTATTCCGTTGCCATGCGGCGGATCCCTTCCTCCCGTTCCCGTTCCTGCAACGTGGGTAGGTTGTTCACCGTTTTTGCCATGGGACGGATGTTGGGACACCGCTTAAAAACATGGGTGGGCAGAGAGGGGACGTGGATCACGCCTTGACTCCCCAGTTGATCCGCAAAGCAGTTGCAAAGCTCTCCCTCCTCCAGATCGCATCCCTCGCAGTTGCGGCAGAAGGCGCGGATCACCGTGCGGATGCCCTCCAGCCTTTCGTCGGCAGTGCGGGGGGCGGCGTTTTCCGAGACGGTGTAGAACACTCCGGAGAGGGAGGAGAAGGCCGCGGCGTATTTTTGCAGATGCCGTTTCCGCAAGGCGGGGTCGTTCAGTGCCGTCACGGGGGAGACGGGGGCGGGAAGCCGCTTGGGGATCCTGCCGGACAGCAGAAGAAATCCTGCGCAGGAGATGGCAAGCATCAGTCCTGCGGTGAAAACCGAGTCGCCCACCCCGAGATACCAATATCCGGAGACGGAGAGCATAAACGCCAACAGCAAGGCAAGCCGTTCCGCTCCCTGCATCAGCAATCCGTAGGTCATGCCCAAAACGCCCAGGGCTCCCATGGCCTCTCCGCCGCAGGTGAGGCCGCAGAGCAATCCCGCGGCGCACCCGAAGGGGAAGCCCTTGTTCCGTGCCACGGCAAGGGTCAGGAGCCCTCCCACGCAAAGCGCGGGGGAAATCCCCGCCAGCGAAAGGGGGAGCAGGATCTGGGTGACGGCAAAGGCACCGCCCAGCAGAGGAAGCTCCTCCCGAAAGCCCTTCTTCAACAATACGGAAAACAAATGGCAGAACAGAGGGCAGACGCAAGAAAGGGCTAAGGATACCACCGCGGAGGCGGGGGAAAAGCCGTTTCTGAGCTGTTCTCCCAGGGCGGTGAACAGGGCGGACAGGGTACAAAGCAGGATGCGAAGCCCCTTCTTTGCGGGGTGGCTTGGGGAGGCGGGGGAGAGCAACGCACGCAGATGGTCGGCAGGTGTGGGAGCAAATCTTTGCCGCTCCGCCACCGCCAGCAGAAAGAAGCAGCCAAGCAGCAATAACAGCTGCAGAAGCTTTCCCGTCCGGCAGAAGGGCAGAGCGCACAGGGCTCCCAGCAAAACCAAGGGGCGGCCTGCGTCGGCGGCACACAGCAAGGCTGTTCCGAAGGGATTGAACTGCCCCAGCGGGGCACAGGACAGCAAAAAGCCTCCCGAGAAGGCCAGCAGGGCTTCCTTTTGGCGGGGGAACCGTTTCACGGCGGCGGTTACGTTCATAAAAATTTCCATTCCTTTGCTTTTTTAGTGGGTAGCTACGATTATACCCGCTGTTCTCCGCAGGGGTTGTCGAAGTCGCGGCAAGGAAAGAGGCTTGTTTTGGTTCCTTCCCTCGGGAAAAGGGAAGAAGCCGTGCAGAATGGAAAAGGCTGTTTTTTGCCGTCAAACTTTTTCCGATCGTCACCACATATCCATGGGCGTGGGGTAAAAGAGCAGATCCAGCAGAGCCAAATTCTGAGGGTTGGGGCGGTCGAAATTCCAGTATAGGGCACCGCGCAGGCCGTATTCCGGCAGAAGACGGAGCCTGGCGGAAAGGCTGCGGGCATCCTCAAACCACACTCGGTGTTCCTCCCCATTTTCGGTGTAGACGAAGAAGGGGGCTTCCACGGTGGTGTCGTATCGGATCTCCGCCCCCTTTTCCCCCGCCAGGCGGATGGCCTCCTCCACGGAGAGGGAGTCCGCTTCGGAAAGGCCTTGCACGTAGGGCAGGGTGAAGTTGTAGCCGTAGTTGGAGATGCCGAGGAAAATTTTCTCCGCAGGGATGCGGGTGAGGGCGTATTCCACCACCTTCCGCACCGGCTGAAGGGGAGACACCGCCATGGGCGGGCCGTAGGTGTACCCCCATTCGTAGGTCATCAGCAGAACGCTGTTCACCGCCCGGCCGATGGCGGCGTAATCGTGTCCCTCGTAGAGGGTGCCCGGCTGGGTATCGGCGGTTTTCGGTGCCAAGGCGGCCAGCACGGGGAAGCCCTCGGCGTTCATCCTCTGCCGCAAGCGGGAAAGGAATTCCGCGTAGGGAGCGGCGTTTTTGGCACCCAAGAATTCAAAGTCCACGTCCAGGCCGTAGTAGCTTTTCCTGCGAAGCTCTGCCAAGAGATTTTCCGTCAGCACCTGCTGGGCGGCGGGGTTCCCCAAAAGACTTTCTGCCAGCGCGGTGGAAAAGTTGCCGCTTTCCGTCAGGGTGGAAAGGTGGAGCACGGGGGAAACGCTGTAACGGAAGGCGGCGTCGATGATAAAGCCATCCTCCACGGGGATCAGACTGCCGTCGGGGCGGAAGCCGTAGGTGAAGGGCATGATGCCGGAGACGAGGGGCAGGGTCTGCTCCAAAACGGGTTGCTTGACGAAGGGGTAGACGTAGCCCCCGATGGGGTAGGCACCCAGGGGCTCTTTCTTCACCTCCAAATACAAAACGTCCCCCGGCTGCAGGTCGGTGCCGCCCTTCAAAAACAAATTGCTCCGCCACAGGGAACGCAAAGGAACGCCGTAGCGGCGGGCAATGCCGTAAAGGGTCTCCCCCGGGGATACGGTATGGGTGCGCAGAGGCTCTTTGACCAACAGGATCATCCCCACGGGCAAACGCTCGGGGGTGAAAATGCCGTTATCGGCGGCAAGATTGGGGGCGGGAACGCCGTAGCGGCTTGCCACGGAAAACAGCGTTTCGCCGGGTAAAACGGTGTGTAGGATCACGGATGGCTCCTCCTTGTGAAAAAACGGGGATAAAAAATGGGAAAAGCAGGGAAAATCCCCTCTTTTTCCGCTGTTGTGTCTTGACTTTTTCGATCCCCTTGTGTTATAATGGCTTCTTGAATAAAGATATCCTTTCAATAAATTAGTATAAGGGAAATTTTGCCATGCGTGATAACAAAACTGCTTTGATGGAAAAAACCGCGGAGATCCTGGCGGCGAAGGGGCTGACCCTCACCGAGGCCGAGATTGCCGCTTTGTTCGAAAAGCCCTCCGATCCCAAGCTGGGAGACTTGGCTTTGCCCTGCTTTAAGCTGGCGAAAACTCTGCGACAGGCGCCCCCCAAGATCGCTGCCGAGCTGGCAGAGTGCTACGGCGGAACGGAAGGTCTGGCGAGGGCAGAGGCAGTGGGCGGATATTTGAATTTCTTCTACGACAGCGCTTCCAGCGTGAAGGTGGTGGAGGAGATCTTGACCAATCCCCGTTACGGCTCCTCCGACGAGGGCGCAGGGAAGACAGTCTGCCTGGACTTCTCTTCTCCCAACATCGCCAAGCGGTTCCATTTGGGTCATTTGGGCACCACCGTTATCGGTAACGCCATCCGTAATATTCTGAATTTCTGCGGCTACGAGACCGTGGCCATCAACCATTTGGGCGACTGGGGCACCCAGTTCGGTAAGTTGATCTACGCCTACAAGCACTGGTCCTCCAAGGAGCAGGTGGAAGAGGGCGGTATCGACGAGCTGGTGCGCCTTTACGTGAAGTTCTGCAACCTGGAGTCCGAGGATGCCGACCTGAAGCAGGCGGCAAGAGACGCCTTCCATCTTCTGGAGGAGGGCGACGAGGAATCTCTGGAGATCTGGCAGTACTTCAAGGAGATCTCCCTGCGGGAGTACGAGAAGACCTATAAGCTGTTGGGCATCACCTTCGATTCCTACAACGGCGAGGCCTTCTTCTCCGACAAGATGCCCGCAGTGGTGGAGGAGATCCGCTCTAAGGGTCTTTTGGAGCTGGACAACGGTGCTTCCGTGGTGCGTCTGGACGAGGAGCATATGCCTCCCTGTCTGATCTTGAAGAGTGACGGCTCCACCTTGTATCCCTCCCGTGATATTGCCGCCGCCCTTTGGCGTAAGAACGAATACGATTTCCATAAGTGCATCTACGTGACCAGCGCAGGTCAGAGTCTGCACTTCGCCCAGTGGTTCTCCGTGGTGAGAAAGATGGGCTACGATTGGGCAGAGGGCCTGGTGCACGTGCCCTACGGTACCATGAGCGTTGGTGGCGAGAAGCTTGCTTCCCGTACCGGCAACGTGGTTCTGCTGGATGATCTTCTGGCGGAAGCCGTTCGCAAGTGCGGAGAGGTCATCGAGGAGAAGCATCCCGACCTGGAAAACAAAAAAGACATCGCCGAGGCGGTGGGTGTGGGCGCGGTAGTGTTCAACGCCCTTTCCAACAGCCGTATCAAGGACAGCGACTTCAACTGGGAGGACGCTCTGTCCTTCGAGGGCAACGCAGGGCCCTACGTGCAGTACACCTACGCCCGTTCTGCGTCCATTCTGCGTAAGGGCGGCGCCCCCGAGGGAGATACCCAGGGCTACGAGCCCTGCGCCGAGGAGAACGCTCTCATCGGCAAGCTTGCCGAGTTCCCCGACGTGGTCAAGCGTGCTCTCAACGAGTACGAGCCCAGCGTGATCTCCCGCTATCTGCTTTCCGTTTGCGCCCTGTTCAACCAGTTCTATCACAACTGCCGTATCCTCAGCGAAGAGGGCATGACCCGTATCTTCCGTATCAAGCTTGCCGCCGCCACCCATACGGTCATCGGCAACGGCTTGGATCTGCTGGGCATCCGCAGAACGGAAGAGATTTAATCGCTTCGCTCTCGTCGGAACATCCTGACGGGATGCAGACTATCGTAAAATTAACGTAACAGATTGGAGTAAATAACGTATGTCCGGACATTCTAAGTGGAAGAATATTATGCATAAAAAAGAGAAGACCGACGCCGCAAGAGCAAAGGTCTTCACCAAGATCGGCAAAGAGATCGCCATGGCGGTGAAGGAAGGGGGCGCAGACCCCGTTTCCAACACCAAGCTCCGGGATCTGATCACCAAGGCAAAGAGCTTGAACGTTCCCAACGATAACATCAAGCGTATCATCGATAAGGCATCTGACGATAACAGCGCCGCTTACGAAATGGTCACCTATGAGGGCTACGGTCCCGGCGGCGTGGCTGTCATCGTGGAGACCGCTACCGACAACCGCAACCGTACCGCACCCGAGGTGCGCCACGCCCTTTCCAAGTTCGGCGGCAACATGGGTACCACCGGATGCGTATCCTTCATGTTCTCCGAGAAAGGCGTGATCGTTGTGGACAACGAGGACGGCGACGTAGATGAGGACCAGCTGATGGACGACGCATTGGAGGCAGGCGCAGGGGATATCCTCACCGAGGAGGGCGCATTTGAGGTTTACACCGAGCCTTCCGATTTCACTGCCGTTTGCGAAGCACTTTCCGCAAAGGGCTATAAGTTCCTTTCCGCAGACCTGGAGAAGGTTCCCGCCTCCTACGTGGAGCTGAACGATGAGCAGGCTGTGCAGATGCAGAAGATGCTGGACATGCTGGAAGAGAACGACGACGTCCAGAACGTATTCCACAACTGGGATGAATAAGATCGGGATCTTCGGCGGGACCTTTGATCCCGTGCATAAGGGGCATATCCATGCGGCAAAATGCTTCCGTGAGGAGTGCGGCTTGGATCTGGTCTACGTGATCCCCAACTATATTTCCAACCTGAAGGAGCACCGCAGTGTTTCCTCCGAAGACCGCCTTGCCATGCTGCATTTGGCGTTTGACGGGGAAGAGGGGTTTGTGATCTCCGATATGGAGATTGCCAGAGGCGGGGTCAGCTACACTGCAGACACCGTCCGCGCCTTGAAGGAATTGCACCCTGACAGTCAGCTGTATCTGTTCTTCGGAGACGACTGGTTGGAGGGCTTTCCCCGCTGGTACAACTTCCCTTACCTGCGGGACAATCTGGTGGTGGCGTTGGCAAACCGAAGCGGCAGGGATATTACCGCTTTGACGGAAAAACTCCGCACGGAGCACGGGGTGAACATCTTCCCCCTACAGTTTACCGCCATCCCCGCATCCTCCACGGCCTTCCGCGGGGGAGATACCTCCCTTTGTACGGAGGAGGTCAACCGCTATATTGCAGAAAAGGGGTTGTACAAATGACGGAGATCCAAAGAGTCAGAGAAGACTTAAAGCTTTCGGAAAAGCGGATGCGCCATACCGAAGGGGTGGTGCGTGCCGCCGTGCTGTTGGCATCCCGCCACTTTCCGGAGATTGCTCCCGAGACGGCAGAGCTTGCCGCCTTGTTCCACGATTACACCAAGGAGTACACCGTACAGCAGCATTTACAGGTGCTGGCATCCTACGGGCAGACCGCCGCAGAGGATGAATTGGAAGCTCCCAAGCTTCTCCACGCCCGCACCGCGGCGTTGATCGCAGAGCAGGAATATAAGCTCTCCCCGGAGATCGTCTCCGCCATCCGCTGGCATACCACCGGGCGGGAGGAGATGTCGCCCTTGGAATGCGTGATCTATTTTGCCGATTATATTGAGGATGGGCGTACCTTCCCCGCTTGCGTAAGACTGCGGGAGTATTACGAGAAGCAGTACGCTTCCTTGAAGGACAAGACCCGCGCCTTGAACAAGGCGTTGGTGCGTTCCTTTGATATCACCATCCGTGACCTGCTCTCCGAAGGGAAAACGGTGGATCCCAATACCGTCAGCGCGCGGAATCATTACTTGCGCAGCCGGAAGAAAGGAATTTAACTATGAACGAAAAACAGCAAGCCGAACAGGCAAGACTGCTGGCAGAAGCGGCAGTAAACGCTTTGGAAGATAAAAAGGGTATGGACGTGCGGTTGCTTCCCGTTGGGGAACAGACCGCCTTGGCGGATTACTTCGTCATCGCTACCGCAACCTCCAACACCCATGTCCACGCTCTGGCGGACGAGGTGGAATATCGTATCAAGCAGGAGCTTGGTATTGACCCCTCTCACATCGAGGGCTACCGCAACAACATCTGGGAGCTGATGGATTACGGCTCCGTGGTGGTGCATATCTTCACCCGGGAGGGCAGAGAGTTCTACAACCTGGAACGTATCTGGAACGTTTGATAATTACTTTAAGGAAGGATCATCCTTATGAAACACGATTTTCGCAACATTGAAACCAAGTGGCAGGAGAAATGGGAAAACGCCAAGCTGTTCGAGGCGGTGGATTTCTCCGAAAAGCCCAAGTATTATACTCTGGTAGAGTTCCCTTATCCCAGCGGTCACGGTATGCACGTGGGCCACATCAAGGCGTATTCCGGCTTGGAGGTAGTTTCCCGCAAGCGCAGAATGCAGGGCTACAACGTCATGTTCCCCATCGGCTTCGATGCCTTCGGTCTGCCTACCGAGAACTCTGCGGTAAAATTCGGGGTGCATCCCCGCGTTCTTACCGATGAGAACATCGAGAAGTTTACAAGCCAGCTGAAGCGTGTGGGCTTCTCCTTCGATTGGTCCCGCGTGGTGGACACCACCGAGGAGGATTACTACCGCTGGACCCAGTGGATCTTCCGCAAAATGTTCGACAACGGTCTGGTGTTCCGCGATAAGACTCTGGTCAACTACTGCCCCCACTGTAAGGTGGTTCTGTCCAACGAGGACTCCCAGGGCGGCAAGTGCGACATCTGCCACAACGACGTAGTGCAGAAGTCCAAGGACGTTTGGTATCTGCGGATCACCCAGTACGCAGACAAGCTGTTGCAGGGCTTGGACAAGGTAGATTACCTGCCCATGGTGCGCCAGCAGCAGGAAAACTGGATCGGTAAATCCACCGGTGCTTTCGTGAACTTTAAGCTGAAAGAGGTGGAGGAGACCCTCCGCATCTATACCACCCGTCCCGATACCCTCTTCGGCGTTACCTTCATGGTTATGGCGCCCGAGCATCCCTTGCTGGATACTTACGCAGACAAGGTGGAGAACATGGCTGATGTGCTGGCCTACCGCGAGGAATGTGCCAAGAAGACCGAGTTCGAGCGTACCCAGCTGGTGAAGGATAAGACCGGTCTTATGATCAAGGGTCTGTCCGCAGTACATCCCATCACCGGCAAGGAGATCCCCATCTTCATCTCCGACTACGTTATGATGGGCTACGGCACCGGCGCCATTATGGCAGTGCCCGCTCACGACGGCAGAGACTATGATTTCGCCAAGAAGTTTGGCATCGGCATCATTCCCGTCATCGAGGGCGGCGATATCGAGAAGGAAGCTTACACCGGCGACGGCAACATGATCAACTCCGATTTCTTGAACGGCCTCACCGACAAAAAGTCCTCCATCGCCAGAATGCTGGTAGAGCTGGAGAAGCTGGGGGTTGGTGAAGGCGGCGTACAGTTCAAGATGAAGGACTGGGCCTTCAACCGTCAGCGTTATTGGGGCGAGCCCATCCCGATCGTACATTGCCCCACCTGCGGCATGGTTGGCGTTCCCTATGAGGAACTGCCTCTGAGATTGCCCCCTGTGGAGAACTTCCAGCCCGGTGAGGGCGGCGAGTCCCCCCTGGCCAAGATCGATTCCTTCGTAAACTGCAAGTGCCCCAAGTGCGGCGGCGACGCCAAGCGTGAGACGGATACCATGCCCCAGTGGGCAGGCTCCTCCTGGTACTTCCTGCGTTATATCGACCCCAAGAACACCGAGGTTTTGGCTTCCCCCGAGAAGCTGAACTACTGGATGCCCGTTGACTGGTACAACGGCGGTATGGAGCACGTGACCCGTCACATGATCTATTCCCGCTTCTGGCATAAGTTCCTTTACGATCTGGGCATCGTTCCCTGCGATGAGCCCTATTCCAAGCGTACCGCTCAGGGCTTGATCCTGGGTGCCAACGGCGTGAAGATGTCCAAGTCCCTGGGCAACGTGGTAGATCCCAACGACGTGGTGGATTCCTACGGCGCAGACGTACTGCGTACCTACGTGCTGTTCATGGGCGACTACGAGCAGGCCGCTCCCTGGTCCGATAGCTCCGTAAAGGGCTGTAAGAGATTCATCGAGCGTTTTGCCGCTTTGACGGATATGGTTTCCGATACCGTTTCCCCCGAGCTGGAGGCGGCTTTGCACCGCACCATCAAGAAGGTTACCGACGATATCGAGGCCATGAAGTTCAACACCGCCATCGCCGCTATGATGGCTCTGCTGAACGAGATCCACGCCGCAGGCAGCATCGATAAGGAGAGCCTGAAGACCCTGGCCAAGCTGCTGTGTCCCTTCGCTCCCCACATCTGTGAGGAGGTCTGGGCAGAGCTGGGCGGAGAGGGCTTCTGCTCCGCGGCAGAATGGCCTGTTTACGACGAGGCAAAGACCAAGGTGTCCTCCGTGGAGATCGCCGTGCAGATCTGCGGCAAGCTGAGAGGGAAGATCACCATCCCCGCCGAGGCTACCGAAGAGGAAGCCTTCGCCGCCGTGATGGCAGACGAGAGCCTGGCTTCCTTGCTGAACGGCAAGCAGATCGTCAAGAAGATCTACGTCAAGGGCAGACTGTTCAACATCGTTGCAAAGTAATAACTGAAAGAAACGGAGGGTGCCCGGCACCTTCCGTTTTTTTGGTGGAGAGAGTACGCCTCGTTTTTTTGTTTTTTTGCATAAAAACGGAGGCGCGGATTTTTCATATCTTACAATTGACAGAAAGAGTCGTTTCTTGTTATACTATATGTGAGATAATGGGTCAAAAAGGGAAGGAAGTGAGTCCGATGGGCGACCGCACGGAAGAAATCGAACAACAAATACCCTCCTGCGGGAATACGCCCGCGGGACGTTGAAATCATTTTCTTATAAGGAGGGAAACACATGAAGAAAAGAATCCTTGCCATCCTCCTGTGCCTTTTTATGCTGGCATTGCTTTGCGCCTGCACAGCAGAGGACGGTGAACCATCCTCTTCCGTTCCCGGGGAAAGCACCATTGCATCCTCTTCGGAAGTCAGCGAAGAAATATCCATAGAGGAAAGCTCTATTCTTGAAGAAGCCTCTCTGCCGGAGGTTTCCCAGCCCGATGAATCCGAGCCCGAGATCTCCGAACCGGAGGAATCTCAGCCCGAAATCTCCGAACCCGAAGTATCCGAACCTGAAGTTTCCGATCCTCCCACCTTGGAGCTTCCGCCAGAAGAGGAGCTTTCCATGGAATTGGTGGACGAGATCCCGGTGAACGATCCCCGTTCTCCCATTTTCTTGCAATATAACATCGGGGAATCCTTTTACGGACAAATAATAACCCCCACGCGCTTCCTTGTGGATCTTAATGGGGACATTTACTGCGTAGTCGGTGTGGGAATCTTTCGCTTGCGGGATTCAGCGGGCTTCCGCTTGATCGATCCCAACGACACAGGGGATCGCAGTGTGAGCTCTGTGGCCGTTTACAACGGTACTATTTACGTCGCATACAAAAGCTTTTCCGGGCAAAAGGGCGAGCTTGTTGCCTATGATATTACCGGGAAAGTCCTTTCTTCTGCGGCGCTCCCTGCGGCAAAATACGGTGAATACTATTATCTGTTTATATCCGAGGACGGAAAGCCCAAGGTGCTGTTCGGGAACGATATCTATTCCCACACCGGACAGAAGGTAGGCGTTCTGAATGCGGAGGCAGACGTGACGTATGGGGTGACCATAGGCGGCGTTACGCATTCAATGACGAACGAGCCATTGATTCTGAGCCGGTTGGGCGGTGTATCAACGATTCGCGAAATACAAGAGAAATGGTACGGAACCGATCCCGCGAAGCGACATTGCATCAGAGAAGAGATCTTCCACCAATACGACAAAGCGGGAAACCTTGTTTCTGAATTCAAGTTGACGGAGTTTTCTTGCGGCAAGGATATCCCCTGCCATGTGGCTATTGGTGAGGCGGTCTGCACCAGCGTCTCGCTGGAAACCGTTACGATCGGTGAAAACGTTTTCGAAGGCGTCTACAGCTGCAGAGTTGTTCCGGGGGCGGACGGCAAATTATACGCTATTCTGATCTACACCGACGGCACAAGAATCTACCGCATTGATCCGGGGTATTCCGAGGTGGAATTCAGAGATCTGAATGCCATCGAGAATCCCAAAGCGGAGTGCTTGATCTGCAAGGCTCCTGCGCCCGCAGAGAAAGAGACGACGTTGGAAAAAGTCTTTACCTTTGACATCGGTCCCAACGGCGTTATGGAGTATAATTTCTTCTTCGAAGATGATCCTTCCAA
>JAGBXS010000061.1 GCA_017629175.1 Clostridia bacterium
GAACTGCCCCTGCATTTCTGCAGAGTTTGACAATCCCGCAGGCGTTCCCCTGTCCGCTATCATCTTCGGCGGCCGTCGCGCAAAGACTGCTCCTCTGGTATACCAGTCCTTCAACTGGACTCACGGTACCTTCGTAGGCTCCATCATGGCTTCCGAGACCACCGCAGCAGCTTCCGGCGCAGTAGGCGTTGTACGTCGTGATCCCATGGCTATGATCCCCTTCTGCGGCTACGCAATGGGCGACTACTTCCAGCACTGGTTGGATATGGAGAACATCGCTGACGTTGTTCCCAAGATCTTCCACGTTAACTGGTTCAGACTGGACGAGAACGGCAACTTCATGTGGCCCGGCTTCGGCGACAACTTCCGTGTTCTGGAGTGGATCATCAAGAGATGCGAAGGCACCGTTGACGCTGTTGAGACCGCTATCGGTTACGTTCCCAAGGCTGAGGATATCAACCTGGACGGCCTGGACTATGAGATCTGCGAGGGTCACAAGTTCGGTCTGGAGGATCTGAAGAGCATCCTTACCGTTGATAAGGACGCTTGGCTGGAAGACTTCGCAAACATCAAGGAGTTCTACGCTACCAAGATCGGCGACAAGCTTCCCGCTGCACTGCAGAAGGAATACGACGATCAGCTCGCTCGTCTGCAGAGCCTTTAATTCCAAGAAAGCAACAACTGCATAGTTGAAAAGAGGCTGACCGAAGCAATTCGGTCAGCCTTGCTTTTGGCATGAAAAAGCTCCCGAAGTTCCTCGGGAGCTTGTTGTTATTTGCATGTACCTGTCAGGAAAAGCTGCTTGATCTTTTTGCAGTTTTCCTCCGTGGGCTTCTTTTCTCCCATGCAGGCCGCCTGATAGTAGGCACCTGCAAGGGAATGCTTTTTGGCAAGAGTCTGCTTTAATAGGATATAATCCACGGGATCGACCTTGCTGTCACCGTTAACGTCCCCGCCCACCACCGCGTAATAGGAGGCACTCTTACCGCGGATCACATCTCCGGTGGCAATGAATTCACCCACGGTATTGATGCTGACGTTTTCAGAGAAGATATCCTTCAGCTTCAGCACGGAGGTCATAGGCGAGAAGCCCGTAAGATAAAGGTCGGTATACTTATAGGAGGAATCCTTGAGCTTGGGTTGAACCTTGCTCGTGAGCCCCCAATTTTTTAAAAGCCATTGATTACGGCGTTCCAGCCAGGCACGGAGATACTCTACGTTTTCATCGTAGGTTTTATCGGGAATTCTCATCAGCTCGCTGTAATTAGTCCCGGGGCGCCAAGAGGTTTTTGTGAAGTTCCTGTTGATAGACTCGGAGGCTCCGTCGATGATGCGATCGATGGTGTTTTGGCCGAGAACATTATCCTTATAAAGATTAACAATAAGATCCTGCACCTCAAGATAGCGCTCGTAAAGCATCTGCTTGTATTCGTCGATCAACAGAAGATCGTCGTACCAGATGTGATTGCACCAAATTCCTTCCGCGCTGTCGCCATAATTGTTGTTATAGGTAACGTAATAGGTAGAAGAGCAGTTTCCGGAGGAGAGATCGTAATCCCAAACCGGACCGCCGTAGATCTTGCCATCCTTGCAATAGAAGCGAGTGGAGCCTACGACAACGTCAACGTTTTTGAAGAATTCAAGGCAGATGTAAGAATCAATGATAGATTCCAGATCAAAGTACTTGCGCACCTCCTCGATTTTACGGGAGCGGATCGCATTCTCTGCCATGCGCAAATGGTTTTCGATGGCAAGACGCTGAGCGTTGGTGGTATTCTCCGGCTCGTTGATACCGAAACGATGGCCCAAGGAGGTGGTAATGTAGGTAGTACCCACATCGGCACGTGCATCACGCTCAATAATGTAGTCGCCCTTGGAGGTATCGATGTCCACGCGGGACTCGTCCTCGGTAGCCGCTTCACAAAGCTGGTAGCAGCCTACGTAGGATCCGTTGAAATATACGTCCACGAGCATAGAATCCAATGTGTACTGCAACCCCAGCTCCTTGGCAAATCCAAACACCATGTGATTGCGGATCAAGGTGGGATCGTACATATTGGCGATCAAGCAGAAACGCTTTCCCTTCCCCATGCCGAACAGATCCGTGTTGGAGCTGAATTTGATGTTATAGGGCTTTTTGGCACCGCTGGAGGTGGAATTGCCGCGGATGCGCACCGTAGCCTTGCTATCGGCAACGGAGGTAAGGGTACCACCCTTTTTGTCCACCGCAACAACCGTGCAGCCGACATAATCATATACGTTAACGCCGTGAGCACCCTCGATATAAATACGGGGAACATCGTCGGAACGGCTATATGTTTTTCCCTTATATTCGAAATCTCCCCCGGCGGCAGTGACCGGATACGATTCCATGGCGCAAATACCCACAAGCATCAAGGCGGTCAGCAGGCACAAGGCGGAACGAAAAATTCTCAATTTCAACTTCATACGCATTCCCCGTTTACAGATCGGTATCTTATGAGGCTATTTTACCACAAAGATACCCCTCTTGTCAATATATCCTTTCATTTACACAGAATAACCAAATATCTTCTTGAAACCATCAACAACTTCTCTTCGAAAAAATATTTTTCTATTGAAATTCTTGCGAAAATGTGTATAATAGTATATGAAAAGAGATGCGAATATATAAGGAGTATAGATTATGAAATTCAGAAAATTTCTTGCCGTTTTTCTTGCGGCTGTTTGCATGCTGTCTGCATTGTCCTTTAACGTTTCTGCGGCTGAAGAGGTTCTCGGTGATGTTAACGGTGACAGAAAGATCAACACTATGGATTACGGCCTTTTGAAGCAGGCTGTTATGAACAAGAAGACCTTGACTGACGCGCAGTTTGCTCGCGGCGATGTCACCGGTGACGGCAAGCTTAGCGCATTGGACTACGCCCAAGTGAAGAAACACGTTTTGGGAACGTACACCATCACCGGAACCGTCAAGCCCAGAACAGCTATCACGAAAATTGTAGCCGCTATCGGCAAGAAAACCGAGATTTCTCGTGACTTTAAATCCACGCTCAACGGTATTAATGCAGACGCCACCGTTTCCTTTACCCTTGTCAAGAAGGTTCTCCATTTGAAGGGATACGTGGAAGCCGAAAATGGCATCGTCCTCGAAATTGACATTCCTATAAACGAGATTGCCGCAGAATATCACCTTAGCGGAACCGCCGTGCAAGAGGCTGCCGATCTCAGAGGCACCTGCAAGGGCACCATCGACGCTGCAAGCTTCACGGATATCTCTGATTTTGATTCTATTGAATTCACGGCCAATATTCCCCTGGATACCGTGTTACACAACACTTTAAAGTCCAACTGCCAGGAAGCTTTGGTACAGTTCCTTTACCAGGCAAACATTCTGCTTACCCAAAGTAAAACCGGCGCTACCATTGGTGATTTGGGCTTTACCACCCTTTATCAGGATATCTTGGACGGCTTTATCGAATATTAAACCATACAATTCCGGCGACCCACGATGGTTGCCGGAATTTTCTTTTTTCCCCTCTTGACAAACGGGAAATTATGTGTTACACTCAAACTGCACTAAGGCAAATAATACAGTTGTGAAGGAGGAAACATGATCACCATTGATATTTATTCCAGAACACCCATCTATCAGCAGATCGTGGACGGCATCAAACGCCAGATCCTTCTCGGTATCCTACAGGAGGGACAGCAAATTGCCTCTGTCCGAGAGTTTTCCGGGGATGCGGGGGTGAACCCCAACACGGTCTCCAAGGCGTACCTTGAATTGGAACGCCTGGGAATCCTTGTGGGTGCCGCCGGAAAGGGATATTTCGTCTCCCCCGGCGCTTACACCCGCTTGCGGGAGAAAACGGTGGCTGAGGAAAAGAAGGCGTTCTTGGATGCTTCGCGGCAGTTGATGCAGAACGGCATTACGGAAAGCCAGCTTACAGACTGGCTGAGGGAACTATTTTCAGAAGGAGGAAACCAAGTATGATCCAAGCGGAAAAGCTTACGAAAACCTTTGATAAGAAGGTTGCTCTTAACAATTTGACCTGCCGTATCCCCGATGGCTGTGTTTACGGCTTGGTGGGAAGCAACGGTGCTGGTAAATCCACCTTTTTGCGATTGCTCTGCGGCATCTACAAGGCGGATGCGGGAAAGATCCTTTACGACGGGATGCCTGTTTACGAAAACCCCGTGGTAAAGGAAACCATTATGTTCGTGCCGGATGAGCTGTATTTCCTCCCCCAGGCATCCATGAACCGCATGGCGAAGATGTATCGCGCTATCTATAAGAATTTCTCCATGGAGAAGTTCAGAAAACTGGCGGAGGCCTTTGGGCTGGATCCCAAAGCGAATATCAACACCTTCTCCAAGGGCATGAAGCGGCAGGCTGCAACGGCTTTGGCCTTGGCGGTACAGCCGAAATATCTGTTCTTTGACGAAACCTTTGACGGTCTTGACCCGGTGAAGCGTAACCTTGTGAAGACCTTGATCTACAACGACGTGGCGGAGCGTAATTCAACGGCAATTATTACCTCTCACTCTCTCAGAGAACTGGAGGACACCTGCGATCAGCTGGCGCTATTGCATCATGGCGGGATCGTGTTTGAGAGCGATATTCAGGAGCTGAAGACTTCCCTGTTTAAGGTGCAGATCGCGTTCAGAGAGCCTTACAGCCGCGATTTGTTTGGCGACCTTCCCATGTTGACCTACACACAAAAGGGGTCTGTGGCGAATTTCATCCTGCGTGGAGATAAGGAGGAGACGGAGGCAAGGCTTTCCGCAATGGATCCTCTTGTGCTGGACATTCTGCCCCTTTCCTTAGAAGAGGTCTTCATTCACGAGATGGAAGCCTTGGGCTATTCCAACAAAGATATTATTTGGTAAAGGAGGAGCATCATGAAAAAGTTTTTTGACGGAAAGCTATATTTTGAAGGGCTGAAGAGAGTACGACTGATCGGCATTATTTTCGGTTCGATCCTTCTTGTGTTGGCATCCTTTATTCCTTTGTCCTATATGTTAACCGATCCGGAGCTGGAAGAGATCGTGGATTATGACAATTTTGCATGGCCATTGTTTCCGATGATGTTCTTTACGCCATTTTTCTTCACCTCCGCTTTCTCCTTTTTGAACAAGCGGAAGGCTTGCGACTTTTACCACGCTATCC
>JAGBXS010000062.1 GCA_017629175.1 Clostridia bacterium
TATAACAACGCTTGATCTCTCTGCCGTCCTTCATATGGTAGATTACGGTAAAATCTGCATACACGGCACCGTCCATATAGGAGTCCCCCTCCTCAACCCAATGGGAGTCGTCCTCCGCCAACAACGTATGGACCTCTAACGCCTTGCAGATATCCTCCTCGCTCTTCAGCAGTGGAAGATACTGATCGGCCATTATGGTAGAGTGGAGCAGATCCCCGTACCAGTGCTCACTATGATCTCCGTTGACGCCGAAATTCCCCTTGAAGGTCATTTGCACTGATTGAATCTCCTCCTGTGCGGGAACTTTCGTCCCGTACCCGAAGGGATCTACATATAACACCATGGCCAAAAACCCCATGACCGCCAAGGTGCAGCCCGCCGCGGCAATACCCTTCCAAATCTTGCGAAATCCTCCTGCAAAGACCGCCCACAATGCCACGCAAGCGAGAAACGCCACTCCCAATGCCCAGAAAAAGCCCTCGAGGGTACCGGAGGAGGGAAATACCAACCCGGACGTGGAAAGGGTGAGTACCACCGTGCAAGCCATGGCGAGAACGGGGTTGCCTCCCGGCTTGCCGTCAAATTCCGACCTCCGAAAGCGTAGCAAAACGCATCCCCCGACCGCAAGGAGCAACGATGCAACTCCCATCAAAGCCACAGGGAGCAGGTAAGGCTCCAAATACCCTTTCTGTGCAATAGGACTGTTGGTCGCGAGATAGTCCTCCAGCACCTTTCCAAAGATTCCGTCCGCAGACAGGGTATAGTGCTCATCAAACAGATTGAAAAAAGAATTGTTTACGGCATAGGTCTCCCGCATGGGGTAAGGGAACCCACGCAAGAAGGTGGCGCACATCCCGCCGAAAAACAAAAGCAAACCTTTCGCCCCAAATAAAAACGTAGCGCACACTCCGAAGAAATCGCTCTTTCTCCCACAGACCACCGCCGCCAGAACTGCTACTGTATAGGCAAAGAAAATCGTCGTCCCCAAGGTCAAAAGCAAGATCGCCGTATCCGTCCCGCCGGGGAACCCGTGCTCAGTGTTGTGCCCGCCCAAGAGCAGCAAAAAGGAAAAGCTGATCAAGGCAGGCACCAAAACAGATGCCAAGCCGAACAAATACCTCACCGCAAATAACCGCAAGCGGGAAACACCGGTCAACAGCATCGCCGTCGCGCTTCTCTTTTGAAACAGAAAGCCAAACATCACCAAAGCGGAGATCACGGCAACCAGAAAGGCACCGTAGGGGAACAGTTCCCACACCTCCGAGGCGGCAAACCGAAAGGTAAGCTGTGCCGTGATACTGTTCAGATGAGAAAGGTCCTGTATCTCAAAGATTTCAAACCCCAAAAATCCTACGCCCGTAAGCAACAGCATCACCAAAGGAAGCCAGAAATACCGCTTCACGGTGGAAAGGATCAAATGCCGCAAGGGGTTATTTTGCGAAAATTCCTTCAATTGCATTGTCTTCCTCCTTTGTTTCGTAAATAAAGATTTCGTTGAGCGTCATACCATAGCATTCGAACAACAGCAGCTCGCCCGCTTTCCCAAAGGCGTCTCTCAATTTTTCCTCCGGCTCCTCACTCTGGAAGGTGTAGATATTGCCTTCCTTCCGCAGGAATTTCACCGAAAGTCCCGCCAAGGGATCCTTTTCCGCCTCCACCGCTACGCGATACTTCTTTATCCGTTCTTTGATATCCTCAATGGGCTTGGAATACAAAAGCTGCTTCCCGTTGAGCATACCAATAGTGTCACAGATGTTCTCCAGCTCATAAAGATTGTGGGAAGCCGCCACCACGGTAGACTCCGTCTCTGCAATGTATTCTCCCAGTAAATTGCTCACCACCGTTCTCACACTGGGATCAAGACCGTCAAAGCTTTCGTCCAGCAGAAGATACCGTGGGCGAGCGGCCATCCCCAGGATCATGGCGGCCTGCCGCTTCATCCCCTTGGAAAAATCCCCGATCCTCTTTTCCGGATCCAACCCAAAAAGCTTCGTCAGCTCCGAAAAGCTGTTGTCGCTCCAGGTAGGATAAAACCCCTTGTAGAAATCCCTCATGGTCACCAAATCGGCACCGGGAAAATAATAAGGGCTATCCGTCACGTAAAACAGGGACCGCTTCACCGCAGGGTCGTCAAAAGGATCTCGAAGATCCCCTCCCGCTTCCAGAAAAACCTCTCCTTTCGTGGAACGGTAAAGCCCCGAAACGATATTCAGCAGGGTGGTTTTCCCCGCGCCGTTATAACCAATGAGCCCGTAAAGAGATCCATCCTCCACCTGCAGGGTAACATCCTTCAATATTTCCGTCTGGCCGTAGGATTTGCAAACACGGTTCAACCGGATCATTTCATTTCCTCCTCATAAAGTTTTTCCACTATCTCCATAGCCTCTTCTTTCGTGATTCCCGCGGATCTGGCCTGCCGCAGCGCTTCGGTCAGACCGGCTTCCGCCTTTTTCAGAATCATAGGATTACGAATGGCAGAATCGGCAATATAACTGCCGCTCCCCACCACGGTGGTGATGACACCGTCCCGCTCCAACTCCCCAA
>JAGBXS010000063.1 GCA_017629175.1 Clostridia bacterium
AAGTTTAAAAGAAATCAACGAGTTCCATATATATCTTGTGATACATACGTGTACAATCTTTTACTTTGTACTCTTTGTTGTTCAGTTTTCAATGTCCGTTCTCGCTCGCCCCTCAGCGGGACAGCCTGATTAGAATACCACAAGATTTCGCTTTTGTCAAGAGGTTTTTCAAAACTTTTTCAAAAAACTTTTTCCCGCGGTTTTCTTCATCCTGCATCCGGTTTTCCCCGGCGCGTGAGGACTATTTTAGCACCGAAAAGCCAATTTGTCAAGCCCTATTTTTCAACACATTTCAACAAACGAAGTGCTTTGTTTTTGTGCAGATTGCATACACAGAAATCCGTTTGTCCAAACTATAGCTGAAAGGAGTGTTTTTCATGACCGCAATCCTGTTCCGCACGGGAATTTCTTACTTTCTTCTGTTGTGTATCGTCCGTCTGATGGGAAAGCGGCAGATCGGAGAATTGCAAATGACGGAGTTCATTTCCGCCATGCTCCTCTCCCAAGCCGCCGTCTTCCCCATGACCGATCCGGACATCCCCTTGCTCTACGGCATCCTTCCCCTGCTCTGCATCGGCTCCTTTGAGGTGATCCTCTCCATGCTCTGCATCAAAAGCACCCGTTTCCGCCATTTTCTGGAGGGGAAGCCCATCCCCTTGGTGGAAAACGGCAGTTACGTTCAGCAGAACCTGCTCCGCACCCGTATTTCCAGGGAGGAGGTGCTTTCTCAGATCCGCAGCAACGGCTACACCGGGCTGGAGGAGGTAGACAAGGTGATCTTGGAGCCCACGGGCAATATGAGCGTCCTGCCCGCAGGGGGCGAAAGCACCTCCAACCAGACCAACGGAGAGCCCCAATGAAGAACGTCCTGGTTGCCCTCCTTTTGCTCTGCCTCGTCATCGGCTTTGCGGCGGCCAACGCTTTGTATTTGGACACCAAAGTCGACCTGCTCTTTGATCTGGGGGTGCAGGATCGCTTTGCGGAAGCATTGGAGGAGTTTTTGATCGCAGAGCCGTTCCTGGCACTTACCGTCCACGAAGCAGACCTGCTGGCGGCAGAATCCGCCCTGCGGGAGGCCTTGGCATACAGCGGAACCAACCCGTCGGCGTACCAAGCCGCCAAGGAACGTTTCTTCACCTGCCTGCGGGATATCCGCGCGAAAGAAAAATTTTCCCTTTCCAACGTGTTTTGATTGACATTTTTCCTCATTGGGTATATAATATATCAGCAACGACAAGCAAGGTGGTTTTCCCTTTAGATCCTGCGCGGATTTCACATCCTTCCGCCCCGCTTTTTGTCGTAAAAAATTGCTACATTATATTTTATACACGCAGAAAGAGTTTTGTTATGAAAAAAGACGTGATTTTGGCACCTTCTTTGCTTGCCGCGGATTTCTCCAAGGTTGGAGAACAGTTACAGCAGATCAAGGACGGCGGTGCCGCATACATCCACTTGGACGTAATGGACGGATTGTTCGTGCCCAACATCTCTTTTGGCACTCCCGTAATCAAATCCCTGCGGGCTTGCACCGATCTGTTCTTTGACGTGCATCTGATGATCGACCGTCCCGAACGGTACATTTCCGACTACGTAGGTGCAGGCGCACAGCTGATCACCTTCCATTACGAGGCAACGGAAGATCCCCGCGCCGTTTTGGAGCAGATCCGCGCCGCAGGCGTCAAAGCCGCCATCTCCGTTAAGCCCGGCACCCCCGTGGAGGTTCTGAAGGAGCTTCTCCCTCTGTGCGACATGGTTTTGATCATGACGGTAGAGCCCGGGTTCGGCGGACAGAAGTTCATGGCAGATATGCTCCCCAAGGTAGAGTGGCTGGTGCAGGAGCGTGAGGCGCAAGGCCTCGCCTTTGACATCCAGGTGGACGGCGGCGTAGGCAAGGGCAATGCCGCAGACTGCGTCCGCGCCGGCGCCAATGTGCTGGTGGCAGGTAGCAGCGTTATGGGTCAGCCCGATTTGAAATCCGCCGCAGAAGAGGTGCTCTCCTGCGCAAAAGAAGCATTGGTATAATATGGCAAAGAAAAAGAAAAGCTCCCCTTATCTTGCCGTCGCCCTGACCTTGTGTGTGGCGGCCGTGGGATTGGCAGTCGCCATTGCGGTGCTGGCCATCTCCGAGACAGCCCTCCCTCCCGTAGAGGAAAGCTCCTCCCAAGGTGTGACGGAGGAAAGCGATCCTTCGGCGGATGAAAGCATTGAAGAAAGCGTTGAAGAAAGTATTGCGGAAAGCTCCGCGCCCTCTGCAGAAAGCTCCGAGGCAGAAATTTCCCTCCCGGAGGAAAGCACAGAGGAATCTGTCCCCGAGCCCGAGCCGGGGTTGGGCGGCGAGATCCCCCAGCTTGGCTCCACCCGTGAATACGAGTCCTACATTGGGCTTCGCTATTCCGTGGATCTGGTGCAGTTTGAAAAGTATATCGACCCCGAGAACGCCTCGGAGTATCTGCTGTTGGTCAGCCCCAAGGCACCCTTGGGTAAGGACTACGTCCCCGACGATCTGATCTACATCGAGGATATGCGTGCCGGCAGGCCCAGCTACTACTCCTACCTGCGGGAATACGCAGAAAAGGCCCTGGAAGCCTTCCTGGACGAAGCCGCCATGTACGGCCACGGGGATATTAAGGTCTCCAACGGCTACCGCTCCTATTCGGTGCAGTCTACGCTGTTTAACAACTATCTGGCCGACGAGCGGGCAAGACACCCCGATTGGACGGAGGAACGGATCTACGCCTTGGTGGCAACCTATTCCAACCCTCCCGGCACCAGCGAGCACCAAAGCGGGCTTTGCGTGGATATGCACAACCAGATCGACACCAACAACACCTTTGACGGAACTCCCGCCGCCATCTGGCTGGAGGAGAATTGCTACCGTTTCGGCTTTGTGCTTCGCTATCCCCCGGATAAGCAGGACGTAACGGGGATCAAATACGAATCCTGGCACTTCCGCTACGTGGGCAGAACCGCCGCTACGGAGATGCACGAGCTGGGGATGTGTCTGGAAGAATATCTGGCATACAAGGGCTTGAACTGACAATGAAAAGAGACCGGAAAGGTCTCTTTTTTGTTATGCTTTATCCTCTTTGTTTTACGGTGAGCTTGGCGTCCTTGGAAAGCCGCTCCACGGACTTGCCCTTGATCCTGCCCAGGGTCACACTGCCGCTTCCCTGCAGGTTGAGCTCCGCGTTTTCCACGGTGAGCCACTCTGCCGCTAGGTCGCCGCTTCCGTTGACGTTCACCTTCAAATTGTCCACCTGACCGCCGCTGCAGCAAACGTCTCCGCTGCCGGAAACAGCGATGGAAACATCCCCGGAAAGATTCATGGCGGCAACGTTACCACAGCCGCTGATACGCACGTTCAGATTACGGGCATCGGTACACGCCACGTTACCGCAACCGCTGATGCGGATAGCAAGAGATTCCTTGGCGTCCTCCATGGCCACGTCGCCGCTGCCGCTGATGCCGATGTCACAAACCTCCGTATCCTTGATGTTGATGCACCCGGAACCGCTGATGGCAAGTATCGCTTCCCTAAAGGAAAGAGGTGCCTTGATCTGCCCGCACCCGCTGATGCGGAAGGTGCCCTTTTCCCCTTTACGGAAGGGGCACTTCACCAAAATCTTGCTTCCGCCCTCGCCGCCGTTGTTATTGGAGGGAGATTTTGCCTCCAGGATCAGCTCACCGTCCCGCTCCGTCAGGGAAAGGCGGCTCAGGAAGCGCTTGCTTCCCTCTGCCTCCACCACGGTCTCGCTTCCTTCCCAATACACCGCCTCCATATCGCAGGCGGCGGAATTGATAAGGTTCAGAGAGTGGATCTCCGCAAAGGACTTGGTCAGGGTATCCCGTTCCCAGCCTTCCTCCACGAACTCCGAGACCAGGTAGCCGATCTCCAGAATGCGCACCTCTCCCGGCCCCACGTTGACCACACATTGGGTTTTCAGATCGGCGGTACTGCCGTCGGAGAAGGTGACTTGGGTTTCGTCCTTGGTCTCCACGGACTTGGAGGAATACACCGCTACCTGCCCGTTGGTCACCACGAAGGCCATGCCCTGGTAGTCCATGGGAAGCTGCGCCTTCTTCATCTTGTCGGGCTCCCCGAACAATTCGTTTACCGAGATCTGAAGCGCCGCGGCAATACGGGGGATCAGGGTCACGTCGGGGAGACCCACGCCGTTTTCCCACTTGGAGACCGCCTGGGGCGTGATCTGTAAAAGGTTCGCCAGCCCCTCCTGGGTCAGCCCTTTTTCTTTTCGTTTGGCGGCAATGATCCTGCCGATGGATTCTGCTTGATATCCGCTCATGTTTAAGTTCCTTTCTGTTTTGGAAACTTACGGCCGTTTCGCTTCTTGCAAGGCTATTGTACCACAATTTTTCTCCTTTGGCAATAACCGCTTGGTTGGTGTTTTGGCAGGGTTGTTCCTGCTTTTTGCCAAAACCCGTGGACTCAACGGAGTTCTTTGCAACTTTCCGTTGTGCAACGGTACGTTGTGTCACCACATGGCGCCCTATCGCATACTCTACCTTTGAAGGAGGAGATCCTCTCCTCTCAAACGCCTTAAGAAAGGAACGGGTACTTTTATGGCATGCTTCGACTCCTTGTTCGGCGGCAACAACTGCTGCTGGATCATCATTCTGATTGCGATCGTCATCCTTTGCTGCTGCGGCTAAGGATCGCAAGAAAACGGTTTTACGCGCCCGCTTTTTCGCGGGCGCGCCGTTTTTTTACAGAAGATTTTGGGAATACTAAGGGCAAGGAAGGAGTCTGCCCATGAAGAAAAAATTCCGTTACCTGCTGCTCCCCACCGCCGTGATGTCCGTGACTTTAGGACTTTACCGTCTGGCGGCATGGCTGTTCCTCTAAAAAGGAGGAACGGCTTTTTGATTTTCCTCTTGCTTTTTTCCCACCTTTCTATTATAATAGGAAAGGAAGAAACGAAAAAAGCGAGGTATCCCCTTGAAAGAACATATCTATACCATCGAGATCAACGAAGCCTTTGACAAAAAGAACGGAACCTGCCCCTTCTGCCAAATCTTTGCCAAGCTGGAGGACACGGAGCTGGATCTGATCCTGGGTGCCTCCATGATGGAGCCGGAGATCCGCCAGATCACCAACAAGAAGGGCTTTTGCGGACGGCATTACCAGAAGATGTTCCCCCGCAAGAACCGTTTGGGCATGGCGCTGACCTTGGAAAGCCATTTGGACGAATTGAAGAAGGATATCAAACCGGGAGGCTTCTTGGCAAAGGATCCCGCTGAAAAGAGCTTGAAGCGGGTAGAGGAGCTGGAACAGACCTGCTACATCTGCGACCGCATTGAGGAGAAGTTCCGCCGTGTCATGGTGAACACCGCAGACCTCCACGAGGAGACCTCGGAATTCCGCAGAAAGTTCAACGAGCAGACCATGTTCTGTCTGCCCCACTACAAGCAGTTGTTGCGCACCGCCATCAAATGTTTGGATAAGAAGGCTTACGCCGAGCTGGCAGAGGATGCGGTGAAGATTGAGAACGCTTATCTTGACAAGCTGAAGAACGATATTTCCTGGTTCTGCAAGAAATTCGATTACAACTACGAGAACGAGCCTTGGTATGATTCCAAGGATGCGGTGGAGCGTTCCATCCGTTTCCTTTCCGGTAACGTGGAATTGAAGTAAATTTTAAAAGACGGTGCCTCGGCGTGCCGTCTTTTTTGTTTGTCGATCCCCTCAGTCGCCTGCGGCGACAGCTCCCCTTTCTGGGGGGCGCCTTTCGCTGCGTACCCTATCGCAGAGGCGGCGTTTTGTATAGAGCGGAACCTAAAATTTGCATTACTAACGCGCCCCAACGCTTAGATCCCAAGGCTCCAAAATGACGCCGCAGAGGCGGCATTTTGTATAGCGGCTAAGCTATAGTTTGCTTATCGACCAACTCACAGCCGCGTTTGACATAATTCGGTAGCACTTTACATTACGGAAAAGAGTTTTCCACATTATCCACCGAGTTATCCACCGAAAACGAGTGTTCAGCCCCCTTTTCCACCGTGGAAATTATGGATTTCAAAAAAGTTTTCCACATTATCCACCAAGTTATCCACATGGCAGTCGGATTATGTCACCCAAATTATGCGGCGAAAGAAGGAGAAATACCGCCCAAAACGATGTGTTTTTGTGCCAAACGCTTTATCATAGCAGAGTAAAAAAGCCTCGGAGCGTTGTCTGCTCCGAGGCGTATTTTTATACCCGTTTCGTGGCGTAAGCGTTGAGAGAAAGATCCCCGCGCACCCCCGCCATATATTCGTAATAGCCCTGCGCGGCGATCATGGCCGCGTTGTCTCCGCATAGCTTCAAGGGCGGGAGATACAGCTTTCTGCCGTACTTTTCCGCCAGCTCTTTACAAGCCCCCCGCAGATGGGAGTTTGCGGCCACACCGCCGGAAAGCACCACGTTCAAGGCGGGATCGCTGTTCTGCAACAGCATCTCCAGCCGTCCCGTCACCGTCTTCACCACCGCCTTGGTAAAGGAGGCGGCAATGTCCGCACGGAAGGTGTCATCCAGCACTCTGCCCCGCTGAAGCTCGGTATGTACAGTGTTGATCACTGCAGTCTTCAAACCCGAGAAGGAGAAATCGTAGGGCGCGCCGTCCACGCTTCCCTCGTGGAAGCGGAAGGCATCGCTGTTACCGATAGAAGCCAGCTTGTCCATAGCGGCACCGCCGGGATAGGGCAAGCCCAGCACCCGGGCGCACTTATCAAAGGCTTCCCCTGCCGCATCGTCACGGGTAGTCCCCACGAAGCGGTAGTCGGTGTAATCCTCTGCAATCATCAGCTCGGTGTTACCCCCGGAAACGCAAAGCGCCACAAAGGGAGGCTTCAGCTCCGGCTCCACCAGATAAACGGCGGCAATATGCCCCCGCAGGTGATGCACCGGCACCAAAGGCTTCCCCGATGCGTAGGCAAGCCCCTTGGCAAAGGAAAGGCCTGTCAAAAGCGCACCGATCAAGCCGGGAGCGTTGGTCACGGCAATGGCATCGATCTCCTCCATGGTGACCCCTGCGGCGGAAAGGGCCTCCTCCACAACACCGTGGATGGCCTCGGTATGGGCGCGGGAAGCGATCTCCGGCACCACACCGCCGTAAAGGGCATGAATATCCGTCTGGGTGGCCACAATATTGGAACGCAAGATCCTGCCGTCCTCCACCACCGCGGCGGCGGTTTCGTCACAGGAGGACTCAATACCTAAAATCAACATATCTGTTTCCTCATCACAAGAGCGTCCTCCCCGCCGTAGAAGCCTTTGCGCCTGCCTACCACGGAAAATCCGTTCTTTTCGTATAATCTCTGTGCGGGAAGATTGCTCTCCGCAACCTCCAAAAACAATTCGGGCAACCCCTGCATACGGGTGTAAAGCTCTTCCAGCAAAGCTTGCGCCACGCCCCTGCCCCGCAGATCGGGCAACACGGCAATGTTCAAAAGCTCCCCATCGTACAGGGAAAGAGAAGCACTCAGGATCCCCGCGGGGACGCCGTCCACCAAGGCCAGCAAATACACCGTCTCGGGAGAACGGTCGCGGATCTGCCCCTCCGACCACGCGGTGGAAAGACATTTCTTCTCGATCTCGGAAGCGGCAAGGGCTTCCCCCTCCTGCAACGGACGCACCTCAACCATTTTGCTTCTCCGCGGTCAAACCGGGATAGGCTTCGGCAAAGCCTTCCTCGCCGGGCTCCACCGTCCAGGGAAGGTCTGCATTCTTGTAAACTCTCCCCTCGCCGTCGCAAAGGAGATAGCTCTCATGAGCATCCACGATCTTATGCACGGAATGCTCCCCGTCGTCAAAAATCGTCTCGCCGATCTCCTTGGCGTAAAGCCCATCGGCAAGATAAAACTCCACGTCGCCCTCGGTATCGTAAAAGCCCTTCTCGCCAAACACATAGGCGGGAACGGGGTCGGAAACCGCCTGAGAGGAGGTCTCCCCGGAGGAGTCCTCCGCGACGTAATAATATTTCCCGTTGCACCCTGCAAGCTGTGCCACGCAGAGGCAAAGGAGCATAAACAATGCAAATTTCTTCATGTACAAAACCCTTTTACACCGAAGTCCCGCCGCCGACGATCCACGCAGAGATCACGGAGGGAGCTTCCACCGTTTTATCGGTGGCAAAATCGTGGAGATAGCACTTACCGAAAGCATCGGTGAAGAACCAAACGGAATAGTAAAGCCCGGGATACTTCACGCTGAGCAGGCGGAACTCGTAGGAATCGCTTTCACTGCCCTCGGGAATGGAAACCACCAAGCCCTCACCGTTGACCAGTGCATCGGTGATCATCCGCACCTTGTCGGTATCCTGGGAGGGGTTCTTCCCCCGCAGCTCTTCCGCCAGATATTCGTCGTCGGCGTAAAGCTGTGCCAAGCGCTGGGGAGAGGTACCGTCCGCATACAGCCAAGCCGCCACGGCATCAAAGCTGCCTACGGTGATCTCGGGCTGCTGCTTACTGCGGTATACGTAGCTACTGCCGCTTTCCTGATCCAGGTCGCACAGGAACTCCTCGGGATCCTGGAAGGGGATCTGATAGTAATCCACGCCGTCCGCATGGCAATATACCTCGCCGACGTTCACCGGCTTGACCGCCAGGATGTGGCAAGCCACGTATTCAATATCCGTATCCTCATCCACAAAGCCGAACTCCTGCGTCAAGGCAGAGCCGCTGTGAACGCCGTCGCACCCGCAAAGCAAGAGGGCCAGGCACAACGCCAAACAAAACAATTTCTTCATGTAAAGCTTCCTCAATATCCCATCTGACCAAGGCTGTCGTCGTTGGTGATCCAATCCTCCACGTTGTAGATAGAAAACTCCTCGGCGTTCTCGCGGACGATGACACGCTCAATGCCCGCGTTGATCACCAAGCGCTTGCACATCTGACAGCTGGTGGTTCCCCCAACCAGTTCGCCGCTGGCAGGATCCACACAACAAAGGTAGAGATCTGCCCCCAGCATCTGCTCTCTGGGAGCGGCAATGATGGCGTTTGCCTCTGCGTGAACGGAACGGCAAAGCTCATAACGCTCTCCGCGGGGAATCTTCAGCTGATCCCGCAGGCAATGCCCCATATCACAGCAGTTCTGTCTGCCTCTGGGAGCGCCGTTGTATCCGGTGGAAACGATCACGTCGTTGCGCACAATGATGGCGCCGAAGTTTTTGCGCAGGCAGGTTCCTCTGGAGCTGACGGTCTGGGCAATGTCCAAATAATAGTTGATCTTACTCTTCCGTTCCATGGCTTGTTTCCTTTTCTGTATATCAAAATAAAACGCCCGGGGCGCAAACCCCGGGCACCTTTTTCGTCGGTTACGGATTCGCTTCCCGCAAAAAACGATTTCACGGGCGCTTACATTATACCCCATATCCCCGCAAAAAGCAAGAGCTTTTTTATTTTTCAAGGCAGTTTCTCCTTTTGCTTAGCGGGTTTTCGCAGGCGAAACAACAAAGTCGCCCCCAAGGGCAACAGAAACAGCCCCCAAAATCCGAACAGCTTCAGCCCGATATACATGGAAGCCAAGGAGGCCAGGGGCGGCAGACCGATATACTTCCCCACCACCTTGGGCTCGATCACCTGGCGTACCACGGTGATCACGGCGTAGACGATCAAAAGTCCCACGCCGTGGTATACGTCCCCCGTCAGCAGGCAAAAGGCGCCCCAAGGGATCAGCACCGTTCCCGTCCCAAGGACGGGCAGAATGTCAATGAGGGAGATCAACGCCGCCAGCAGGAAGGCGTAGCGAAGCCCTAAGATCAAAAAGGCGGCAAACAGCTCGAAGAAGGTCACCAACAGCAGAAAGCCATAGGCCCGCAGGAACTTTCCGCCGGTATCCAGCATCATCCGCTTGCCTTTCCGCAACGTTTCCTGCCAGGTCTCCGGCAGAAAGCCCATCATGCGGGAATTGATCCCCTTGAAATCGATGGCGAAGTAATAGGAGGCGATGAGCACCACCAAAACGGAAAGCAGAAATCCCGGCAGGAACGCCGCAAGAGACGTTAAAAAGGGCAGTACCGAGCCGGAGAGCTGTTCTGCGGCATTCCCCAAAAAGTCCATCAGCCTGCCCTCCAGGTCGGAAAGGAACACGGCAAGCTTCTCCTTTGCCTCCGGGAAGGGCAGGTATTGTCCCAGGCGTTCCGCCATATCTCCGCGGAACACCTCGTCCTCCCGTAAACGGGTCAGAAACTCCCCCAAAGCACCCGCCAGAGTAGAAAGCTCGCTGAACAAACGGCGGAACAATAGCACCAGCAAAAACAAAAGCAACGCTACAATGGCACACACCGCAAACAGCACCGTCACCTTGCGGGAGATCCCCGCCCGCTTTTCCATAGCTCTGCACAAGGGCTGGAGACAAAAGGCGATGAGGTACGCCAACAAAAAAGGCAGTACCGCCCCGAACAAAAACCGAAAAAACAAAAAGACACAGACGCCCAACACCAATGCCCAAAGGGCGATCTGCAGGAGTTTTCGGGTGGATTCTTGGGAAAACAAAAAATCTCCTCCGTTTTTTTCAAAAAACCTCTTGACAAACAAGTTTTTATGTGGTATAGTAAGACTCGCAAATGAGCCTGGCCGCTTAGTCAAACGGTTAAGACGTCGCCCTCTCACGGCGAAGATAGGAGTTCGATTCTCCTAGTGGTCACCAAACCCGTGTAACCTTGGTTGCACGGGTTTTTCTTTGCCTTCTAACAGAGTATACGCAGATTTTCCAAAAATAAATCTAAAAAATAAGCAAAAAGCAGTTGACAAGCGGGAAAATCTGTGCTATAATACCCCCGTTGCGAACGAGCAACACAATTTTCTGTGGACAGATGGCCGAGTTGGTCTAAGGCGCACGACTGGAAATCGTGTAACGGTTAACCCCGTTCTAGGGTTCGAATCCCTATCTGTCCGCCAAAAAATCCAAGTCGAAAGACTTGGATTTTTTTATCCAATCAAAAGGCGTGCGTTCCTCTCCATACAAAACAAAAGAACCTCGTTCGAGGTTCTTTTTCTTGTTCCTTAAGAATTTCTGCAGTCCACCAAGGAAACGGTCTTCACGCCGGGGAGAGCCTTTACAGCGGCGGCAAGCCGTTGCTGTGCGGCGGAAACGCTGATCTCGTAGATGATCTCGGTGTAGCGATCATTCTGCACCAGGGAGGAAAGCTTGCGGCGGACGTGGTTCTCGTCCAACAGCTTCTCCACA
>JAGBXS010000064.1 GCA_017629175.1 Clostridia bacterium
GCCCGTGGTATTCCACATGACCAAGGATATCGAGCTGGACAACCTGGTGAAGCTGGTCTCCTCCCGTATTACTGCAGACGAAGCCGAATAAAAACGCAAAACAAAAAGCACCCGAGCAGGGTGCTTTTTTCATCATAAGGAACGGATCTCCGTTATCTCGTATCCCGCCTTTTCCACGGCGGTCTTCAAAGCCCCATCCGTTACGGCGGGGGAGACCTTCACCCGGGCGATGCCCTTCAGGTTGCTGACCTCCAGGACCTCCACGCCCTGCATACCCTCCAGGGCGGTACGCACTCTGGCTTCGCAATGCCCGCACATCATGCCCTTGATGGTCAAGGTCTTTTCTGCGGGAACAGCCGCCTCACAGCAGGGGGATGCCTTTTGGGAAGGCTTTTTGATCTTTCTCTTTTTGTCCCTCCCGGGATCGTAAAGAGAGCCGAAATTCAACCGCAATGCGTTGGTCACCACGCAGAAGCTGGAAAGGCTCATGGCCGCCGCCCCGAACATAGGCTCCATCTCCCAGCCGAACAAGGGGATCCAAGCTCCTGCCGCCAAGGGAATGCCCACGGCGTTGTAGAAGAAGGCCCAAAACAAATTCTCCCGAATGTTTTTCAGTACCCGTCTGCCCAGACGGATGGCGGCGGGAAGATCCGCCATGCGGGAACGTACCAAAACCACGTCTGCCGCCTCTACGGCAATGTCCGTGCCCGCTCCGATGGCTACACCCAGATCTGCACGGGTGAGAGCGGGAGCATCGTTGATGCCGTCGCCCACCATGGCAGTTCTGCCCTCACGGGAAAGGGTGCGAAGCATTTCCTCCTTGCCCCCGGGCAACAGCCCCGGGTGAACTTCCGTGATCCCCGCCTGCTTGGCGATCACCTCGGCAGTCTTTTGGTTATCCCCGGTGAGCATCACCACGCGGATCCCCATGCCTACCAGCTGGTTGACCACTTCCTTGGCATCCTCCTTCAACACGTCCGCCAGGGCGATGATGCCCCACAGATCGCCGTCACAGCCAAAGAACAAGGGGGTCTTGCCCTCTGCGGAAAGGCGGTCGGCGGTGCGCAGATCTTCTTCCGTCAGCACGGCGTAATCCCGCATCATGCCCACGTTTCCCGCGGCACAAACCGCATCCTTCACCATGGCGGAAACACCGTTGCCGGGATGCACCTTGAACTCCTTGGCATCCACCAATGGAATGTCTCTTTCCTCAGCATAGATAACCACCGCTTTGGCCAAGGGGTGCTCGCTTTTCGCCTCCAGAGCGTAGGCCAGCTCAAGAAGCTCCTCTTCTGTGATCCCCTCTGCGGGAAGCACCTCCGTGACGGCGGGAGTTCCCTTGGTGAGAGTGCCCGTTTTGTCCAACGCTACGATCTCTACTCTGCCCGCCCCCTCCAAAGCGGAGGCAGTCTTAAACAAAATACCGTTTTTTGCACCCTTGCCGTTGCCCACCATAATGGCCACGGGGGTGGCGAGTCCCAAGGCGCAGGGACAGCTGATGACCAAAACGGAGATCCCCCGCGCCAAGGCGAAGCCTATCTCCTTGCCTGCCAACAGCCACACTGCCGCCGTAACCACGGCGATGGCAAGCACCGCGGGGACAAAGATCCCCGAGACCTTATCCGCCAGCTTGGCAATGGGTGCCTTTGTGGCAGAGGCATCGCTGACCATGCGGATGATCTGGGAAAAGGTGGTGTCCTCTCCCACCCGGGTGGCCACGCAAACGGCGTAGCCGCTTTTACAAACCGTGGCGGCGGAAAGGGCTTGCCCTGCTTCCTTGTCCACGGGCAGGCTTTCTCCCGTCAGGGCGGATTCATCCACCGAGAGAGTGCCCTCCAAGATCTCACCGTCGGTGGGGATGCGATCCCCGGAGCGGATCACAAAGCGGTCGCCCACCTGTACCTTGGAGGCCTCCACGGTGTATTCCTTGCCTTCGCTGTCCAACAGCACCGCCGTCTTGGGGGCGAGATCCATCAACTGCTTCAAGGCATCGGTGGTCTTGCCCTTACTGCGAGCCTCCAAAAGCTTACCGAAGGTGATCAAGGTCACGATCATCCCTGCGGATTCAAAATAATAATGCCCGCCTCCGAGGATCAGCACAGCCGTGCTGTAAATAAATGCGGCGGAAGCCCCCAGAGCCACCAAGGTGTCCATATTGGGTGCCCCGCGGAAAAGCCCTGCCGTGCCGTTTATGAAGAACTTTTTGTTGATGCATAAGAGAATAGCGGACAGCAAAAGCTGTGCCAAACCGTTTGCGGTGTGTCCTTCCAAAAAATCGGGCAAGGGGAAGCTCCACATCATGTGCCCCATGGAAAGATACATCAAAGGGATCAAAAAGCAAAGAGAGATCAAAAGCCGCTTGCCCAAGCGGGAGGCTTCCTCCTCCATGGGAACATCTGCTTCTTCTCCCTTGGGGAACGCACCGTAGCCCGCCTTCTTCACCGCGTCGCAGACAGCCTTTTCCGAGGCTGTTCCCGCAACCTGCATAGATCCGGTGAGCAGATTGACCGCCACCGACTCCACGCCCTTCACGGCTTTTACAGCCTTTTCTACGTGGGAGACGCAGGCGGCGCAGGACATTCCCGTCACGCGGTATTGAGTGGTTTTTTCTTCCATGGGTACCCCTCCTTTTCTTTCCTTCATATTGTACCTCCCCACGGTGGGTTTGTCAAGTGACAAGGTCACGTTTTTCCTCTTTACATTTTTCATTTCCTGTGGTATACTGCAAAAAGATAGGAGGATTTTCCTTATGAAACAGTATCTCCAAACCATGGTGGAGGCAGGGGTGACCAGGTTCACCGTGAGCAACCCCGTGTCCAAAACCTTACTCTACAAAAAGATCACCGCCGAGAAGAAGCAAAAAGGCTTCCAGATCGCAAAATATACCGAAAAGCAGGTGTTCCACGAGAACGTCTCTGCCGATCAACTGGCAGAAGCGCTGACCCTTTTGACCGAGGGGAAGTTCCGCCAGATCAACGGCTTCTCCCCCGATGGAGAGCATATTCTGCTGATCTCCAAGAAAGGTGCTTGCAAATATTCCGTCAAGCAAAGCGCCACTGCCGTAAAGCAGACCGAGACGCACAACCGCAAGAAGGAGTACCTCCTTCCCGAAGGGGAAGTGATCCCGCCCTTGGTGGATATGGGGATCTTTACCGCCGAGGGTAAGGTGGTGGCCTCCATGTACCGCAAGTATAAGCAGATCAACCGCTTCCTGGAGATGATCGACGACGAGCTGCGGGAAAAACGGGTGGAGAAGCTGAACATCATCGACTTCGGCTGCGGCAAATCCTACCTCACCTTCATTCTGTATTATTACCTTACGGAGGTTCGCCGTATTCCCACGGAGATGATCGGGCTGGATCTGAAGGCTGACGTCATCGAAAAATGCAACGCCGCGGCGAGAAAATACGGCTACGACGGCTTGCGCTTTGAATTGGGGGACATCAACGGCTACAAGGCTCCCTTCGCCGTGGATATGGTGGTGACCCTCCACGCCTGCGATACCGCCACGGATCACGCCTTGTTCAACGCCCTTTCTTGGGGTGCCAAGATGATCTTCTCCGTGCCCTGCTGTCAGCATGAATTGAACGGACAGCTTGCGCCCAAGGAGCTGACCTTATTTTCCCGCTATGGGCTGGTGGGGGAGCGGTTCTGCGCCCTTGCCACCGATGCCATCCGCGCCAATCTGCTGGAATACTGCGGGTACAAGACCCAGCTTCTGGAGTTCATCGAGCTGGATCACACCCCCAAGAACGTGCTGATCCGCGCCGTCAAACGCCCCATCACCCCCAAGGCGGTGAAGGAACGCTCCCTCGCGGAGGTTCAGCAAGCCATGGAGGCCTTTGGGTTTGAGCCTACCTTGTATAAGTTGCTGGGACTTTAAAAAATAAAAGAGGGCGCCGCCCTCTGAAACTCCTGCCAAGGGGTGACGATCACCCCTTGGAACCCCGCAGGCTTATTCCTGTATACCTCCGAAATCGTTAGTTTTCGGCAGACCGTTTTCTTTGAGGATTTTTAAGGGACTTTCTTTTTTGGAAAAGAAAGTCCCTTAAATGTTTTTTGGATATTCTTATCTCGAAACAAGCTCGCCCACGTTCCACTCGGCAACGAGGTAGATCACGTAGTCGGGCTTCTCGCTGTTGACGTAAGCGCTGTTCCAGCCGTAGCTCCACATGCCCATGTAATGGGTATAATCCATCCGTTCGGGGATGAGATCAAAGATCGCGGCGGAATAGGAGTCTCTGTGAACGATGCAGGAGGGCAGCTCCTCACGATTGGTGTCAATACGGAACTCCGCAGTACATTCCTCGCTGTAGATCAACTGCATGCCTCTGTAACGGGGGATGGCGGTGATCTGAGAGTTGATAGTCTCCTTAAACTCTCTTAAATACCCGTACTCCTTCACCTCCACCTGGGGAATGTCCAAGAACAGCATGGCATCCGCGCTGGTGTAATAATCCGCCGTCCAGGTAAACGCATCCATGCCCTTGGGCGCCGCCGCAGGGAACTTCTCTGCAATATGCTCAAACAACGCGGTGTAGGCCAAATACGCGCCGTAATCCGCCCAATGGCTGTCCAAATGGTAATACAAGGGCATCTCGTCGTTCTTATGCTCCATAAACAGATCCTTCAGATCGATCACCGTAGCACCTGCCGCCTTAAGCTTGGTCATAACAAGCTCCCTGCGGGAAATGCCGACGCCGGGCTTGTATTCCTCGGGTGCCAGCTCGGGGTAAATGGTCATGGGGGAGGGAACGATCATGTAGATGATCTCTGCCTCGGGGTTGTAAGCGTGCATCTGCGCCAAGCGATCCTTCACACGGTTTGCCATGTTGTCCAGCTGGGTGCTGTTGTAAAGAGTGGCAGTTCTCGTGAAGTCGGGAAGCATATTGGTCAAAAAGAACTGATACGCCTTGTTACTGCCCATGCCGCCGTTGCCCTTGTTGGCAGGGGTGCGTACCCGGGTTTTGAAGGTGCGGGGGATATCGTATTCTTCACCGTCAACGGTCTGGGTGAAGGTGATCTCCTGGTTGTCACCGCCTTCTGCCTTCATGGTCACGGTAAACCAGCCCATGTAAGAGGGAACGGTCACGGATTGCCCGCCGATCTGCGCGGTGATCTCCGCCCCCTGGGCACAGGTGCCGATCATCACAAAGGAGGGCTTGGAGGTATAGCGGGCGAACAACAGCTCCACCGCATCCTCGGGGATCTCCGGCTCTGCCTGGGAGTTTTCCTCCGCACTGCTTTCCACCCGGGAGATCTCCTCGGGAACAGAGGATTCTTCGATGGACATAGCGGCAGAGGAAGTGTCGGGGGAGGAGGTGTCTACGGTCTCGCCTGCGCAAGCGGCAAGCATACAAACTAATATCGCCATCAAGGCAAATAGGGCAATTAAACTCTTTTTCATAGCGGTTTTTTCCCTTTCGTTTCTGTTCCTTTCTATTGTATCATAAAAAAGGAAAATGTCAATGCCACATTCTACCCTGATTTTTGTAAAATTTTGCGCTCGGACAAATAACACACGAAAGTCAATGAAAATGTTTCCTAAAACAGGAGAGGTAATTGACAAGAACAGAAAAATATGCTATACTTGAATATGAACGAAATCGTGCGCAGTTGCTCTGCAACTGATTGCACGATGAAATCCGAGCAAGCTCGGATGAAATCTTCGGCGTGCCGCCTCAGATGAAATTAAATCCGCCTCTTCTATCCCGACGAAGTCGGATTTCATCGCGAAGCGATTTCATCCGCGACAGTGGATTTATTCCGACGTAGGCGGATTTAGTTGAAAAAAGCACTTGCTCACGCAAGTGCTTTTTTCTGGAGCTAATGGCGGGACTTGAACCCGCGGCCTGTTGATTACGAATCAACTGCTCTACCGACTGAGCCACATTAGCAAAGGACGGATAACAGCGGTATTATAGCAGAAACAGCACGCTTTGTCAAGTTCTTTTTTTGCATTTTTCCGCTTTTGCCGTCAGGACGCTTTTTGGCGTCTTTTTTTCTATTTTGTGGCAAAACAAATGTTTCGTTGCGACTGACGAAAATGTTCTAAAAATCGACGGCAATACCCGACGGCAAACGACGGCAAAACCTAAAAAAGCCTTGTGTACGCTTGTTTTTTACCCTCTTGACAAAAATAGACAAAAGCGGGTTGCAAACGCCTTGATACCGCCAAAGTCGCTCTTGACAGATCTATCCTCTTTCCTTATAATAAAAGCACCAAGTGGTAATTTAAGGCAATTTGAGGAAGAAAATACCATAAAAATCCCACAAAAAGGGAGCGAGACCCCCAAATCACTTCAGAAAGGAGCATGGAGAGCAGAATGTTTACCGGAACGTACCGCCACGCAGTGGATGCCAAGGGCAGATTGTTCATTCCCGTGCGCCTTCGCGAGGAGCTGGGGGAGACCTTTATGGTCACCAGAGGCTTGCAGAATTGCCTCCGTCTCTACCCCATGAAGGAGTGGGAGGCCTTTGCCGCAAAGATCGCCGCCCTGCCGGAGACCCGTGCCAAGGACGTGCGCCATTACTTCTTTGCAAACGCTTTTGATACCTCCTTGGACGGCCAGGGAAGAGTAACGCTCCCCGCCGATTGCAGAAAGTTCGCTTCCTTGGAGAAGAACGTAGTGCTGGTGGGTGACGACACCCGCTTGGAGATTTGGGACGAAGAGCGTTGGGATGCACTGGATGCCGAGAACTACGGCAACATCCTGCCCGTTCTTGAGGAGCTGGGCTTCTGATGGAATACAAGCATATTACCGTTTTACTGAACGAAACCGTGGAGTCCGTACTTACCGACCCCAACGGAACCTATATCGATTGCACTCTGGGCGGCGGGGGACATACCTCCCTGCTGCTGTCCCGCCTTTCCGAGAAGGGAAGAGTCATTGCCATCGACCGCGACGACGTCGCCCTGGAAAACGCCCGTAAGAAGCTGAACGATCCCCGCTTGACCTTGGTGAAGAGCAACTTCTCCGAGATCGGGCAGATCGCCGAGGAATACGCCCCCGAGGGTGTGGACGGCATCCTGGCGGATCTGGGTATCTCCAGTCCCCAGGTGGACGACCCTGCCAGAGGCTTTTCCTATTCCGCGGACGCTTATCTCGATATGCGGATGGATCAGACCCAGGCCTTCACCGCCCACGATTTGGTGAACACCTACACCCGTGACGATCTGGTGCGCATCCTCAGAGATTACGGTGAGGAGCGGTTTGCAGGCAGGATCGCGGATAAGATCATCCGTGCCAGAGAGGTAAAAACCATCGATACCACCGCAGAGCTGACGGCCATCGTTGCCGCGGCTATGCCCAAGCAGAATAAAAAGGAAGGCCACCCCTGTAAGCGAACCTATCAGGCCATCCGCATTGAAGTAAACTCCGAGCTTTCCAGCATCTCCGCCATGATCGAGGGCGGGATCCCCAAGCTGAAGAGCGGGGGACACATGAGCATCATCAGCTTCCATTCCCTGGAGGACAGAATTGTCAAGAACGCCTTCCAGAGAGAAGAGAACCCCTGCACCTGCCCCAAGGATTTTCCCATCTGCGTCTGCGGCAAGAAGCCCACGGTGAAGGTGCTCACCAGAAAGCCCATGCTCCCCACGGAAGAGGAAATTACCGAGAACAACCGGGCTCACAGCGCAAAGCTGAGAGTCTGCGAGAAGCTTTAAAGAAAAGGAAGGAAACGAGATGGAACAGAAAAGAACACAAACAACCCAGCCTGTCAGACGCGCCGGAACCTCCGTTTCCGTTCCCCGTCCCGCCGCAGAGAAGTCTGCCCCCGTGCGCAAGGCTGCCCCTGCCAAAATGAGCA
>JAGBXS010000001.1 GCA_017629175.1 Clostridia bacterium
ACCGCCGTAGGTGTCAACGATGATCTTTCTGCCGGTGAGGCCGGAGTCGCCGTTGGGGCCGCCGATAACGAAGCGTCCGGTGGGATTCACGTAGATCTTGGTGTCCTTGTCCACCAAATCGGCGGGCAGGGTGGGGGTGATGACTTCGCGGATAATATCGCCGCGGATCTGCTCCAAGGTCACGTCGGCGCTATGCTGGCTGGAAACCACGATGGCATCCAGACGAACGGGCTTGCCGTCTACGTATTCCACGGTAACCTGGGTCTTGCCGTCTGCACGGAGATAGGGAAGAATGCTGTTCTTGCGCACGTCGGTGAGGCGGCGCGCCAGCTTCTGCGCCAGAGAGATGGGCAGGGGCATCAGCTCGGGAGTGTCGTTGCAGGCGTAGCCGAACACCATACCCTGGTCGCCTGCGCCGATATCAAAGCGGTCTCCGCCCTCTTCCTTTGCCTCCAAAGAGCGGTCAACGCCCATGGCAATGTCGGGGGACTGGCTGTGAATGGAAACCAAAACGCCGCAGGTGTTGCAATCAAAGCCCTTATCGCTGTGATCGTAGCCGATCTCGCGGACGGTCTCTCTTGCGATCGCCTGCGCGTCGAATTTTGCGGTGGTGGTGATCTCGCCCATCACCAAAATCAAGCCGGTGGTGGTTGCCGTCTCGCAGGCAACGCGGGCCATGGGGTCCTGGGCAAGGATAGCGTCCAGAACGCTGTCGGAGATGCGGTCGCAGATCTTATCGGGATGGCCTTCGGTTACGGCTTCACTGGTAAAAAACTGTCTCATAAATCAAACCTCTTCTTTCAATCGTAGTTTTTGGCAGGCTTTTTTGAAAAACAAAAATCCCCGCCTCGGAACGTCTTCCAAGAGCGGGTCACCCACAAAATTCCAAAAAACTTCTCATCTTTCGATCAAACGTCGCTGAATTGACACCTTGCCATACGGTAGGTTGTCGGGCTTCAAAGGGCAGGTCCCTCCACCACTCTTGATAAGACTATTTATTTTTCGACCTATTGTAACATTCCGCATTGCTTCTTGTCAATAGGCAAAGAGAAGAAAATTTGCCTGCATTTCACCAAAACTCTTGCGCAATTCGACGGGATATGCTATAATAAACCCGTAATTACATAAAAAGGAGCCGCTATGTGAAAACGAAAGCCATGAAAAGATTGAAAAATCAATTTCTCCATCTCATCGTTCCCGCATTTGTCTTCGGTTCTCTTACGGGTATTCTCACCGCCTTGACGGTAACGCTGTACAAGCTTTGCGCCCACCTTGTGATCTCCTGGTCCGAGCAGGGATATCACTATCTCTCGGAGCATTTGTACCTGATCCCCGCCGTTTTGCTTGTTTTTTTGGCCATCGCTTTGCTGTTCGCTTGGATCTATAAGGGCACTCCCAACCTCCGCGGAGGCGGCATTCCTACCTCCATCGGTATTTTAAGAGGTGTCTTTTCCTTCAAATGGCTGCGGAATTTGTTCGGCATCTTCTTCCTTTCCCTCACCACCTTCCTCTTGGGTGTCCCTTTGGGGAACGAGGGTCCTGCGGTGCAAATGGGTACTGCCGTGGGCAGAGGTACTGTGTTCTCCATTGCCAAAAAGCACCGCGCTTGGGATCGTTACTCCATGACCGCAGGCGCCTGCGCAGGCTTTGCCACCGCAACGGGTGCTCCCTTGTCGGGCATCGTGTTCGCCATTGAGGAGGCGCACCAGCGTATCTCTTCCATGATCGTCATCGTTTCAGCCACCTCCGTGCTGTTTGCCAGACTGACCTCCGAGATCTTAGAAGCCGCCTTCGGCATCGGAACGGCGCTGTTCCCCAAATTCTCCCTTCCTGTGCTGGACGTGCGCCAAGCGTGGCTTCCCGCGGTGATCGGCATCTCCGTAGGCTTGTTTGCCGTGCTGTTTTTAAAATATTACCGCTTGGTATTCGCCTTTTTCGCCACTCTGCTTCGTAAGATCCCCCACGGGATCAAGATCTTTCTGATCTTTACCGCTACGTTGCTTTTGGGGCTTTGCTCCTATTCCTTTATCTCCACGGGGCACCATTTGATTTTAGAGCTGTTGGATGGAAAGATTGCACTCTGGATGCTGTTCCTTTTGCTGATCGTCCGCTCCACGCTGACCCTTTCCGCAAACTCCAACGGTATTACCGGCGGTCTGTTTATTCCTATCATGGCTCTGGGTGCCTTGGTATCCTCCATTTTGGGCAAAGGTCTTTCCTTCGCCGTAGGGGAGGAGCTTTACCCCATGATCCTGGTGCTGGGCATCACCGCCTGCATTTCCGGTATGATGAAGACCCCTATCACCGCCATTCTGTTTGCGGTGGAGGCCTTGGGCTGTCATGAAAATCTGTTGCCCGCAGTCATTGCCGCCTCCCTCGCCTTCGTGATCCCCGAGCTGTTTGAGGCAGATTCCATCAACGAGGTGGTTTTGGAGCGGAGAACGGAGGAGATCAACAGCTGTGCCGAGCCCAAGGTATACGACACCTACGTCACCGTTATGGAGGGCTCCTTTGCGGTGGGGAAACAGATCCGCGATATTTTCTGGCCCACCAATCTGTTCGTCCTTTCCGTCAAGCACGATACCAAGCACCGTGCCGAGGTTGATCAGCACGGCGGAAGAGATATCCGCATCGGAGACATTCTCCACGTGCGGTATTCCACCTGCGACGAAGCAGAAACCAGGGCACAGCTTACCGCCATCGTAGGCGCCCAGGATTATCACGAAAACGAGATACACAACATTTAAGGAAGGAACATACCCATGATTTTTGAGCATCTTGACCGCATCGTATTTGCGGGAGATTCCGTTACCGATATGGGAAGCACCAATCCCGTAGGAGAAGGGCTTTACGACAGCGTGGGAAGAGGCTATCCCCGTATCGTGGAGAATATGCTTTCCGCCTATTACCCCGAGCGTTTTATCCGCGTCACCAATTCCGGTATCTCCGGCAACACCAGCCGCGACCTATTGGCACGTTTTGATCGGGACGTGGTGGAGCTTCATCCCGATTGGGTGTCTATTTGTATCGGTATCAACGACGTTTGGCGCCAGTTTGATTGTCCCGCCATCACGGAGCGTCACGTGCTTCCCGATGAGTACCGCAAAAACGTAGAGACCATGATTGAGAAGGTAAAGGGCAGCGTGAAGGGCATCTTCCTGCTTTCCCCTTACATTATGGAGCCAAACCCCGAGGACAAAATGCGCTCCCGGCTGGATGAATACGTGGCCATCTGCGCAGAGCTTGCGGAGAAGCACGGCTGTATCTACGTGGATTTCCAGAAGATGTACGCAGATTACTGTAAGATCCGCCATTCCTCCTATATCGCCTGGGACCGCATCCACCCCAATCAGGTAGGCGCAACCCTGATGGCAAGAGCTTTCTTGGAAAAGTGCGGATTTGATTACCACCACAAAGTGAAGTGATTTTTCCGTCGCTTCTTGACGAACGGAAAGAAATATGCTATAATTTTATCAGTCAGCACGAACCGTGCTCAACTTTTTGCAAGGAGAAGACGGCTATGAAGCAAAACATTATCCTCGCCGGCGACAGCACCACGGATCTCAGTCCGGAGCTGATGGATCGCTATCACGTAAAGATCGTCCCTCTCACCGTTGCTTTGGGAGGCAAGTCTTATGCCGACGGTAGAGAAATAGATCCCGATGCTATATACGACCATTATACCCAAACGGGAGAGCTTCCCAAAACCGCCGCCCCCAACATTGCGGATTTTTACGAGTTCTTTTCCGGGTGTACAGCCGATGGCAGTGCGGTTCTGTTTTTCACCATCAGTGCGGAGATGTCCTCTACCTACAACAACGCCCGTCTTGCGGCAGAGGAGTTTGAGAACGTTTACGTCATCGATACCCGCAACCTCTCCACAGGCGGCGGACTTCTGGTGGTCACCGCAGGAGAGATGATCGAGGAGGGCAAGCCCGTCTCTGAGATCGCTTCCTACTGCACCGCCTTGACCGAAAAGATCAGTGCCTCCTTCATTGTGGATGACCTGGAATTCCTGCACAAGGGCGGCAGATGCTCCGCTGTGGCGGCCTTTGGTGCCAATCTGTTGCAGTTAAAGCCCTGCATCACCGTCCGCGACGGTAAGATGGGCGTAGGGAAGAAGTACCGCGGCAAATTTGCATCCGTGCTTCCCAAATACATTGAGGATCAGCTTGGCGACGGTTCTCAGCTGGAGACAGAGCATATCTTCGTCACCCACGCGGGATGCGACCCGGAGATCTATGAATCCTGCGTGGAGAAGGTGAAGTCCATCGCCCCCTTCCGTAACGTGTACGTAACCCGTGCGGGCTGTACCATCTCCTCCCATTGCGGCAGAAATACCCTTGGCGTTCTGTTTATCCGCAAATAAAAGCAGCGTTATGCATCAAAGAGAGCTTCTTTTTGAGGAAGTTCTCTTTTTCTTTTTGATTGTTTGTTAGAAAATGTCAAAAACTATTGATTTTTCATCATTATATTGGTATAATGTGATAAACAGAGAATTCATGGAGGTAATTTTATGAAACGTTTATTTGCTCTTCTCGTAGCCGTTTTGATGGTAACGGGCTTGCTCGTGTTGATCCCTTCTGCCGAGGGGGATGAACTGCCCGCCGACGCCATTGTTTTGGATTACGCAGGTTATATCCACGAAGCGTATAACGTGATCCTTGCCGGCGATGAGAAAACCGTCGCCGAGTTGACCGCTCTCGGTCATGGCGAAGCCAAGGATATGAACTATTTCGCAGTGATCGTTGTGGACGTTTACGACAAGGTTGTTGAGATCAACACCACTCTCGGCAGACCCGACGGTGTGAAGTCCGATATGGTCTGTCCCGAGAACGGTTACCTCATCGGTCTGAACGGTGGCAAGGAAGGTTACGGCGACATCATCTCTAAGATTCAAGTCGGCGATTCCATCGAGCTGATCAACGTAGACGTGGATGAGGTTCGTGATATGGAAAGCGGCAACGTAAAGCTTGAGAACGCCGGCTTCGTCGTTCATGGCGCGCCCGAGTACTATACCAACATGCCCATCACCGAGGTTGACGGCACTGCCATTGACGAGGGTGACGTAGACGGCCAGCTGTACTACTATCCCGCAGAGAAGGATGCAGAACGCGTTGTGGATTCCGAGTCCGTGAACCTGCGCTACTCCTACATCATCATTTGCGATAAGAACGGCACTCCCTTGGAGGCAGGTAATAACCTGGTATTCGCTTCTCAGGATACCAACTTCCAGAACGAGATCACCATCCCCGCAGGCGGCTTTGCTTTCTCTTTCTATTACAACAAAGACAATACCGCAAACCAGGAGCTGTATGACATTTATGCAGAGCTCATCAGCGGTCTTGAGGTATACAACGAGACCGTTCCCGTTGTTGATTCTACCACCTATCAGTTCGTAAAGGATGGCGATATGCTGGCAGTGGTCAAGAACGAGAAGGAGGAAGAGGAGTCCTCCGAGGAAGAGGAAGAATCCTCCGAGGAAGCTCCCGCAGAATCCTCTGAGGAAGAGGAAGAGTCCTCCGAGGAAGCTCCCGCAGAGTCCTCCGAGGAAGAGAAGACCTCTGCTCCCGCAATCTCCGCTCCCGCAACCTCTGATCCTGCCCCTGTTGATGACGGCGCTCCCATCGGCCTCATCGTCGGTATCGTCGCAGGTGTCGCTGTGATCGCGGTAGTCGTTATACTCCTGATCAAGCGCAAAAAATAATCCTTTTTAGCATCTGAAAAACGCACCCCTGTTTCCCTTCGCGGGAAGCAGGGGTGCTTCTCTTAATATTACACAAAAAATATCTTTCGAATTTGTGTTTTTTCTACAAAAAACAAGTTGACAAAAAAAGGGGAAAGGACTATACTTCCATGTGCGATCAAAAAGGGTCGTATTGTATTTCGTTATATTGTTTTGGAGGCGTTTTATGCAGACCTTGCTTTGTCTGTCCGTTGCCCTTTTTGCCGGGCTGATGCTGTCCCGTCTTGCAAAATGGATGCATCTTCCCGCAGTTACCGCTTACCTTGTAGCGGGTATCCTCATCGGCCCCTACCTTCTCGGCGCCTTTGGCGTGGAGGGACTTGGCTTTATCAGCATGGAGGATATCGAGACCTATTCCTTGATCCCCGACGTTGCCTTGGGCTTTATTGCTTTTTCCATCGGTAACGAATTCCGCCTTTCTCAGCTGAAGCAGATCGGCAAGAAAGCCACTATCATCGGTATCTGGCAGGCTGTCTTCACCACCATTTTGGTGGATGCCGCCCTCATCGGCCTGCACTTCCTGATTCCCGACCTGCTGCCCCTGCCGGCAGCCATCGTTCTCGGTGCAGTAGCCTCCGCTACCGCTCCCGCCGCAACCCTGATGGTCGTTCGTCAGTATAAGGCAAAAGGCCCCGTCACCGACGTATTGCTTCCCGTTGTAGCATTGGACGACGCAGTTGGTCTGGTGCTGTTCGCTTGCTCCTTCGGTGTATCCAAGGCCATGATCAGCGGCAAGATGGACATTCTCTCCGTTGTGGTCGAGCCCATCCTGGAGGTTGTTCTTTCCCTTGGCTTGGGCTTCGTGATGGGTATGGTGTTCACCTTCTTCGAGCGTTTCTTCCATTCCCGCTCCAAGCGTCTCGCCATGTCCGTTACCTTCGTTCTCCTCACCGTAGCCCTTTCCATGATGCAGTTCGAGATCTTTGGCGTACACGTTGCCTTCTCTTCCTTGCTGGTTTGCATGATGTTAGGTACCGTGTTCTGCAACTTCTGCGATTTCTCCGAGGAGCTGATGGATCGTCTGGATCGTTGGACCGCGCCTCTGTTCATCCTTTTCTTCGTCCTCAGCGGTGCTGAGCTGGAGCTTTCCGTGTTTACCGATTGGCTGGTAGTCCTCATCGGTGTGGTGTATATCATATCCCGTTGCATCGGCAAATATTTCGGTGCCCGTATGAGCTCCACCTGGACAAAGTGCGACCCCAATATCGTCAAATACTTGGGCATCACCCTTTTCCCCCAGGCAGGCGTTGCGCTGGGTATGGCCATGAAGGCCGAGACCCTCGGTGAGCCCGGCTTGATCGTTGCCAACATCACCTTGTTCTCTGTTTTGATCTACGAGCTGGTAGGTCCCTTCCTGACCAAGATCTCCTTGCTGAAAGCAGGGGAGATCAAGCCCGAGGAAAAGGTCAGCTCCCGCGGCAAGATCGCAAAAGAACATCACGGCTAAGAGTGAAAGGGGGCGCCGCCCCCATCCCCCCGCCAAAGGAACTCCGTCCCTTTGAGATCCCGTAACCTTAAGAACCTTTCTTTTCCTCGAAAAGAAAGGTTCTTTTTGTGTCCCTCTTCTGTGACCTTTTGTAAGCTCCCTCTTGACACCTTTCCTTTTAAGTGGTAAACTGTATGGGTAAAAACGCAAGGAGGGCTTACATGACCTACGAAGAACGCAAAGCGCAAGTTCGCTCCTATCTGGGCAAGGCTGTCCGTGTGGAGATCGACCGTCCCATCGGCTACGTCCACCACAAGGAGAAATACGACCTCCACTATCCCATTAACTACGGCTACATCCCCGGCGTTTTAGGCGGGGACGGGGAAGAGCTGGACGTTTACGTCCTGGGCATCGATACCCCCGTTAAGGAATGCACCGTTATGATCATCGGCATCGCCCATCGGGAAAACGACGTGGAGGACAAGCTCATCGCCGCACCGGTGGGGATGTCCTACAACGAAAAACAGATGGCCGATGCCATCCGTTTTCAAGAACAGTATTATAACACCACCGTGGAAGGTCTTTAAAGGATTCCCACGATCCATTCCCAAAGATATACCGCCAGGGTAGCCCCCACCGCAACCGTCAAAAGCCCTTGCTTACACAGCGCAAGGAGCAAAGCGACGCATAACCCTGCCGCGGCGGAAAACACGTTATCGGTGGCGTAAAACACCGCAGGAACTGTCATGGCACCCAACACGGCGTACGGTACGTAGAAGAGGAAGGAACGGATAAATCGGTTCTCTACCTTCTTTTTCACCAGAACCAAAGGAAGCATACGGATCAGGTAAGTCACCCCCGCCATCACCGCCAGGTACAGAAAGAAGTTTTCCGTCATATGTCTCCCTCCTGTTCCAAGGGTGCAAGATAGGCCAGCAAGGCGCTTGCCGTCACAGCACAGAGAATGATGGCAAACCCGGAGGACACCTCGCTCAGCAGGGGCAGATAGCGGAAGGCGCAGGAGAGTGTCACCGCCAGGAGGACACACCACGCCGTTGCCCGCCGTTCTCTCATGGCGGGGATCACGATGGCCACGAACATCCCGTAAATGGTGATCCCCAACGCCGAGGTCAGACGGGCAGGAAGAATATCTCCCGCCAAGGCACCGGCAAGGGTTCCCAATGACCACCCAAGATAGGGGCAGACCCCCAACCCGTAAAGATAACTTCTCGTCAACGGCTCCGTGCGGGAGCTTGCGACGGCGAATATCTCATCGGTGTTGAAGAACGCCACTGCCAAACGATGGGGAAGGCTAACGCTGTCGTGAAGCTTTTGGGAAAGGGAAACGGACATCAGGGAATACCGAAGATTGATCACCAACTGTGTAACGGCCAGCTCCGCGGCACTGCCTCCCACGGCAATGATGGGAACTCCCGCCAACTGCCCCGCAGAGGTGAGGTTGGTCATAGAGATCAAAAGGGTCTCCCAAATGCTCAATCCTTGCCCCAGAGAGAAGATCCCGAAGGCGAAGGATACGGAAAGATA
>JAGBXS010000065.1 GCA_017629175.1 Clostridia bacterium
AACATAGTCAGGGTCATGATAGCACAGAGTGCCAATGCAATAAACTTTTTCATTGTAAGTTATCCTTTCTTTTCATTTAAGAATATTTTAAAATCTTTGATTTGCTTTTCTACCGATGCAAAGCCCGTTGCACCCTCGGAAATCCGCTTGGAGACACAGGTCTTCAGGGAGATCTCCTCGTAGAGGTCTTGGTCAAACAGCTCGGAATAGGCTTTGTAGGTTTCCAAGGGAAGATCCTCTAAAACCTTGCCTGCAGAAATGCAGTCGGAAACGATGGAGCCCACGGTCTTATACGCCGTACGGAAGGGCATTCCGCGCTTGGTGAGGTAATCCGCCAGATCCGTGGCGTTGATGAAGCCACGCTGTGCGGCGCGGTACATATTCTCGCTCTTTATCTTCATGGTGCGGATCATGGGAGCAAAGATTTCCAGACATCGGCTGACCGTTTCGGTGGCGTCGAAGAGGGATTCCTTATCCTCCTGCATATCCTTGTTGTACGCCAAGGGCAGACCCTTCAGCATGGTGAGCGTACCCATGAGATCGCCGTAGACTCTGCCGGTCTTGCCTCTTACAAGCTCTGCCATATCGGAGTTCTTCTTCTGAGGCATGATGGAGGAGCCGGTGGTGTAGGCATCGTCCAGCTCTACGTATGCAAACTCCCAGCTGGTCCAAAGGATGACCTCCTCGGAGAAGCGGGAAAGGTGCATCATAATGATAGAGAAGCAGGACAGCAGCTCTACACAGAAATCTCTGTCGGACACGGCGTCGATGCTGTTGGTGGCATAGCCGTCGAAGCCCAGAGCCTTGGAGGTCATGCTTCGGGAGATAGGATACGTGGTTCCTGCCAGGGCACAAGCACCCAAGGGAGAAACGTTCATACGTGCCTTGGCATCCTCGATGCGGGTAAGATCTCTGCGGAACATTTCCGCATATGCCAGCAGGTGATGCGCAAAGACGATGGGCTGTGCTCTCTGCAAATGGGTGTAGCCGGGCATGATGTCGTTTTGATGGGCATCCGCCACGGAAACGATGGCATCAATGAGATCCAGCAAGAGGGTTTGGATCTCCTCGCACTTCCCTCTCATGTACAGACGGATATCCACGGCAACCTGATCGTTGCGGCTTCGGGCGGTGTGGAGCTTCTTGCCCAGATCACCGATACGCTTTGTCAGGACGGATTCCACAAACATGTGGATGTCCTCGGCGTTCATGTCGATGGGAAGCTCTCCGCTTTCGATATCCAAAGCGATCTGCTCCAGAGCGGCGATGATGCGGTCTGCTTCTTCCCCGGTGAGGATCCCCACCTCGGAAAGCATGGCCGCGTGAGCCATAGAACCCTTGATATCCTCTTTGTACATACGGGAATCAATGTGAATGGAGGAGTTAAAATCGTCGGCAAGGGCGCTGGTTTGACCTGCGGTCCTGCCCGCCCACATTTTTTCCATAAATCGTAACCTTACTTGTTCTTATTCTTGGCGTTTACCATTGCCTGCACCTGGATGGGCAGACCGAAGAGGTTGATAAAGCCGGTTGCATCCGTCTGGTCGTAGTCGCTTTCACCGAAGGTAGCGATCTCCTCGCTGTAAAGGGTGTAGTCGCTCCATACGCCTGCGTTGATGATGTTGCCCTTGTAGAGCTTCAATCTTACCTTACCGGTAACCTTCTCCTGGGTCTTATCAACGAATGCGCTGAGTGCCTCACGGAGAGGAGTGAACCACTGGCCGTTGTAAACCAGCTCTGCAAAGGTGATGGACAGCTTCTGCTTCTCGTGCATGGTCATCTTATCCAGGCAGATGGTCTCCAAAACGCTGTGCGCCTTGTAGAGGATGGTTCCGCCGGGAGTCTCGTATACGCCGCGGCACTTCATGCCTACCAGACGGTTCTCTACGATGTCGATGATACCGATACCGTTCTTGCCGCCCAGCTCGTTCAGCTTGAGGATGATGTTCTTTGCAGACATCTTCTCGCCGTCCAAAGCAACAGGGATACCCTGCTCGAAATCCAAGGTGATGTAGGTGGGTTCATCGGGAGCCTGGAGAGGAGAAATGCCCATTTCCAGGAAGCCGGGCTTCTCGTACAGAGGCTCGTTACCGGTATCCTCCAGATCCATACCCTCGTGGGAAAGGTGCCACAGGTTCTTATCCTTGGAATAGTTGGTCTCACGGTTGATCTTCAAGGGGATATCGTGCGCCTCGGCGTAATCGATCTCCTCCTCGCGGGACTTGATATCCCACTCTCTCCAAGGAGCGATGATGGGCATATCGGGCAGAAAGTGCTTGATGGTCAGCTCAAAGCGAACCTGGTCGTTACCCTTACCGGTACAGCCGTGGCAGATAGCGTCTGCGCCTTCCTTGACAGCGATGTCTACAAGACCCTTTGCGATGCAGGGACGTGCGTGGCTGGTGCCCAAGAGGTAATCCTCGTAAACCGCGCCTGCCTTCACGCAGGGGATGATGTAATCGTCAACGTACTCGTCGGTGAGATCCAGCACGTACAGCTTGGAAGCACCGGTCTTCAGCGCCTTCTCCTCCAAGCCCTCCAGCTCGTCAGCCTGGCCAACGTTACCGGAAACGGCGATAACCTCACAATTGTTGTAGTTCTCCTTCAGCCACGGAATGATGATGGAAGTATCCAGACCGCCGGAATATGCAAGAACAACTTTTTTGATGTTTTCTTTATTCATTTTATTCACCCTCGAATGCATAAATATTACGTTTTTCTCACGTTGAATGTATTATACACTTATTTTTATACATTGTCAACTGTCATTTTGGATAAAAAATATATTCGTGGCACGCCGTTTCGTACAGTTTGCACAAAAGGGTGTTTTTTTGCTTGCGGCACAAGGTTTTTTTATGCATAAGCCATGTATAAAACGGTGTTTTTTTGCATAAAAAGAGCCGCGGTTTCCGCAGCTCTTTCGGGGATCTTTTTGATCAATGGTGGAACAAACGCATTCCGGTGAATGCCATGGTCACACCGTGGCGGTCGCAGCACTCGATAACGTCGCCGTCGCGCTTGGAGCCGCCGGGCTCTGCGATATATCTTACGCCGCACTTGCAGGCGCAGTCGATATTATCGGAGAAGGGGAAGAAGGCGTCGGAGCCCAAGGCAATATCGGTGATCTGAGACAGCCATGCGGCCTTTTCCTCCTCGGTGAGGGGATCGGGACGAACGGTGAAGATGTTCTGCCATGCGCCGTCGCGGAGAACGTCGTCCGCATCGGTGGCAGAGATATACAGATCGATAGCGTTGTCGCGGTCGGGTCTGCCGATGTCGGAACGGAAGGGCAGCTCCAGCACCTTGGGATGCTTACGCAGGGAGTAGTTGTCCGCCTTGTTGCCTGCCAGACGGGTACAGTGGATACGGGACTGCTGGCCTGCGCCGATACCGATTGCCTGACCCTGGTAGGTATAGCAAACGGAGTTGGACTGGGTATACTTCAAGGTGATCAAGGCAACGATCAGATCGCGAACAGCAGACTCAGGAAGCTCCTTGTTTGCGGTAACGATGTTGGTGAACAGGCTGGCGTCGATCTTATAATCGTTTCTTCCCTGCTCAAAGGTCACGCCGTAGATCTCGCGGGTCTCCAATGCGGCGGGAACGTAAGAGGGATCGATCTGCACGATGTTATAAGCACCCTTGCGCTTGGACTTAAGGATCTCAAGAGCCTTGGGGGTATAACCGGGAGCAATAACGCCGTCGGAAACCTCCTTCTGCAGGAACAAAGCGGTCTCCTCGTCGCAGATATCGGAGAGGGATACCCAGTCGCCGAAGGAGCTCATACGGTCTGCGCCGCGGGCACGAACGTAAGCGGTAGCCAGAGGAGACAGGTCGTAATCGGGAGCGAAAAGCATCTGCTTCTCCACGTCATTCAAGGGGTTGGCAACGGAAGCACCTGCGGGGCTGACGTGCTTAAAGGAGGTTGCGGCGGGAAGGCCGGTGGCTTCCTTCAGCTCCTTGACCAGCTGCCAGCCGTTGAAGGCATCCATAAAGTTGATGTAACCGGGTCTGCCGTTAAGCACCTCGATGGGAAGTGCGCCGCCCTTGACGTAGATCTTAGCGGGCTTTTGGTTGGGGTTAACGCCGTATTTCAGTTCCAATTCGTTCATGTGAGCACCGTCCTTACTGATTTTTGTTGTAGATCAGAGTCTCCTCTTCCCCGTTTTCCAAGGAAATGGCACGGGCAAAGAGAGAAACCTTGTTATCTTCGTTGAGAGAGCTCCAAACGCCGTCTGCAATGGCCTTGAGATCGCTTCCGACACCAAAGGCAACGGGCTCGCCGCAGAAGGAGGGAATGGGGTTGCCATCACCCATATAAGTATGGATGATATGGCCAACGCCGTTTGCGGGAAGGGCGTACTCGTAGAACATACGGTCACAGCCGTCGCAATAGGGAGATTTTTTGAGAATGGAAAGCTTGTAGGACATCTCGCCGCCCTCGATATGGAGAACGCCGCTGATGCGGGGAGTAAAGTTGGGAGCATCGGGCTCAAACTCACGGGTACGGAGGCCGTCTGCAAAGGTCTTCCCTGCCTGCAGGGCATCTCTGACGGTGTCAGTCTGGTCACCGTTGGTGACAACGGTATCAAGACCAATCTTACGCACAGGAGCGTAGATGATCAGAGAGGGATCGGAGAGCTTGGAGGGATCGAAGGCGCGGGTACGGATACCGTCATCGGTGAGCTCGAAGATACGGTTGCGGCTGTTGACGCTTCTGCCCATGATGAAATACAGGATCACTGCCTTGGTTCCGTCGGCAGTCTTACCGATGGCAACGCCTCTGCCGGGGTAAGGATTGGCGGAAAGATATTCGTAGATGCTGACCATAAAACAAATTTCTCCTTATACACTTTTTTCCTCTAAAATTTAACACAATTCCAAAAGAATGTCAAGAGGTTTTGAGAAACCCCTTGCATTCTGCAATCTTTTTTGTTATACTGCATCATACGGCTTAGGATTTTTCGCGGGAGGTTTGTATGAAATACGATTTTTTGCTGTTCGATATGGACGGCATGCTGGTTGACACCCGCGAGGGGATCTTGAAATGCGCCGCCCACGCACTGAGCGCCTTTGGGATCGAAGTAGAGGATCTCTCTTCCCTGACTAAATTCGTAGGCCCGCCCTTGAGCTATTCCTTTACGGAATTCTACGGACTTTCCCCGGAGGATGCCCAGAAGGCCGTAGCCATCTACCGTGAGCGTTACAGCGCAAAGGGGCAATACGAGTGCTACGTGTTTGACGGAGTGCCCGAAATGCTGCAAGCCTTGCTGAAAAAAGGCTACCGTCTTTGCATTGCTACCTCCAAACTGGAAAGCTACGCCAAGGCGATGCTGGATCGCTTGGGCATCGGGTGTTATTTTGAACAAGTCATCGGTGCCACCCCGGACGAAGCCATCAGCACCAAGGACGAGGTCATAGAGGCTTCCCTTGTAAGAATGGGCATTGCGGACAGGCGCAAGGCGTTGATGATCGGTGACAGAAAGCACGACGTTTTGGGGGCAAAAAAGTGCGGGCTGGATTCCTTTGGCGTTTACATGGGCTGTGCGGAGGAAAGCGAGCACGAGGCGGCGGGCGCCACATATATCGCAAACAGTATTCAATCGTTGCAAGACGCATTGCTTGCGTTTTGAAAATACAAAAGTGAGTTCGTAACCATCCTCACTTAAAACAAAACTAAGGAGACAAAAAAATGAAAAACAAAAAGCTTCGCGCCCTGACGGAAGGGGCAATGATCGCGGCCATCTACGGCGTACTGACGTTGGTGTTCTGGCAGTTTTCATCCATGCAGATCCAGGTGCGGGTATCGGAGGCGTTGTGCGTGCTTCCCCTGTTCACCTCTGCGGCGGTGCCCGGGCTGACCATAGGCTGTTTCTTAGTGAACATACTTATGGGGAATATTTGGGACGCGATCTTCGGAAGCATGGCTACGTTTTTGGCGGCGGCGGTTGCCTACAAGCTGAAAGGCAAAGCGAAGGGCTTCCACTGGCTGGCACCCTTAGCCTGCGTGGTGTTCAATGCGTTGATCGTGCCTTTTGTGCTTTACTTCGGGTACGGGATCACCACCTTCGGAAGCACAAGCGGGATGTGGCTGGTATTGGGGTTGCAAGCGCTTTCCATCGCCATCGGGCAGGTCATTGCCTGCTACGGGCTGGGGATGCCCTTGTATTACCTGCTGAAGCGGACGAAGATTTTTGAAAAATGAGCATATAGTTCATAAGGACCTTTCTTTTCAGAAGAAAGGTCCTTATGTATCCCCAAAGAAAATCTTTTTTTGAGGGGGGGGAGAATGTATTTGTGCAGGAATGTTGTATGATAAAAGGACGGCTTGGGTGTCCCGCAGGCTCCCTCAGTCGCCTCCGGCGCCAGCTCCCTCCCGGAGGGAGCCTATGAAAGCAACGTTTCTTTTTTTCGAGATCGGTTTTTGAGGAGAGAGCACGAGAGAGGATCTTTTTCCCCTAAAAAGATCCTCTCTCGTACTTTTTATATTCTCGGTGGCCAAAGCTCGGCAGCCAAGTAGCAGCGGATGGTATCCTCCAGCCAATAGGAATATTCCGTATCTGGGGACAGATGCTCCAGCGCTTTCATGCGGAGATACAGTTCCCTGCCGTCTCCCACGTCGTGCCAGATGTCAGCAAACACGAAATCATACCCCTCCTGCGGCATCTCCTGCTCCCAATAGGCAAAGGCATCGGAGCAGATCACACGGATCTTATCCTTGTGGGGGAACTGCGGAAGCAAAAGCGTCTTGAACAGCTCGATCACCTCGGGACTGCGTTCCACGATGGTGACGGAGTCCACGTTGTCCTTGCGTGAGGCCATAAAGGGGAAATAGCCCAAGCCCAAGCCGTAGGTCAGCACCTTGCCGTGAGCCTTTTCCGCGGCGGGAAGGGTGGTCACCGTCTCGTTGGGCATGAGGGTCATCCATTCCCTGCCGTTTTCCAGCACGGCGGGATAACGGTAGGCACGGGGGAAAAAGCCGATCTGCGGAAGCATTCTGCCGTCGGGGAACACGCGGAAATCGTTGCAGACAAAGGCTTGGCAGGGGGCAAGCTCCATGGTTTTCAGCTCCCACTTCCCCGCCTTCCCCTCCGCGATGCGGACGGTTTGGTAGTAGGGATCGTTTTCAAACACGGCTGGATCCAGCTCACGCACCATGGGAATGATGTAGTTAGCGGTAAACTCCCGCTCGGCACGGTCTGTCCCAACCTCGCAAAGGGCGGCAAGGCATTCACCAAAGGCGCGTTCTCTCGAAAGAGAGCAGGAATTGGCCACGTCCTCGAGAGCCTCCGGAGTGATGGCGGTCTCCATAAAGTTAAGATACAGACTCATCAAGCTGACGATCCGTCCGTTGCAGAAGCGGATATGGTCGGCGGGAATGCGGTCGCTTCCCGTCAGGCGTTTCAGTTCTGTCATAAAATGATCTCCGAGAAAAACGACTGCCCGAAAAAACGGGCAGTCGGTGTTTTTTTAGTCGTTGCCCTTGGAGTAGTTGGGCGCTTCCTTGGTGATGTAAACATCGTGGGGATGGCTCTCGCGCAGACCTGCGTTGGTGATGCGGACGAACTTGCCGGTCTCCTGCAGGGTCTTGATGTTGGGTGCGCCGCAATAGCCCATACCGGAGCGGAGGCCGCCCATGAGCTGGTATACGGTGTCGGAAACCAAGCCCTTGTATGCAACACGGCCTTCCACGCCTTCGGGAACCAGCTTCTTGTTGGTCGCCTGGAAGTAACGGTCGCTGGAGCCCTGCTGCATAGCGGCGATGGAGCCCATGCCGCGGTAGGTCTTGAACTGTCTGCCCTGGTAGATCTCCAATTCGCCGGGAGCTTCCTCACAGCCTGCAACAAGAGAACCAACCATGACTACGCTGGCACCTGCGGCAATGGCCTTCACCAGGTCGCCGGAATACTTGATACCGCCGTCGGCGATAACGGGAACATCGTACTTTCTTGCAACGGAAGCGGCGTCGTAAACTGCGGTGATCTGGGGAACGCCGATACCTGCAACCACGCGGGTGGTACAGATAGAGCCGGGGCCGATACCAACCTTGATACAGTCGGCACCCGCCTTGATCAAAGCCTCTGCGGCCTCTGCGGTAGCAATGTTACCGGGGATCAGCTGTACGCCGGGGAACGCACTCTTAACGGCGCGGCAAGCGTTCATAATACCCTCGGAATGACCGTGAGCGGAGTCCAGAACCAGTGCGTCAACGCCTGCGTTGATCAGTGCCTCGGCGCGCTGCAGAACGTCCTTGGTAACGCCGATAGCGGCGGCGCAGAGCAATCTGCCCTGAGCATCCTTTGCAGCGTTGGGGTACTTCTTTGCCTTCTCAATATCCTTGATGGTGATCAGGCCCTTCAGGTAACCGTTGTCATCCACCAAGGGGAGCTTCTCGATCTTGCGGGCGCGGAGGATGGTCTGTGCCTCCTCCAGGGTGGTGCCCACCTTGCCGGTTACCAGATTATCCTTGGTCATAACCCCGCCGATCGGGATATCGTAACGATCCAAGAAACGGATGTCGCGGTTGGTGAGAATACCCTTCAGCTTGCCGTCTGCATCGCAAACAGGAACGCCGGAAATGCGGTACTTGTTCATCAATGCCAACGCGTCGGTGACCAGATGTGCCTCAGAAAGGAAGAAGGGCTCGTTGATAACGCCGTTCTCACTGCGCTTTACACGCTGTACCTGATCCGCCTGATCTGCAATAGACATATTCTTGTGGATAACGCCGATACCGCCTTCACGGGCGATGGCGATGGCCATGCGAGTCTCGGTAACGGTATCCATTGCCGCAGTGATCAGCGGAACGTTCAAACGGATGGAAGCGGTCAGCTGGGTGGAGGTGTCGATATCAGCCGGCAAAACGTGGCTTTCTGCGGGCACCAGCAATACGTCGTCGTAGGTAAGACCTTCTTTTCCGAATTTTTCGTTGAAATCCATCATAAGAATCCTTTGCTCCTTTTATATCCTGTGTTTATTCTTCATCTGTGATCTCTCTCATAAAAGCGGTGTAACGCTTTTTGGCGCCGGGAAGCGGAATGGCCGCAAGGATCAGCAAAGCCGCAACCAGCAAGCAACCCATGGCACCCGCCCAATCCAGCACGCCGATGCTGTAAGCCTTGGCGGCAAAAGCACCGTCCAGCACAAGAAGGACGGCTAAGAGCAGATAAGCGGAAAGCCGTTTGGAAAAGCTTCCCTGCAATACGCTCCCCTCTCCCCGAGGTAAGATCTGCCCCCGAAACACGGTGGCAAACAGATCCAGGGATCTGCTTCCCTTACGGACGAGGAACACCTTGTTCCCCTTCCGCTTGGCGAAATAGATCATATCCAGCACGTCGTCGTTCCCCGCAAAACGGGCGGGAGAGGTGCGCTCATCCCAACGGGAAGACAACGCGGATACACTGTGTTTGCTCTCTAAAGAAAGCATTGGCACGCCCACCTTTCATGGGGGAATCATACGCGAGAGATTATTTTCGTTATTCTATCACATTTTTTTCGAATTGTCAATTATATTTCCACCATTTCGGAAGTATAATATTTTAAAATACGGGGTGATTTTGTTCGCAATTTGCACAAATACGCCCAATGCGAAGGGATGTGGCATAGGATGGGGTACGTGCTGCGATATTTTTCCAGGAAGATCAAGGCGCATCACTTGGATGCTTACGCCGCACAGGCGGCTTTTTTTCTGCTGCTGTCTGCGGTTCCCCTGCTGATGCTGGTGTTCGGGCTGTTCCGTCTGTTCCCGCTCCCTGCGGAGGATTTCCCCAAGGGATGGGGCGGGTTCTTCCCGGGGGATACCGCCCTGCTGTTGGAGGAGGCCTTGGCAAAGGTGCCGGGAAAGGGAGACTCTCTATTGGCCTCCTTTTCTGCGGTTACGGTGCTGTGGTCCGCCTCTAAAAGCGTCTATTACCTGATGGGCGGGCTGAACTCCGTTTTTGAGGTCAAGGAAAAGCGCAGTTATCTCAGGGTGCGGCTTCTTGCCGTGGTGTATACCGTGGCGTTGATCCTTGCTATCGTGGGGGCGTTGGTGCTGATGGTGTTCGGCGGGTCTTTGGCGGAGACGGCGGCGGAATGCCTCCCACACTCGGAAAAATGGATGAAGGGGCTTTCCTCCTTTCGATTCTTCATCGGGTTGCTTTTGCTTACCGGGATCTTTGCCACGGTATATGCGGTGCTTCCCGACAGAAAGGCATCCCTTGCAAGCCAGCTTCCCGGAGCATTGCTGGCCTCCGCCGGGTGGATGCTGTTTTCCATGCTGTTTTCCTTGTACGTGGAACATTTTGCGGATTACACCGGCCTTTACGGCAGTCTTTCCGCCATCGTGATCTTCATGCTCTGGCTTTACGTTTGTATGTATATTCTGCTGATGGGAGGCGAGATCAACCTGCTTACCGGGAGGATCAGAAGGCTGTGAAGATTTCGTCTAAAAAATGTTAAAAGTTTTATGTTTTCCTATTTTAGTATTGACTTCAAGATAGGTTTCGGATATAATAAACTGAATAAACTTTCAGACGTTTTTGAATTACACGGAAGGAACTTTTTTCTATGAATTTTGCGGAGATACCCTTCTTATTCGTCTTCTTCCCCCTATGTGTGGGATGCTATCTTTTTACCAAGCAGATCCGCTATCGGAACGCCGTGCTTCTGGCGTTTTCCCTGCTGTTCTACGCCTGGGGTGAGCCCTTAAAGCTGGTTCTTTTGCTGCTCAGTGCCGCGGTGAACTATCTGCTTGCCAGATCCATTGCTGCCAACAGAGGCAATAAGCTCTGCAAGCTGTCGTTGATCCTTTCTTTGGTGTTCAACATCGGTATGCTGGGCGTGTTCAAATATACCGATTTCATCACGGGCAATATCAACCGTCTGTTTGGGCTGAGCATTCCCGCTGCAAACATCGTGCTTCCCTTGGGTATCAGCTTCTATACCTTCCAGATCATGTCCTACGTCATCGACGTTTACTGGGAGAACGTAGCGGTACAAAAGAGCTATTCCAAGCTGCTTCTTTACATCTCCCTGTTTCCTCAGCTGGTAGCAGGTCCTATCGTAAGATATTCCACCATCGCAGAAGAGATCGATAACCGCAGAACCACCCTCACCGACCTTTCCGACGGTCTTTGCCGTATGATCTTAGGTCTTGCCAAGAAGGTGATCTTGGCCAATCAGCTCTCCTTGCTGGCGCAGACATACCTCACCGACACGGCAGAGACAAGCTCCGTGGTGGCTACCTGGGTGGGCTTGATCGCTTACTCCATGCAGGTATACTTTGACTTCTCCGGTTACTCCGACATGGCCATCGGTATGGGCCGCATCTTCGGCTTCCACTTTGACGAAAACTTCAACTATCCCTTTATGTGCCGCTCCATTCAGGAGTTCTGGCAGAGATGGCATATCTCCCTTGGCAGTTTCTTCCGCGAC
>JAGBXS010000066.1 GCA_017629175.1 Clostridia bacterium
CCACCAAGTCCGACGCAGACAGGGACACCATGGGATGTGCCCCAAAGGCCATGCGGTACAGAGCACTCATGGGCTCGCCCTGACTGCCCGTGGTAATGATGGCCAGCTGCTCCGGAGGGAAATACTTGCAATCCGCAATGTCGATGACCAGCCCCTCGGGAATCTCGATATATCCCAGCCTCTGTGCGGCGCGGAGCACGTTCTGCAGGCTCCGTCCCGTCAAGGCGACCTTACGGCCCGCCGCGGCGCAAGCCTCCAAGATCTGCTGAACACGGTGGACGTTGGAGGAGAAGGTGGCGATGACCACGCGTCTCTTATCGTCGCGGAAGATGCGGTCAAAGGATGCGTTGAGGGTGCTTTCGCTGGGGGTATAGCCGGGGCGCTCCGCATTGGTGGAGTCGCACATCAACAGCTTGACACCCTTTCTGCCCAGCTCGGCAAACCGACCCAAGTCGATGGGGGTGGTGCCGATGGGGGTGAAGTCGATCTTAAAGTCACCTGTGTGGACGATGCGTCCGCAGGGAGTGGTGATGCACAGAGCCACCGCATCGGGCATGGAATGGTTCACGTGGATGAACTCCACGTCAAAGGTGCCAAGGGTGATCATTTCCCCCGCACGGACCTCGTACAGATCCTGGGTGCGGATGTTGTGCTCTGCCAGCTTGCCGTCCAGGATCCCCAAGGTAAGACGGGTGCCGTACACCTCGCAGGGAACCTTCTTCAGCAGATAGGGCACGGCGCCGATGTGGTCCTCGTGACCGTGGGTCAGTACCAAGCCGCGAACCTTGTGAGCGTTCTTCACCAGATAGGTAAAATCGGGGATCACCACGTCCACGCCGGGCATGTTCTCCTCGGGGAACGCCATGCCGCAGTCCACCAGCAGGATATCCTCCCCGTACTCAAAGGCGGTCATGTTCATACCGATGCCGTCCACGCCCCCCAAGGGGATGATCTGCACGGTGTTGGGCTTTTTCTTTTCGCTCTTTTCGTTTTTCTCGGCCTTGGGAGCGATCTTTTCCACCATGGACGAGCCGGCGGTTTTCGCCGCCTTCTTTGCGTTGTTGTCTTTCTTTACGTTTTTCTTTTCGATGATTTCTTCGATGTTGTTTTTCTTTCTCATAGATCTCCAATGTTAGTTAATGATTCCATCGGGAAGCTTCACCAGACGAATCTCTGCGCCCACGGCGTTGAGCTTTTCCACGATATTTTCGTAGCCCCGCAAAATGTGATGGATATCGTCCACCACCGTAGTACCCTCGGTGGCCAAGGCGGCGATGACCATGGCGGCACCTGCCCGCAGATCCACCGCGCGGACGTTGGCGTTTTTCAATTTCTCCACACCGGTGATGATCAAGTCACTGCCGGAAACCGAAAGCTTTGCGCCCATACGCTGAAGCTCCGGCACGTACTGGAAACGGTTTGCCCACACGGATTCCGTCAGTCTGCTCTCTCCGCTTGCCATACAAAGCAGTGCGGTGATCTGGGGATGCATATCCGTGGGGAAGCCGGGATAGAAGGCGGTCTTGACACGAACGGCGTGCATGGGAGGCGCATCGGGAGCGGGGGCATGGATGGTGATGCTGTCGTCACCCTCCTCCACGTTCACACCCATTTCCTCCAGCTTGGCGGTCAAGGACTCCAGATGTCGGGGAATCAGATTGGTGACGGTGACCTCACCCTTGGTGGCGGCGGCGGCGATGAGATAGGTGCCCGCCTCGATCATGTCGGGAACCACGGCGTAGCGGCTGCCGTACAGGCTCTCCACCCCCGTGATCTTGATGGTGGGAGTACCTGCGCCCATGATGGACGCGCCGCAGCTGTTTAAGAAGGAGGCCAGGTCGACGATATGAGGCTCTCTGGCGGCATTCTCGATGACGGTATTGCCGGGTGCTCTGCAAGCGGCAAGGATCAGATTGATGGTAGCTCCCACGGAGGGAACGTCCAGATACACGGATGCGCCCTTCAGCCCGTTCTCGGCGTTGCAACGAATCCGACAGTTCTCAAAATCCTCCTCTACCGTTGCACCCAGAGCGCGGAATCCCTTCACGTGCTGGTCAATGGGACGGGAGCCGAAATCGCATCCCCCGGGGAAGCCTGTTTCCGCCGCGCCGAAACGACCCAAGCCCGCGCCCAACAGATAGTAGGAGGAGCGAAGCTTGGAGGACAAGGCGTTGGAAATAGAGGCACGGCTTACATAACGGGTGTCGATCTGGTATGTATGATCCCCCATATACGCCACCACGGCGCCCAAATCGGTAAGAATCTCACTGGCGTGGCGAATATCCGCCGCATCGGGGACGTTCTCGATGATACAAACGTCTCCTACCAGCAAGGTTGCAAAAAAGATGGGGTCTGCGGCGTTCTTCATTCCCCCCGTGGAGATGACGCCGGAGAGGGGCTTGCCCCCGGTGATGTATAATTTTTCCATACGGTATGAGTTCCTTTCGTTCACCGCGCCGAAACGGCATGGGTCGGTGGGATACGGACACAATGATCCTATTATTATCATAGCCTGTTTTTGTTTAAATGTCAAGACGGATTTTGTAGTTTTGCTTGAATATTTTTGTTTTGAAGATTCACATATCACCTTGGGTGACGATCAGCCCGAAAAGCAAGGATGCAAGCCGTACCCATGTCCGTATGCCCCCCCTGTTCTTGTCCGCGGAGAGGGCGGTCGAACTCTCCGCAGGTCAAATCTGTGCTTTGGCCTGTACAAAAACTGCGGTACCGAAGGATACCGCAGGGTATCGTCTTGCGCGATATACCGACACAGGGAGTGACTATCATTCCCAAAAAAACAATTCTTTGCCTTTGAATTTGTAAATTTCTTTTTTCGTCTTGACAATGGGGCGAAAATGGGATAAAATAATAGGTACTTATGGATACGTATCCGTATCACGATACATTTGCGAGGTTTCTTATGTTTCAGGACTACTGTATCAACCAAATGCCCGAGATTTTGGAGCGCAAGGACCTTCCCTTGACGGGAAAAACGGTCATCGCCATCGGGAATTTTGACGGCGTTCACGTGGGGCACAAGGCTCTGCTGACCCGTCTTGCAGAGGAAGGTGCCGCTCGCGAGGCCACACCTCTGGTCTTTACCTTTACACAAAACCCCAAGGTGCTTTACTTTGGTGCGAAATATCTTTGCGGCGACAACGAGCGTCTGGAGGCGCTGGCGGACATCGGCGTTCGTGCAGTTTACTGCGGTGAGTACGCATACCTCCACGATTTCACCTGCGAGGAGTTCGTTCGGGACTTCCTCGTGGGCAGAATGAACTGTGTCTGCACCGTGGTGGGCAGCGACTTCCGTTTCGGCAAGGGACGTATGGGCACTCCCGAGACCATGAAGGAGCTGATGGA
>JAGBXS010000067.1 GCA_017629175.1 Clostridia bacterium
ATTCCAACGACGAAAACAAGCCCGAAGAAAAGAAAAACGGGTTCAAAACCTTCTTGAAGGCTGTGGAAGAAAGCGGACTTTCCGTGGAATTCGAGCCGGAAAAAGGGGATAAGCTTTGTAATTGGGTAGCCCGCCACTTTACCTCTCGGGGTGCCAAAACCGAGCCGGGTCTGCCCTCCTTCCTGACCTCTTATTGCGGAACGGATATGTATACCCTCCAAGGAGAGATCCAAAAGCTTTGCGACGCCTGCGGGGGAAAGATCATCACTGAGCAGGACGTGCGTACCTACTGCTGTGCCAACGAGAACCATGTTTTCTTCGATGTGGCAACCTGCATGGTTCGTAAGGATGCCCCCGGAGCCAGAAGAATTTTGGCGGGGGTGAAGATGACACCCGAGACAGTTCCCATGGCAATGGGCTTCTTGGCATCCAACTACCGCCTCCTTTTGCTGGTAAAGGCGGGCATGGATATGGGCAAATCCGTGGCGCAGATCGCCGCGGAACATAAAATTCCCACCTGGAAGGTGAGCAAGGCCGTTTCCTCCTTGGGGAATGCGGATTACGCTACTCTGCAGGAAGCTGTGGCGGAGATCGCCGAGACGGATGCAAAGCTGAAAAACCGCCGAGGGAACGCCGCCGCGGCATTGGAGCTTTTGGTGTATAGGATCTGTATGTATGGCAAATAAAATGCGTTTGATCTGCCCGTTGGTGGTGGAAGGAAAATACGATAAGATCCGCCTTTCTAACCTGGTGGAAACTCCCATCCTGGTGTTGAACGGCTTTTCCGTGTTCAAGGACAAGGAGAAAAAAGCCCTCTTACAGCGTATCTGTAAGGAAAAGGGCTTGATCTTCTTGACAGACAGCGATCATGCGGGGAACTTTCTGCGTACCAAGCTGAAGGGGATCTTTTCGGAAGGAAAGCTTTACCACGTATACACGCCCCAAATTTTCGGAAAGGAAAAACGGAAAAACGCCCCCTCTGCTGAGGGACTTTTGGGGGTGGAGGGCATGGATCACGAGATCCTGCGCCCCCTGCTTGCCCCCTATGAAGAAACCGCCCTGCGCTCCTCCGGCGGGGATATCACCTCTGCTCAGTGGTATGCAGACGGCTTTTCCGGCGGGGAAGGGGCAAGCCAAAAACGGAAGGCGCTGGCCAAGGCCTTAAACCTTCCCGACAATCTGTCCTCCGGCGCACTTTTGGAAGCAGTCAATCTGCTTTGCGATCGGGAGACCTATGAGAAAGTGAGAGAAACGGTATGAAAAAGGTGTGTATCACCACCCTTGGGTGCCGTGTCAACCAATATGAATCCGTCTCCATTGCGGAGACGTTGCAGGCCAACGGTTTCCTTGTTACCAAGGAAGAGGAAGGCTGTGACTATTACCTGCTGAACACCTGCTCCGTTACAGGGGAAAGTCAGCGGCAGAGCCGTCAGCTTGCCCGCCGCTATGGCTCCCGCGGGAAGGTGGCCGTCATCGGATGCGCCTCCCAAAACCAAAAGGAAGACTTTTTGTCCATCCCCGGGGTATTTTACGTGGGAGGATGCAGTCAAAAAGGGAAGGTGGCGGAAGCCATTGTTTCCGATGCTGGAGGAGACTTCGTCACCACCATGGAAGGCGTTCCCTACGAACCCATGGAGGTGAAAGGAAAGAGCGACTTGTTCTCTACCTGCCGTGCCTATATCAAGATCCAGGACGGATGTAGCGGCAAATGTACCTATTGCATCATTCCCACCCTCAGAGGTAAGACCCGTTCCAGAGAGAGCAGTGAGATTCTTGCAGAAGCTTCCCGCTTGGTAAAAGCGGGCTACAAGGAGATCGTTCTGACGGGTATAGAGACTTCTGCGTATAACAAACGCCCTCTCGGGGAATTGATCACCGCCTTGGGCGACCTGCAATCGGAGGGGCTTTTGCGTGTCCGCCTGGGCTCCTTGTCCATCGGCAGTCTGACCCCCGCCTTTTTGAATGCCATTGGGGAAGCACCCAATTTTATGCCCCATCTCCATCTGTCCCTGCAATCGGGCTCCACTCGGATCCTGCGCTTGATGCGCCGTCCCTACACGGCGGAAGGGGCGATGGAAAAGATCCTCATGTTAAAGGAAGCACTGCCTCACGTACAGCTCAGCGCAGACTTTATCACCGGATTCCCCACGGAGACCGAGGAGGACTATTTGGAGACCGAAGCCTTTGTCAGGAATGCAGGTATGATGCACGTCCACGCCTTCCCTTACTCCGAGCGGGAAGGAACGCCTGCCGCCACCATGGAAGGTGCCGTTCCCAAGGAGATCCGTAAGGAAAGATGTGCAAGGCTGAACGCCGTTTCGGCAGAGCAGAAAAAAGAGATCATGAACACCTTCACAGGGAAAACCGTCAAGGTTCTCACCGAGAAGATCAAAAACGGCGTGGCGGTTGGCCACACCGAGGAATTTATGGAATGCACCTTCCCGGCAGTCAATGCCGCGGTGGGGCGGGTAAGCGAGATCACCGTCTGTGGCAATCGCGACGGTAAGCTTACGGGAAATGAAAGGAACTGATACTATGAGCGAATTGATGAATGAAGTAACACAGCAGGAGAGCATTCCCGCCGAAACGGCGTTTTTGGAAGAGGCTTTTGGAGCAGAGGGTTGGGGGACCAAGCTTTTAACGCCTATTTCCAAGGTGTCCTTCTACTCCGAGCGTACTGCCAATGCCTTCAAGACCTTTGCGGAAAACGTAAGCCTTGGAGAGCAGTTTACTCTTGCAGAGCTTTTGACCACCCCCGAGGCGCTGTACAGCCGCTATGAGGTTGTTGCCAAGGAAGGGTACGCCGTATATCTCCTGCGGGAGGCTGTGCCGGACATCCGTCTGATGGCATCCTTGATGCGTAATTCCGTGCCCGGGCTTTGGAGCTTGCTGTACGTTACCAAGGGTGTGGAACTTTCCCTGCCTGCGGATATGACCATTGAAAAGCTGTGCCAGAGCCGTTTCTTGTTGCTCCGTGAGCGTGACGGAGATCGCTTCTGCGCCAGCCAGCTGATCAAAATGAACCGCGTTGGTACGTTGACCCCCGACAACTTCCGCTTCTTGAAGAACGGCGTGTGTCTTTTCCAGCGTTCCATTGCCACCCTTTTGCCCACTCTTCCCGTGGAGCTTTCCGTCGGAGCGGAAGCAGAGGAGATTTACTGGCAGTATTTTAACAGCACTATGGGATATAGCTGTTGCCATATGGATGCAGGAGAGTATTATGTAAACTTGCCTGCGTCTTTGCCGCTGGCAGATTTCTTGGCAGGATGCCTGGGCGTGTTCTCTGCTATGATGCGTTTCCGCTTCTCCATGCCTCCCATGCGCTTCGCCAAGGAGAAAAACGGCTTGGTGGTGCCTCGCCCCACCGTTCTCAGCGGAGACGGCGTCTTTGCCTTCCGTCCCAAGTGCGGTGCTGACGGTCTGCCTCACCCCGCTGAGCTTATGAAGCTGGTGAAGTTCCTGTCCGACGGTGTTAAGAGCGGCAAAATCAAAAGCGTCCTTCCTTTAAAGAAGAACGCTCAGATGATGATGGATCGACTTGCCGACGAGGATCTGACCTACGTCTCTGAGAGAGAATTCCCCACAGAGGGCTTCTCCGTGCTGGCAATTTTGCCCGCGGGCTCCGATGTACCCGCGACCAAGCTGGGATCTTTTCAGTACAAATAATCTAAGATCTCGCCGATATTGTTTAAGATCACGTCGGGGGCGTTGCTTTCGTTAACGTCCTCCATGGTGGTTTCCCCGGTAAGCACCAGAATAGAGAGTAAACCGTTGTTTTTGCCCAAGGCAATATCAGTGTAAAGACGGTCGCCCACGATGGCGGTTCTTTCCGGCGGAACGTTGTAGCTACGCTCCAGCATCAAGGCAGTCTCTTTCTCGGGCTTGCCGAAGTATTTGGGGGTCACTCCGGTGCAAGAGGTAAGCAATGCGCAGATGGCGCCGCTGTCGGGAAGCACTGCACCGCCCTCCAAGGGACAAACGAAGTCGGGATGGGTGGAATAGAAGGTTGCCCCCTTGCGGATGAGATTGCAGGCAATGTCCAGCTTCTCGTAAGTCAAGGTGGTATCAAAGGATGCCACTACGATGGATGCCGTTTCCGCAGTCTTGCGGTCGGATCCATTGGTCAGGTTGATTCCCTCGTCGCGGAACATCTCTTCCAAGGCGGGAGTGCCCACAAGATATACGGGCTCGCCCTTGTGATGCAGGTTCAGATACGCCGCAGTCACGTCCCCGGAGGAGAGAATATCCTCTCTGCTTGCTTCAAAGCCCATGCGGTTCAACCGCTCTACGTAGATCTGAGGATTGCGGGAAGCGTTGTTGGTGAAGAAGATCACTCTCTTGCCCGCCTCACGTGCTTCTTTCACGAAGCGCAATGCCTCGGGGAACACCTGCTCACCCAAATAAATGGTTCCGTCCATATCCAGGACGAAAAGATCGATATCCTTCAATCGATAGGTTTTATTTTCCATAAAAATGCACCTTCCTTTCAAACAGCCAAATTATATCACAAAAGAAGAAGGATTGCAAGATGCACCGCCATATTTTCTTGCTTTCCCGCTTCTGCCAAGGAGGCTTTTATGTTCAAGCGTAATCCCCGAAAAGCGAAACTTGCCCGTGTCCATCGGGACCGTATGCGTCCTCTTCGCGTCATTGAATATCTGGATAACAGCGCTATTTTTGATGAAAGCCCCGTGGAGATCAAGGAAGGCTATATCATCTCCGACAGAGATACCGCGGATCTGTTCCTTACCATGAACTTGCGCTCTGTTTCCGAGAAGACCATCGCCGCCTTGGATATTCGTATTATTTTGTACAAGGAACGTACCATCCTGCCGGATAAAAAGATCGACTTCCGCTACAGCTGGGAGGAGGCCACCTTCGGCGACCGTGTTCTGAACGGCATTCCTCGCAAAGAAAGAGAATGCAAGAAGGACAAAACCATCGTTTTGGGAGAAGAGTTCGGCGAGGGCATTTTCATCCCTCTTCCGGAAAGTTATTTCAAGAAGATGCAGATCGAGCTTGTCTCCGTTACCTTCTTTGACGGAAGCACCAAGGAGCTGAACCTCATCGCCGGAGGCAGAGCTTTGCGATTTGTGGAGCTGGATGGCGATCTCAGAGATGCCTACCGCTCCCTCAACATCTTCCAAAAAGCGGAGGAATCCCATCCCATCCGCGTTCTGCCCCAGGCGGGAAACAGTGTTTGGCTTTGCTGCTGCGGCAGAAAGAATCCTTTGGGGGCGTCCATGTGCGACGTTTGCGGCAGAGACAAGGATTGGCAGTTCGAAAATCTCTCTGTGGAGCGCTTGGAAGAGACCATTGCCAAGAACAACGAAGGCAAGCGGATCCTCAACGATACCTCTGCCTACAAGCAGAACAAATACATGGAAACGGAAGAAGAACAAAAGCGCAAGGTGGAGCTTTGCAACCAAGCCCTGGAGCGTCTTGCCGTTATCGAAAAGCAGAGAGAGCGCCGTCAGGTTATGCTGTTGCCCAAGATCCTTTTGTGGGTGGGCATCTTCGCGTTGCTGTATTTCCTGTGCGAGCTGTTCTTGAGCTTTTTACAGAATTACGGCTATATCAACCAGGAAGCCGCTATGATTTTTAAGCTATTGCAATAATTTATGAGAGAGGGACTTTTTGGAAAAAGTCCCTCTCTCATACTCTCACCCCAAAAACTTTTATGCCAAAACACATGTATATGGGTTTTGGAAAGGCAGGTTTCTTTGGGGATTTTTAAGGACCTTTCTTTTTCGAAAGAAAGGTCCTTAAACGTACTATTATCTTATCCCTTCAGCTTAGCCTTCATCTCTGCGGAGAACGCACTGATCTTTTCGGCAGTCTGTTCCTCGTTGTCACCCTTGGCAAGGATATAAACCTTGATCTTAGGCTCGGTACCGGAAGGACGCACGATGACCGCATCGCCGCTTTCCAGCTCGTAGTACAGCACGTCGGAGGAGGGGAGTCCCGTCTCCGTCACATTGCCGTCAGCGTGATAAACCTTGCCGTCCTTGTAATCTCTTACACGAGCCACAGCAATTCCGCCGATGGACTTGGGTGCGCTTCCGCGCATTGCCGCCATCTGCTCCTTCATCATACCCATGGGATCCAGCCCGGTAATGGCAAGGTTGATGACAGACTCACGGTAACAGCCGTAGGTTGCGTAGATCTCGTCCAACGCCTCTGCCACAGTCTTGCCTGCGGCGGCGTGGTAGCAAGCCATCTCAGCGATCAGCATCGCCGCGGCAATGGCATCCTTATCTCTTGCATAGCCGTCGGACAAGTAGCCCTGGCTTTCCTCGTAACCGAAAATGAAGGTATGTTCACCGCTAGACTTCCATTGCTTGATCTTCTCGCCGATGTACTTAAACCCGGTGAGCACGCTGATGTGTGCAACGCCGTGAGCATCGCAAATGGCATCAAACAGGTTGGAGGAGACGATGGACTTGATGGCACACGCGTTTTCGGGCAGAATGCCTTTTTCTTTTCTTACCTTAATAATATAGTCAATAAGCAACGCACCGATCTGGTTGCCGTTCAGTGCAAAGAACTCACCGTCCTTGCCGCGCAGTGCAAGACCCACTCTATCTGCATCGGGGTCACTGGCGATGATCATGTTGCAGTTGAGACCAAGCTCCTTGATCTTCTCTGCTGCTAGATTGAAGCATTCCTTGTTCTCGGGGTTGGGAGAAGCTACGGTGGGGAAGTCACCGTTGGGTTCAGCCTGCTCCTCTACCACCTGCAGATTGGTGATGCCACAGCGCTTCAAGCACTCTGGGATCAGCTTGTAGCCCGTACCGTGCAAGGGGGTGTAGAACATATTCAACCCATTGCCGTACTTTGCAGTGAGATCGGGAGCCAGTGCGCAGTTCAACACCGCAGAAAGGAACGCATCGTCTGCCTTGTCGCCAATGACGGTAACGAGACCGCTTTGAATAGCCTTGTCCAGATCAGCCAGTTCAACGGAGAAAATATCCGTTGCTGCCGCAGCGGCAGAAACCACCTCAGCGTGTTCGGGAGGAAGCTGTGCGCCGTCTTCCCAGTAAACCTTGTAGCCGTTGTATTCCTTGGGGTTGTGGGATGCCGTCACGTTGATACCGGCGATACAACCGTAATGCAGGATGGCAAAGGAAAGCTCGGGAGTGGGGCGGATGCCGTCAAAGAGATATACCTTGATTCCGCAAGCGGCCAAAACTCTCGCCGCGGTATGGGCAAACAGTCCGGAGTTGTTTCTGCTGTCGTAACTGATGGCAACGCCTCGGTCCTTGCCGCCTGCCTCCAGTACAAGATCCGCCAAGCCCTTGGTGGTCTGGGCAACGGTATACACGTTCATACGGGAGATACCCAGATCCATGGTACTGCGCAAGCCTGCGGTACCAAAGGACATGGGAATGGCGAAACGGGAGAGAATTGCGTTCTCGTCACTGCGGATGGCCTCCAATGCAGCCTTTTCCTCCTCGTTAACGTGAGCAAGCCAATTTTCGTATTCCTTCAGAGCGGTTTCGTAAGCGGTATTCATACGCATTACTCCTTTGCAAATTATTTGTTTGCCAAAGCGTTTTTCAAAGCCTGTGCCAGCTGATCGGGGCAGGAGGTGTTCTTAAAGCCGCATTTGGTACCTTCCAGACGCTGGATAAGATCCTCGGCCTTCATCCCCTCGCAGAGGCGGGCGATGCCCTTCAGATTGCCATTACAGCCTCCGGTATACGCAATACCGGTAACGATATGATTTTCATCCATGTCAAAACGGATGGAGCGGGAGCAGGTCCCGCTGCAGTTGTGGATAAATTCCATGTGTTTTCCTTCCTTATTATATATAGGGCGCGTGCTTATGAAAAATGCACCCTTTTGATTACTTCCATTATAACAAAAAAATAGGGATTGTAAAGACCTTTTTGAAAAGAAAAACGCATCTCTTGTTTGTTCACAAATTATTTACAATTATAGCGGGATTTTTTATATACTTTTTTGACAAAAATACTTGACAAATATTGGCTTATATGCTAAAATCTACTTCGCTTGGTGTGCGATGAAGCAGTAGATTGCCATGCAAAAGCGTGGGTAACTTCTGTGGAGTATGTCCGGAAATCGGGCGCAGAGGAAGGCATTTTTTTAGGGAAGGGCATGAAACGCCCGGAACGGTGTCCTGCCTTTGCCACTAAAATCAAACAAAATTTTTTAGGAGGCTAAACCATGGCAAAAGAGAGAATCCGTATCAGACTCAAGTCTTACGACCACACTTTGATCGATCAGGCAGCTGAGAAGATCGTTGAAACTGCAAAGCGCAACGGCGCATCTGTTTCCGGTCCTATCCCGCTTCCCACCGACAGAGAGATCATCACCATCCTGCGTGCTGTTCATAAGTACAAGGATAGCCGTGAGCAGTTCGAGTATCGTACTCACAAGAGACTGATCGACATCATCAAACCTTCCAAGGCTTGTGTAGACGCGATGATGAACATTGATCTTCCCGCCGGCGTTGATTTCAGCGTCGAACTCTAAGTTAATCCGTAAACAAAAACAAGGTCACGTTGGACTTTGAAAGGTTCAACCAATAACCAAGGAGGAATATTTACAATGAAAAAAGGCATCATTGGCAGAAAGCTGGGCATGACTCAGATCTTCGATGAGAAGGGCAGAGTTATTCCCGTTACTGTCATCAACGCAGGTCCCTGCACCGTTGTTCAGAAGAAGACGGTAGAGAAGGACGGTTACTCCGCAGTTCAGCTCGGTTACGCCGATCTGGCAGAGCGCAAGGCAACCAAGCCTCTCAAGGGCCACTTCGAGTCCCACAAGGTTTCCTTTAAGAAGTACCTCAAGGAGTTCCGTCTTGAGGATGCTGCTTCCATGAACGAGGGCGACATCGTTACTGCCGATACCTTCGCTGAAGGCGAAAAGGTCGACATCACCGGTATCACCAAGGGTCACGGTTACAGCGGCGTTATCAAGAGATGGAACGCACACCGTCTGAGAATGACTCACGGTACCGGCCCCGTTCACCGTCAGGTTGGTTCCATGGGTGCAAACAGCGATCCTTCCCGTGTGTTCAAGAACAAGCACATGGCAGGTCAGTACGGTCACGAACAGGTTACTATGCTCAATCTGGAGATCGTTAAGATCGACGCCGACAACAATCTGATTGCTGTCAAGGGCGCGGTTCCCGGTCCCAAGGGCGGCATCGTTTATGTTCGCAACGCTGTGAAGTAAGCGAAAGGAGGAAATGAACTATGCCTACACTTAACGTGGTAAACATGGGAGGCCAGGTGGTTGGTACCATCGAGCTTTCCGAAAAGATTTTTGCGGCTGAAATGAATGAAGCTGCAGTTCACGCTGTTGTAAGAGCTTACCTGCTCAACCAGCGTCAGGGCACCCAGTCCGCTCTCACCAGAGCAGAAGTTTCCGGCGGCGGCAGAAAGCCCTGGAAGCAGAAGGGTACCGGTCATGCAAGACAGGGTTCCACCAGAGCTCCCCAGTGGACTCACGGCGGTATCGTGTTTGCTCCCAAGCCCCGCTCCTATCGCGTCAGCATCAACAAGAAGGTGAAGAAGATCGCACTGTTCTCCGCTTTGTCTGCAAAGGTAGCTGAAGGTGAACTGATTGTCGTTGACAATATCGCATCTGCAGATTACAAGACCAAGCCCATGGTGCAGTTCCTCTCCGCTATCGGCGCAAACGGCAAGACTCTGGTAGTTCTGCCCGAGGCTGACAAGAAGGTAATCAAGTCTATGGCTAATATCGAGGGCGTGGCTACCACTCCCGTGAATGCAATCAACGTCTACAACATCCTGAAGTATGGCAAGCTTGTCATGGCTAAGGATGCGGTGGCTAAGATCGAGGAGGTTTACGCAGAATGAAAACCGCATACGATGTAATCCAGAAGCCGGTCATCACCGAGGCAGCGATTGAAAACATCCAGCAGAAGAAGTACACCTTCCGCGTTGCTAACGATGCGAACAAGATCGAGATCAAGAACGCAGTAGAAGAGATCTTCGGTGTGGAAGTTGAAAAGGTGACCACCATCACCATGAAGAGAAAGCCCCGCAGAATGGGCTACCACTACGGTTATACCGCACAGTGGAAGAAAGCGATCGTTAAGCTGACTGCTGATTCTAAGACGATCGAGTTCTTCGACAGCTTGATGTAAGAAAGGAGTAACGGAAATGGCAGTTAAAACGTATCGTCCTACTACTCCGTCACTCAGACACATGGCAACTCCCTCTTTTGAGGAGCTGACCAAAAGAAAGCCTGAGAAAAGCCTGCTTGTAACTCTGAAGCACAAGGCAGGCCGTAACAACACCGGTAAGATTACCGTTCGTCATCACGGCGGCGGCAACAAGACCAAGTACAGAATCATCGATTTCAAGGGTGCGTTCAATGCAAACGGTAACACCGTTACCGCTATTGAGTACGACCCCAACCGTACCGCATACATCGCACTTCTCCAGGATGAAGCAGGGAAGAAGAGCTACGTTCTTGCTACCGACGGCATCAAGGTTGGCGACGTCCTCTACGCAGGCGAAACCGCTGACATTAAGCCCGGTAACGTGCTTCCCATCGCAAACATCCCCGTAGGTACCCTGATCAACTCTATCGAGATCTACCCCGGCAGAGGCGCTCAGCTGGTTCGTTCCGCAGGTGCTGCAGCTCAGCTGATGGCAAAAGAGAACGGCATGGCTCAGGTTCGTCTTCCCTCCGGTGAGGTTCGTCTGGTTCGTCTGGATTGCAAAGCAACCATCGGTACCATCGGTAACCTTGAGCATGAGAACGTTAAGATCGGTAAAGCCGGTAAGAAGCGTCACATGGGCATCAGACCCACCGTTAGAGGTTCCGTAATGAACCCCTGCGATCACCCCCATGGTGGTGGTGAGGGCCGCGCTCCCATCGGCCGTCCCGGTCCTGTAACTCCTTGGGGCAAGCCTGCTCTGGGTTATAAGACCAGAAATAAGAAGGCTCGTACCAACAAGTTCATCGTCAAGAGACGTAACGACAAATAAAGGAGGATATGAACAATGAGCAGAAGCGTAAAAAAAGGCCCCTTTGTCGAGGCTAAACTGTATAAGCGCGTTTGTGAAATGAATGAAAAGGGCGAAAAGAGAGTTCTGAAGACCTGGTCTCGCGCCTCTACCATCTTCCCGGATTTCGTCGGTCACACCATTGCCGTATACGACGGCAGAAAGCACGTCCCGGTATATGTAGTTGAGGACATGGTTGGTCATAAGCTGGGTGAGTTCGCTCCCACCAGAACTTATAAGGGCCACGCAGGTTCCAAGACTTCCAACAACGGTAAATAAGCGCAGGCTGAAAGGAGAATAAACGATGGAAAACAAAGTTTCTAAAGCTTATCTTAAGCAGCTTCGCGTATCTCCCCGTAAGGTTGGGATCGTACTGGACGAAATCAGAGGCAAGGATGCCGCTGTTGCAATGGCGATTTTGAAGAACACCAATAAGATGGTGGCTACCGATATCGCAAAGCTGTTGAAATCCGCTATGGCAAATGCCGAGCACAACTTCGGTATGGATGTTGAGAAGCTCTACGTTGCTGAGTGCTACGTAACTCCCGGCATTCTCAAGAACATGAAGAGAGTTATGCCCCGTGCGCAGGGCAGAGCCTTCCGCATCATCAAGCGTACCTCTCATGTGAACCTCACGCTGAAAGAAAGAGACTAAGGAGGAGGACTAAAAATGGGACAGAAAGTTAATCCCCACGGACTTCGTGTGGGCGTCATCAAAAATTGGGACTCCCGTTGGTATGTAAAGGAACAGGATTTCGGCGATACCCTGGTTTCTGACTATCAGTTGAGAAAGTTCCTGAAGAGCAAGCTCTATCAGGCTGGCGTTCCGAAGATCGAAATCGAGCGCGACAACAGCCGTATCAAAGTGATCATCCACTGCGCTAAGCCCGGTATTATTATCGGTAAGGGCGGTGCTGAGATCGAAAAACTCAAGGGCGTTATCACCAAGTTCCTGAACACCCCCGCAAACGTTACCGTGGATGTTAAGGTTGTTGAGGTAAAGAGCCCCGACATGAATGCAACCCTGGTTGCCGAGAACATTGCAGCTCAGCTGGAGAAGAGAATTTCCTTCCGCCGTGCAATGAAGCAGGCAATCGGCAGAACCATGAAGCTTGGTGCTAAGGGTATCAAGATCTCCTGCGGCGGCCGTCTGGGCGGCGCGGAAATCGCGAGAACCGAACACTATCACGAAGGTACCATCCCGCTGCAGACCCTCCGTGCTGATATCGACTACGGCTTCGCTGAAGCTAACACCACCTACGGTAAGATCGGTATCAAGGTTTGGATCTACAAGGGCGAGGTTCTCTCCGAAGTGAAGCGCACCACTGCTCGCGAAGGAGGTAGACGCTAATGTTAATGCCTAAGAGAGTAAAATACAGACGTGTCCACAGAGGCAGACTGACCGGTAAGGCCTACAGAGGCAACAAGATCTCCAACGGTCAGTACGGCTTGGTAGCTACCGAGCCCGCATGGATCACCAGCAACCAGATCGAGGCAGCCCGTATTGCTATGACCCGTTATATCAAGCGTGGCGGTAAGGTTTGGATCAAGATCTTCCCGGATAAGCCCATCACCGAGAAGCCTGCTGAAACCCGAATGGGTTCCGGTAAGGGCTCTCCCGAATACTGGGTAGCAGTAGTGAAACCGGGCAGAGTGATGTTCGAGATGGAAGGCGTTGACGAATCCGTTGCTCGCGAAGCAATGCGTCTGGCTTCCCACAAGCTTCCGATCAAATGTAAGTTTGCGACGAAAGCTGACCTTGAAAATCAGGAGGCATAAAGATGGATATCAGAGAAATCAAAGAATTGTCCGCTTCCGAACTGGAAAAGGCCATTAAGGAGCAGAAGGAAGCGCTCTTCAATCTTCGCTTCCAGCATTCTATCAACCAGCTCGAAAATCCGATGAAGATCGTCGAGACTAAGAAGACCATCGCTCGGATGCTCACTGTTCTCCGCGAGAAGCAGCTCGCAGAGAATGCGTAAGGGAAAGGAGTAGAACATGGAAGAAAGATCTATGAGAAAGACCAGAGTCGGTATCGTAGCAAGCGACAAGATGGAGAAGACCATCGTCGTTGCAGTACGCGACAATGTCAAGCATCCCCTTTATAAGAAGATCGTAAAGAGAACTGTACGTTTCAAGGCTCATGACGAGAACAACGAGGCAAAAGTTGGCGATATCGTTATGATCATGGAAACCAGACCTCTTTCCAAGGACAAGAACTGGCGTCTCGTCAAAATCGTCGAGAAGGCTAAGTAATCAGGAGGTACAGAATGTTACAGCAGCAATCTATGATGAAAGTTGCCGACAACACTGGCGCTAAAGAGCTTATGTGCATCCGTGTACTTGGCGGCACCGGCAGACGTTATGCCGGCGTTGGCGATGTTGTTGTCTGCGCAGTCAAGAAGGCAGCACCCGGCGGTGTTGTTAAGAAGGGTGACGTAGTTCGCGCCGTTGTGGTTAGAACCGTACAGCCCGTAAGAAGAGCAGACGGCTCCTACGTTCGCTTCGATGAGAACGCAGCAGTCATCATCAAAGAAGATAAGAACCCCCGCGGTACCCGTATTTTTGGGCCGGTTGCAAGAGAGCTTCGTGATAACGACTACATGAAGATCCTCTCCCTCGCACCCGAAGTTGTTTGATGGGAGGATGTACAATGAGTAAGATGCACGTTAAGACCGGCGATACCGTTATCGTGATCTCCGGCGAATATGCAAACGGCAAAGAGCCCGCCATCGGCAAAGTAATCGGCGTTTCCCCCAAGGAAGGCAAGGTTATGGTTGAGGGCGTTCAGATCGTTTCCAAGCATGTTAAGCCCAGAAGACAGGGTGAGGCAGGCGGTATCATCAAGACCGAAGGCGCTATCTACGCAAGCAAGGTTCAGCTTTACTGCAACAAGTGCAAGGCTGGCAGACGTTCCAAGGTTCAGATCGCCGAGGACGGCCGCAAGATCAGAGTTTGCGTTAAGTGCGGCGAAGAACTTTAATTGAGGAGGTATTACAATGTCTAGACTGAAAGAATTTTATAAGAGCGACGTTGCACCTGCCCTCATGGCAAAGTTCAACTACTCCAGCCCCATGCAGATCCCGAGACTTGATAAGGTTGTCATCAACGTTGGTGCAGGCGAAGCAAAGGAGAACCCCAAGGTTATCGACGCTATCATCGCTGACATCACAGCTATCACCGGCCAGAAGGCTGTGGCAACCACCGCTAAGAAGTCCGTTTCTAACTTTAAGATCAGAGCTGGCCAGAAGATCGGCGTTAAGGTAACTCTCCGCGCTGAGAACATGTGGGAATTTGTTGACAAATTCTTCAACCTGGCACTGCCCCGCGTTCGTGACTTCAAGGGTATCAACCCCAATGCGTTCGACGGCAGAGGCAACTACAGCGTTGGCTTGAAGGAACAGCTGATCTTCCCCGAAATCGAGTACGATAAGGTGGATAAGGTCAGAGGTATGGACATCGTATTTGTAACCACCGCACAGACCGATGAGGAAGCAAAAGAGCTTCTGACTCTGCTGGGCGCACCGTTCGCAAAACAGTAAGGAGGAAAACAAGATGGCAAAGAAAGCAATGATTCTTAAGCAGCAGAAGGCCCCCAAGTTTTCCACCCGTGCGTACACCCGCTGCAAGATCTGCGGCAGACCTCACGCATATATGAGAAAATACGGCATCTGCCGTATCTGCTTCCGTGAGCTGGCTTACAAGGGCCAGATTCCCGGTGTAAAGAAAGCCAGCTGGTAATCTAAGGAGGATTGAACTATGCAGATGACAGACGTTGTAGCAGACCTGCTCACCAGAATCCGCAATGCAAACGATGCAAAGCACGAGTCTGTTGAGATCCCTGCTTCCAATATGAAGAAAGCCATCGTTCAGATTCTTCTTGACGAGGGCTACATCAAAGAGTACAAAGTGACCGACGACGGCAAGCAGGGTATCATGACCGTTACCCTGAAGTACGGCGAAGGTAAGCAGAAGATCATCCAGGGCATTAAGCGTGTCTCTAAGCCCGGATTGAGGATTTATGCGGCAAGTCAGGACATTCCGAAGGTCAGAAACGGCCTCGGCATCGCGATTGTTTCCACCTCCCGTGGTATCATGACCGACAAGGCAGCCCGCAAAGAGAACGTGGGCGGTGAAGTGCTCGCCTTCGTTTGGTAAGGAGGATTTGAAACATGTCCAGAATTGGTAGAAAGCCGATTGCGCTCCCCGCTGGTGTTACCGTTACTGTCAGCGACAGCAACCTGGTTACCGTAAAGGGTCCCAAAGGCGAACTTTCCGAGCAGATCAGCCCCATCATCAGCGTTAAGGTTGAGGGTGCGGAGATCCTGGTTACTCGTCCCAACGACGAGAAAGAAGCAAGATCCCTCCACGGTCTTTCCAGAACCCTGGTTGCTAACATGGTTGTTGGCGTTACCGAGGGCTACGTTAAGAACCTGGAGATCATCGGTGTTGGTTACCGTGCAGAAATGAAGGGCAAGGACCTTCTCCTGCACTTGGGCTACTCCCATGACATTCTCATGACCGCTCCCCAGGGTATCACTTTTGAGATTCCCGGCGATAGCGGCGGATTGAAGATCAAGGTAAGCGGCTCCAACAAGCAGCAGGTTGGTCAGATCGCAGCAGTTATCCGCGGCAAGCGTCCTCCCGAACCCTACCATGGTAAGGGTATCCGCTATGCTGGCGAATACGTGAGAAGCAAAGCCGGTAAGGCTGGCAAATAACGGGAAGGAGAGGAAAGAAACATGATTACTCGTGCTGATAGCAATGCAAAGAGACTCCATAGACATAAGAGAGTCAGAGCGAAGATTTTCGGAACTCCCGCAAGACCCCGTTTCTGCGTTTATCGTTCCAACGATAACATCTACGTTCAGATCATCGACGACACCGTAGGCAATACCCTCGTAGCAGCTTCCTCCACCGAAAAGGAATTCGGCGCAGAGGGCGGCAACATCGAGGCTGCAAAAAAGGTTGGCGAACTGGCTGCAAAGAGAGCTCTCGAGAAGAACATTACCGAGGTTGTCTTTGACCGCGGCGGTAATCTCTATCACGGCCGTGTAAAGGCTCTCGCTGAGGCTGCTCGCGAAGCCGGCCTGAAGTTCTAAGGAGGGTATTATGAAAAAAGATTATTCCAATGTAGAATTCAAGGAAAACCTTGTTGATACCAAGAGCGTTTCCAAAACCGTAAAGGGCGGTCGTATCCGTCGCTTCTCTGCTCTGGTCGTTGTCGGTAACGGCGAAGGCCTGGTAGGTTACGGCATCGGTAAGGCAGCCGAAGTTCCGGATGCTATCCGTAAGGCTATCGAGGCTGCAAAGAGAAACGTTATCGAGGTTCCTCTGGTTGGTACCACCATTCCTCACGAGATCGTCGGTGAGTATGGCGCAGGCAAGGTTCTTCTGAAGCCCGCTGCACCCGGTACCGGTATCATCGCCGGTGGTAAGGTACGTGCCGTTCTCGAGATGGCAGGTATCCGCGATATCCGTGGTAAGTCTCTCCGTTCCAACAATCCCGCGAACGTTGTGAAAGCAACCTTCGAGGCATTGAAGGATCTTCGTACCGTTGAAGAAGTTGCTGCAATGCGCGGCATCGACGTCAACAACGTCCGCTAAGGAGGTCAGACATGAAAGTTAAAATTACTCTGGCCAAGAGCCTGATCGGCCGTAAAAAGAACCAGATCCTCACCGCTGCATCCCTCGGTCTGAACAAGATCGGCGACGTTAAGATCGTTGAGAAGGACGCAAGCATTGAGGGCAAGATCAACGTTATCTGCCACCTCGTTAAAGTCGAAGATGCAGAGTAACGGATCGACAGATTAGAAGAAGGAGGATATAGTTATGAAACTTCATGAGCTTTCTCCGGCTGTCGGTTCCACCAAAGCCCCCTACAGAAAAGGTAGAGGTGCAGGTAGTGGTAACGGCAAAACCGCAGGTAAGGGTCACAAGGGTCAGAACGCTCGCACTGGCGGCGGTGTAAGACCTGGTTTCGAGGGCGGTCAGTTGCCCCTTTACAGAAAACTTCCCAAGAGAGGTTTCAAGAACCACTTTGCAACCCAGTATGCCATCATCAATCTGTCCGATCTGGATGTGTTTGAAGCTGGCGCAGTGATCGATCTCGACACTCTGGTAGCAAATGGCATTATTAAGAAGACGTTCGATGGACTTAAGGTCCTGGGCAACGGCGAAGTTACCAAAGCATTTACCGTTAAAGCAACCAAGTTTTCCGCGTCCGCTCAAGAAAAGATCGAAGCCGCAGGCGGAAAGACTGAGGTGGTATAATGTTTAAGGTATTCGGTAACGCATGGAGGGTGCCGGAGCTGCGTAAGAGAATGCTCTTCACGCTGCTGGTCATCGTGATTTACCGACTCGGCGCCAACGTCATGGTTCCCTTTATCAACAGCACCGCTGTGCAGCAAATGTTCAGCTCCGCGGCTGTTCAGGGATCCTTGTTCGGCTACTTTAGCATGTTGGCCGGTGACGCTTTCTCTCAGGCAACTCTGTTTGCTCTGGGTGTCAGCCCCTACATCACCGCATCCATCGTAATTCAGCTGTTGACCATCGCTATCCCCGCATTGGAGAGAATTGCCAAGAGCGGCCCCGAAGGCCAGGCAAGAATCTCCCGCTACACCCGCTACGTCACCATCGCTCTTGCAGTGGTTACTTCTTACGGTTACTATGCAACCTTGAAGAGCCAGCGCATGATCGAGAACACCGGCTTCTTTGCGGCACTGGTTATCATCGCATGCCATACCGCAGGTGCTTGCTTGGTTATGTGGCTTGGTGAGCGTATCGACGAGAAGGGTATTGGTAACGGTATCTCCCTGATCCTGTTCGCCAACATCGTTTCCACCGGTCCTACTCTGGCGGCAAACATGTTTAGCTTGCTTACCGGCAGCTTCAGCGTTGGCAATGTTCTGGGTGTTCTGGCCGCAATCGTAATGATGTTGGTCATCATCACCCTGGTAGTATTCTTCTCCAACTCCGAGCGCCGTCTGCCTGTCCAGTATGCTAAGAGACAGGTTGGACGTAAGATGTACGGCGGTGCAAACACCCACCTTCCCATCAAGATCATGATGGGCGGCGTTATGCCTGTCATCTTCGCATCTGCGATCGTGTCTCTGCCTTCCACCCTGGCTTTGATCATCGGTGGTGGCTTCCAGACCTGGGTTCAGAACTGGTTCTCTTCCGGTAGCGTAGTCTACGTGCTGGTAATGTTCGTTCTGATCATCGCATTTGCATACTTCTATATCGCAATTTCGTTCAATACCGTTGAGGTTGCCAACAATCTGAAGAACAACGGTGGTACCATCCTGGGTTACAGACCCGGCCAGCCCACCGCACAGTACATCCAGAAGGTTGTCAACAGAATCACCCTGATCGGTGCATTGTTCCTCTCCTTCATGTCGATCTTCCCGATCCTCATGAGCTGGACCAACAACGCTGCACTGTCCATGCTGGTGTATGGCGGTACTTCGGTCATCATCGCAGTTGACGTAGCTCTGCAGACCACCAGAGATATCGAAAGCGAGACGACCATGCGTCACTACAAGGGCTTCCTTGAGTGATCTGTTTCGGGAGAATTGAGAAATGAACCTGATACTGTTTGGCCCTCCCGGTGCCGGCAAAGGCACTCAGGGCGAAATTATCTGTGAGGCGCTCAAGATCCCTACTATTTCGACCGGAGCCATGATCCGTGCCGCCATCAAAGACGGCACGGAGCTTGGCAAGCAAGCTTCCGAACTGATCAAGTCCGGTGCGCTTGTTCCCGATGAAGTGGTTGTTGGCATCGTCAAAGAACGTCTTGCAAATCCGGACTGCGCCAATGGCTTCATCCTGGACGGATTCCCCCGTACGATTCCTCAGGCAGAAGCACTCGATCAGCTTGGTGTTCACATCGACTGCGTACTTTCTCTGGAAGTATCCGATGAGACCATCGTTGAGCGTATGAGCGGCAGACGCTCCTGCCCCGGTTGCGGTGCTACTTACCACGTTAAGTATAACCCTTCCGCTGACGGAAAGACTTGCGATTCCTGCGGCACTGAGTTGACTCTCCGTGCTGACGATAAGCCTGAAACGGTTCTGAACCGTCTCCAGGTTTACCATACGGAAACCGAACCGCTCAAGGACTATTACGCAAAGAAGAATCTTTTGAAAACCGTTGTCGGACAGGCAAGTGTGGATGATACCACCCGCCTGGTTAAGGAAGTGCTCGGCATATGATCATCTTGAAATCCAAAGAAGAGATTCAGATGATGCGAGATGCCGGACGGATCGCGGCGATAGCACGGGCTGTGGGCGGTGAGCATTGCAAAGAGGGCGTCACAACGGCGCAGATCGATGCAGTGATCCGCAAGACCATCAAGTCTCTGGGTGCTACCCCGTCCTTCCTGAATCTCTACGGCTTTCCCGCCTCCGCGTGCATCAGCGTAAACGAGGAAGTGATCCACGGGATCCCTTCCGACCGCGTGCTGAAGAACGGCGATATCGTCAAGATCGACGTCGGGGCCTTGTATAAGGGCTACCACGGAGATTGCGCCGCAACCTTTGCGGTGGGCGAGATCAGCAGGGAAGCGGAGCAGCTGATAGAGGTAACACGGCAAAGCTTTTTCAAAGGACTTCAAGCTGCAGAGTGTGAGGGTGCGCGTCTCGGTGATATCGGGAACGCCATCCAAACCTACGTGGAATCCTTTGGTTACTCGGTTGTTCGTGACTTTGTAGGTCACGGCATCGGAAAAAAAGTACACGAGGATCCCGAAGTTCCCAACTACGGCAGAGCGGGAAGAGGTATACGGCTTTGCTCCGGCATGACCTTGGCTGTTGAGCCTATGATCAACGCCGGTGTCTACTCGGTACACACCTTGTCCAACGAATGGACGGTGGTCACCGACGACGGAAAGCTGTCTTCTCATTTCGAGAACACCTTCGCGCTGACAGATAACGGAGCCGTGATCCTGACCGATCCCTCGTAAAATGAGCGGAAACGTAGGATGCTTGGCCCGATCTCTGGCCGGCAGGGATGCGGGAATCATCTGCTTGATCCTTCGCGAGGAAGACGAAAACGTCTTCATTGCCGACGGACGAGACAGAAGGGTAGAAACCCCAAAGAAGAAAAACCGTAAGCATGTAAGATTGATCACCGGCGAAAACGGAGAGCCCATTCGGTTTTCCGGCGAAGCATTGACCAACCGCTTCTTGCGGAATTGGCTGCGGGAACAAGCCGGTCGCGTACAGGTATGAAGGAGGAGTTGTTCTGGCTAAGGACAATGTGATTGAATGTGAAGGTGTCGTGGTTGAGGTTCTGCCCAACACGGTATTCCGCGTAAAGCTGACCAACGGTCACATCATCACCGCTCACATTTCAGGAAAAATGCGCATGAATTATATTCGAATCCTTCCCGGTGACAAGGTTACCGTTGAGGTTTCGTTATATGACCTGACACAGGGCAGAATCACTTTCAGAGCAAAGTGATCTGCAACCACAATGAATGGAGGTATCATCATGAAAGTAAAACCTTCCGTAAAGAAAATCTGCGAGAAGTGCAAGATTATCAAGAGAAAAGGCAAGATCATGGTAATCTGCGAAAACCCCAAGCATAAACAGAAACAAGGCTAAGGAGAGAGGTGTAACAATGGCACGTATTTCAGGCGTTGACATTCCTAACGCAAAGCGTGTTGAGATCGGTCTGTGCTATATCTACGGTATTGGCAGAAGCCGTTCCAACGAAATCTTGAAGGCGACCGGCATCAACCCCGACACTCGCGTTAAGGACCTGACTGAGGCAGATATTGCCAAGCTTCGTGATTGCATCGAAAACAACTACGTTGTAGAAGGCGATCTGAGAAGAGAAGTAGGTCTGAACATCAAGAGAATGGTGGAAATTGATTGCTACCGCGGCCAGAGACACAGAAAAGGTCTCCCCGTAAGAGGTCAGCGTACCAAGACCAACGCAAGAACCAGAAAAGGTCCCGTCAAGACCATCGCGAACAAGAAAAAGTAAGAGGGAGGTAAAGACGGAAATGGCAAAGACTACTAAGAAGACTGCATTGAAGAAGCGTCGCGAAAAGAAGAATATTGAGCGCGGTGCAGCACATATCCAGTCCAGCTTTAACAACACCATCGTAACCATCACTGATACCCAGGGTAACGCAATTTCTTGGGCATCCGCAGGTGAGCTGGGTTACAGAGGTTCCAGAAAGTCTACTCCTTTCGCAGCTCAGATGGCAGCTGAGGCAGCTGCAAAGACTGCAATTGAGCAGGGCTTGAAGACTGTAGAAGTATTCGTAAAGGGCCCCGGTCAGGGTAGAGAATCCGCAATCCGTGCACTGCAGGTTGCAGGTTTGGAAATTACTATGATTAAAGACGTAACGCCGATTCCTCACAACGGTTGCAGACCGCCCAAGAGAAGACGCGTTTAATCAAGAATAGGAGGCAAACACATGGCAAGATATACAGGACCCTCTTGCAGACTGTGCCGCAGAGAAGGCACCAAGCTTTATCTGAAGGGCGACAAGTGTGCAAGCGACAAGTGCCCCTTGTCCCGCAGAGGCACTGTTCCCGGTCAGCATGGCGCTAACGTGTCCAGAAGAAGACCTAAGGAATACACCCTGCAGCTCCGCGAGAAGCAGAAGGCAAAGAGATACTACGGTATTCTGGAGAAGCAATTTAAGAACTACTTTGAGAAGGCTGACAGACTCCCCGGCCAGACTGGTGAAAACCTGCTGACCATGATCGAGCGTCGCTTCGATAACGTAGTTTACCGTATGGGTATGGCAGCAAGCCGTAAGGAAGCTCGTCAGCTCGTACTCCACGGCCACTTTACCATCAACGGCAAGAAGGTAAACATTCCTTCCTACCTGGTAAAGAAGGGCGACGTGATCGCTTTGAAGGATAAGAGATCCAACAAGGAATCTGAGAAGATTAAAGTGCTTATCGAGAATATCAACAGCAGACCCGTTCCCGCATGGCTTACCGTTGATGCGGAAAATGTTATTGCAACGATCAACAACCTTCCTACCAGAGCCGACATCGACTTCCCGTTCGAAGAGCATTTGATCGTCGAGTTGTACTCGAAGTAATCGTCTCTGCTACAGAGCCGACCATTGAAATAGGAGGTTATTATAATGATCGAAATCGAAAGACCGAACATTGTTACCGCCGAGCTTAGCGAAGACGGAAAACACGGTGTTTTTGTCATTGAACCCCTTGAGAGAGGCTACGGCATTACGCTTGGCAACTCCTTGCGCAGAGTGCTTTTGAGCTCCCTGCCCGGCGTTGCAGTATCTAATATCAAAATTGACGGTGTTCTTCACGAAATCTCCACCGTGCCCGGTGTCAAGGAAGATGTTCCTGAGATCGTGATCAATGTCAAGGGTATTGTTGCGAAGTTGCATTGCAACGAGCCGAAAACCGTTATGATCGATGTTCGCGGCGGCGAAGTTACCGCCGGCGATATTCAGACGGACTCCGATATCGAGATCCTGAACCCCACCCACCATATTGCAACGGTTGAACCCGGTTCTCCGTTCTTTATGCAGCTCACCTTTGAGCATGGCAGAGGTTACGTTTCTTCCGATAAGAACAAGGCCGCAGCGGAATCTTCCGTTATCGGCGTGATCTATACGGATTCCATCTATACGCCTGTCTACACCGCAAACTATACCGTTTCTAACACCCGCGTCGGCAATATCACCGACTACGATCGTCTTGAGCTTGATGTGACCACCAACGGCACCATCAACGCCAAGGAAGCGGTTTCTTTGGCAGCAAAGATCCTCAACGAGCATCTCAATCTGTTCGTAGAGCTCTCTGTCGAGGCCCAGAACTCCACCGTTCTGGTAGAGCGTGAGGAAGCAAAGAAGGGCAAGGTTCTCGAGATGACCATCGAAGAGCTGGATCTGTCCGTCAGAAGCTTCAACTGCTTGAAGCGTGCCGGTATCGACAACGTAGAAGATCTGATCAGCAAGACCGAGGAAGAGATGATCAAGGTTCGTAACCTTGGTAAGAAGTCCCTCGAGGAGGTCATTCTGAAATTGCAGTCTCTCGGACTTGCATTCAGAAAGCCCGAAGACTAACATTTTGTAAGAAGGAGGCACAGAGAAATGCCCGGAAACAGAAAATTAGGCAGAAACACTTCTCAGAGAATGGCCATGCTGAAAGGTATGGTAACCTTCCTCTTGGAGAAGGGCAGAATCGAAACTACGGTCACCCGTGCGAAGGAAGTCAGCGCACTGACCGATAAGATGATCACGCTTGGTAAGGCAAACACCCTTGCTTCTAAGCGTCAGGCACTTTCTTTCCTGAAGAAAGAGGCTGTTGTTTACAAACTCTTCACCTTGATCGCTCCCAACTACGAGGAACGCAACGGTGGTTATACCAGAGTTCTCAAGATCGGTCCCAGACGTGGCGACGGTGCCGAAATGGCAATCATCGAGCTTGTGGATGCAGAGGCTATCTACGCTCCCAAGACTGAGACCAAGAAAGAGAAGAAGTCCAAAGAGGCAGACGCTGAGTAAGCAAAGCTTCCGTATAAACGGATTTCGGGCGGTTGTGAAAGCAACCGCCTTCTTTTTTTGCTTGCATTGTAACGGAAACTGTGTTATACTGTGATCAACTGAAGAGAAGGAGGTGTTGCTTTTTGAACCGCTGGTTATATTGGTATGATTTCTTTGACAGAAACGATCCTGAGTCCTTTTTGGAACAAATTAACGCAATGGGCACACTTCCCTTATCCTTAAGAGAATTGCTTCGCTCAGGGCAAGACAAAGCCTTTGGCGGAATGCTTCTCGACGTCCCGGAGGAGGACTTGAACGCACTTTGCCGGTGTACAGCCCGTGCAGGGCTCTCGCTGTGCTTGTTCTGCAGTGTTCCGTACAGTGAACGTACTCTGTACACGTTACGGAAATTCAAAAACCTTTCCGTTTATCCGACCGCATCCTTATTGCAAAGTTTGTCGGAAAAGCAACCCGATGTGTCGTTGAACGCACAGGTGGTTTATCTGGATCTTCCGTTTCAAAAGCGCACCTTGGAGCTTTTTCGCGAATGCAAGACACGTGTAGTGGTCACAAAGGAAGAAAAGTTGCTTTCCGCCATATCGGAAAAAGGCTTTTACACCCTTCTTGCGGTGACATCGAATGCTGTGCGAAGGGAACCCTCTTCCTTTGAGATTCCTATTCAAAAGGATCCGCTGTTTAAAACCTTTCCCATTGCGCCCCGCGTTTCAATGCTGGACGACGACACTTTGCTTTTCTGTGCCGCGTATGAACGTTACTACGATCCTTCGGCTTGTATTTATAAAATCGTAGGTGCTTTTCCTCATGTTTCGGAGACAAGGATATCTGTTCCGCAGGATCTTATGGCGTATTGCCGTGAAAAGCTTTCGGAAAACACCGCCGTGCTTTTGCAATACGGGAAAGGTGACGGGCTGTTCGTCTACGGCCTGCACGGCGATACAGGATGCTTGCTGGCCATGGATCACCGGTGGAAATCTCTTCTGCTGAGCAGAAAGGGGTTGGAGCATATCGCGGGCAATGGGGTCGAGATCACGTTACTTTCTCGGTTCTTCTCCGATGCTAAGCCCCGGGAGGATTTATTTACGGGCCTCTTGCGAGAATACGATGACACTAAGCTGCCTTATAGAGGCAGAACTGCCGCTGTGAGATTTATGAACGCATTCGCAACCGACGGATCTTCCGTTACCCAATCCTCCTTGCAGACCTTTGTGGAGGAGCGTTTTCTGATAGGGAATGCGTTGGCGTGGTTTGCGGCGGAAAAGGAGCTTTACGTAGAGAATTTGGAAAGTCACCTTACCTTCTTGGAGAAGGAGCTTCGTCCGATCCTGAGGCAAATGAGCGAGGGTATCTCCGAGATGACGCCCAAACGCCATTTGCAATGGAGTCAACGCATCAATCGCGCCTTTGCATCGGAGGAGAACTGCGTGCAAGCTTGCGTGGAGGATCTCCGCCGTATGGCAACCTACCGCCAATGGGCAAAAGAGTTACGAAAAAAGTCATAAATAACCGAAAAAATGTTCTTGCATTCCGATAGAAAGTGTGATATACTAAAATAGATTATCAAGTAGCATTTTCAGGGGGAAATGATATATGCTTCGAAAAGTTATCAGCCTTTTGCTTTTGATGGCATTTGTTGCTGCACTCTTTGCTTCCTGCGCGGTGGATTTTGCAGATCCCTTGGCAGACGCAGAGGATGAGCGTACCATCCCTACGGTGGTTTTACCCTCCGTAAAATTGAATCAATCCGTAACTTATCCCGCGCCGGAGCCCAATGAGGCGGTTTCTACACCTATGGACGAACCGCTTCCCGAGCCTGCGCCTATTATGATTCCCATCCGTTCTATCACCCAGAACCAGGAGAACGTGTTGGAGTTTTACGGCGACGTGGATATGAACGATCCTGAGGTAGCCGCCGCTGTTCAGCAGATTAATGAGCTGTTGGCAGGCTATGATAAGCCCATCGCCTTCTGCGCTTATTCGCTGGACGGCTCCCGTGCCATTGCCTACAACTGCCGCGAGAACTATTTCTCTGCTTGTACCATTAAGGCGGGATATATGCTGTATTGTTGTCTCGCCATCGACCAAGGCATCGTCGATCCCGATGAGATCATGATCTACGAGAAGAAGTACGAACACGGCGGCTCCGGCAAGATCAAGAATTCCGAGTACGGCACGCCCTACACCATCAAGGAGCTGATCCGTCTCAGCCTGCGTTACAGCGATAACATCGCCTATAAGATGCTGGTTCACTATTTCGGCAAGGACGGCTATAACAAAATGATGAACGAGCTTGGGGTGTCAAAGCTTCGCCTCAGCTCCTCCACCTCCATTTCTTCCGTTTGGAATTACAATGCCAACGCCCGTGACCTTTGCATCATCTGGCGTGAGTTGTATTTCTATTTCGCATCCGAAACGGAAATGGCTAAGTTGTTCAAGACTGCTACTACCAATACCGCATATAACTACGCCACCAAATTGATCGACGAGAAGTATTCTCACAAATCCGGCGACAAGTTTAAGCCCAACCCCGTCTATAACGATGCCGCCATCGTCTGGAAGAAGGATAACCCCTACGTAGTTGCCACACTCAACGGGTCTGAAGGGGAAGAAGAGGACGAATACGTTGTAGGCACCATTGTCAAATTGATCAACGATCATATTATGAAATAAAGAGGACGTAACAAATGGCACTTCTGAAAACCGTAACCAAAGATTCCCTTGTTTTCCACGTTTTTGATACCCGCGCCGAGGGTGGTGCCCTTGCGGCAAGAGAAGGTGCAGATGTGATCCGTGACCTTCTGTCCAAGCAGGATAAGGTGAACATCATTTTCGCCGCTGCTCCCTCTCAGAACGATACTCTCTCTGCATTGCTGGCAGAGGAGGGGATCGATTGGTCTCGTGTACGCGCCTTCCACATGGATGAGTACGTAGGCTTCGGCAGAGAGTGTCCCCAGAGCTTTGGTACTTATCTCTACGACCACGTTTTCGGCAAGCTTCCCTTCGGCGAGGTTTATTACATCAACGGCGCCGCGGAGGATCCCGAGGAAGAATGCCGCCGTTACAGCGAGCTTTTGACTACTTATCCCACCGATATTGTTTTCCTGGGCATCGGCGAGAACGCCCACATCGCCTTCAACGATCCTTGGATCGCAGACTTCAACGATCCTGCATTGGTTAAGCTGGTTCCTCTGGATGAGGTGTGCCGCAATCAGCAGGTTCACGACGGATGTTTCCCCACCCTGGATGATGTACCCACCCACGCCTTTTCTTTGACTGTGCCCGCTCTGGTGAAGGCAAAGCACATGTTCTGCACCGTTCCCTGCGCTACCAAGGCTGAGGCAGTTTATCTGACCGCTACTGCTCCCATCAACGAGGATGTTCCCGCCACTGCAATGCGGAACCATCCCCACGCCGTGATGTACTGCGATAAGGACAGCGGCGCCAAGCTTCTGTAAGAAGCGTAAAGAGGGCGCCCTTTTCAACTCCCGCTTAGGGAGCTTTGAAGCATATTGTTTATACTTCCCCGAAAACGAACGTTTCCGGAAGTGAATTTCTTTGGAGATTTTAAGAACCTTTCTTTTTTCAAAGAAAGGTTCTTAAACTTATTGACCTATGGAGTTTCTTGTAGACAAAAAACACGATGGCGTCTTACTGCGTTCCTATTTAAAGGGAACCTGCGGCGTTTCCTCCCGCCTGCTGACACAATTAAAAAAACGCCCCGAGGGCATCACTGTCAACGGAACCCACGTTACCGTGCGTTATATCCTGCGGGAAGGAGACCTTTTACGCATCGGCTCTGACGACATCGTTTCTCAGGATGCTTTTCCGGCAGTGGAGCTTCCCTTTACCATCCTATACGAAGACAACGATCTTCTCATTGTGGACAAGCCCGCCAATATGCCCACCCATCCCTCCGCAGGCCACAACGGAGATACGCTGGCCAACGGCTTGACGTTTTTGTTCGCACAGCGTGGAGAGCCCTTCGTGTTCCGCCCCGTTAGCCGATTGGATAGAAACACCAGCGGGATCATCACCCTTGCTAAGAACCAATACGCCGCAGGCGTGCTTTGTAAGGCGATGAAAGCCCATCAGATCAAAAAAACATACCTTGCCATTACGGAGGGTTTCCCTCCGTCAGAAAGCGGCAGAGTGGAAACAGGAACCCGACGGAGAGAGGACTTCTTCGTTTTGCGGGAGGTTTGCGATATCGATGCTCCGGGAGCCTCCTTGACGGTTACGGATTATAAGCTTTTGCAGCAAAACGAAACCCATGCACTGCTGGAGTTACATCCTCTTACCGGCAGAACCCATCAGATCCGCGTCCATTTGGCTCACTTGGGCTGTCCCATCCTCGGTGACGATCTTTACGGCAGGGAAAGTACCCTGATCCCGCGGCACGCTCTCCACGCCTGCCGTGTGGAATTATGCCACCCCACCACCGGACAGCAAATGGTATTTGAGTCCCCCTTGCCGGAAGATATGAAGAAACTGTGCGTTTTTCCGTGAGGAATTTGTAACACTTGATGAAAAGCTGTTGACAAGTGTCGAATTCTGTGCTAAATTGTAGACAGAAAAGGACGAAAGGGGAGATCACAGTGAAGAAGTGGAATGGTCAACGGGTCAAGGCCTTGCTGAAGAAGATCCTGGAGTTTCTCTTAAACCCACGGTTGCTTCTTTGCTTCGGTATCGCGTGGTTCATCACCAACGGATGGTCTTACGTCTTTGCCATTTTGGGGACGTATTTCGGCATTACGTGGATGACCGTTACGGGGATCTCTTGGCTGACCATTTTGTGGTTCCCGTTTTCTCCCGAGAAGATCGTCACCCTGTTTATTACCATCTGCCTGCTTCGCTGGCTCTTTCCGGGGGATCAGAAGACCCTGGCAGTTATCCGTAGGGAGCAAGCCGCTCTTCTTTCCGCCTTGCGGAGAGCAAAGCAGAATCGCCGTCGTAAGCGCGTGGCAAGATGGCTTGCCAAAGAGCTTCCCAGACGGAGAATGCTAAAAAAATTAAGCTGAAAAAATTAGTGCGTATCGGTGGTCCGATACGCACTTTTCTTGTTATTTAACAAGCTGAATAACAAAGATCGCAATCAAGCAAGCCAGCATATACGCGCCAATGATCGCCTGGGCTTTCCCGTCGGGCTTGGGAACCTTTACGCGAACCACGTAACCGATGCCCACGACCAGGAACGCCAAGCGGAACAGAATGGAAAGATGCCCTGCCAGCATATGCACGATGACAAGCAAGGGGAGAAGCACTGCAGAGAAGGGGATCGGCACACCGGTAAAATGCTTCAATTTAAGGTCGGGGCTGTCTACCGCCGCCTCGGTGTTAAAGTTTGCCAAGCGGGTTGCGCCGCAAACGCAGAACAACAAGTACAAAAGGATATCGATGATCCCGTTGTATCCCATCTGATAGGCAATATAGCAGGGAACGGCGCCGAAGCTTACCATGTCGCAAAGGCTATCCAGCTGAACGCCGTAAAAACGGGATCTGTTGGTAGCGGAACGGTTAGCACGGGCAATACGGCCGTCGGTTGCATCGCAAAGCGCGGCCAAGCTAAGCGTGAGCATAGCCAGGAAATGATTGCCGCTTGCTGCCATAAAGCAGGCAAGAACAGCACAAACCAACCCGGTGAGGGTTACAAAATTGGCTAAATTGTAATATCCGATCACAAACTTGTTTTTCATAGGTATGTATACCCCTTTTCTATTTGAATAAATGAAGGTCTTTCATTTCACGGAACAGCTTGCAGTAGCTTTCGTGTCTCTCTCGGGAAATGCGACCCATTTCGACCTCTTCAAGGATCCGACAGCCTTCCTCACAGGTATGTCCGCAGCGAGTGTAGCGGCAAGAACCTATGAAAGGCTCCATTTCGGGAAACAGCGTGGGAAGCTCTTCTTTTTCCAGACGGCAATACATTTCCGTATCCAGCATGGTAAAACCGGGCGAATCTGCAATGTATGTACCGTCTCCCACGGAGTACAACGTAGTGGCACGGGTGGTATTTTTTCCCCGTTGAATTTTTTCGGAAAGCTCACCCACCTCCGCTTGAAGCTGGGGGAACAATCGGTTCAACAGCGTGGATTTACCAACCCCGGAAGCACCGCAGAATACCGAGGTTTTTCCCTTCAGATATTCCAGCAACGCTTCGCCTCCCACCGTCCCTTTTTCCGCAAGGAAGAAGATGGGGTAGGGAGTGCCGTGGAAATGGGCAGCGATCTCATCTGCACCGCCCAATTCCGATTTGGTAATAGCGATGGCAACGGGGATCTTGGATTTCTCCGCAATCACCGTCAGCTTGTCAAGGGTGTAGGGTGCGGGCTTGGGAGCGGTTGCGGCAATTACCAGCACCAGCAATCCGATGTTGGCAATGGGAGGGCGAACCAAGCTGTTGATCCTGGGATCTACCTCTCGGATAAAGCCGGTATCGTCTCCGTTATCCTCTGCCGTTACGCGGTCGCCCGCCATTAGCTTCAGTCCGTTTTTACGAATCTTGGAAGCACCTCTGCAAAGAAGGATCCCATCCTCCGTCTCTACACGGTAAAGACCGTTTATGCCTCCAAGAACCAACGCGTGCTCAAAAAGCTTCATAATTCACACAAATCAACTGCACGGCGCCGTCGGCAGGAGGCTCTGCGCCCTCGGGAACGCTTTGGAAGATGACAATGGTATTTTCGTCGATCTTAGTTCCGGGATATGCGCCGATATTTTCCAAGCGGATCATCAATTCGATCATATCCGTAAAGCCTAAATAAGCGTTATCGCCCTCCACAACACCGTCATAGATGATCGTGGTGTAAGGGATATTCGCGGCATCCAGATACGTCATTGCTTCGATCAAGGATCCCATATAGAAGTTTTTTAATCCCTGGGTCTTGGTATTGATGGTCAGCTGTACCACTGTATTGCGGGGAGAAACCTTATCCTTGACAATGGATTGTGCAATGATCTTGTTGTCGCCCGTGACAGTGGGGGATTCGATAAACTCTACCTTATAAAGAGCGTATTCGCAAAGCTTTTGTGCCTCTGCGGGATCCAAGCCCACGCAGTTGGGCATGGGAGCGGTGGTAGTGGAGTCGCTTCTGGTACAAACGTAAAGCACGATGGTATCACCGGAGTTATAAGCCTCACCCGGTGCCGGAACGGTGCGGGTGATCTGATTATCAAACAATACGTTGTACTTGGGATCCGTCTCCTCTGCAAACTCGATGTGCGCACCGTCAATACCGAAATTGTTGGTCAAGCGCACCTTGGCATCCGCACGCAAAAGTCCGATCACGTCGGGCATGGTGGTAGTGGTCTCAATACGGTTGATCACAATGGAGGTGAAGGTGAAGGTAGCCTTTCCTTCGGTAGCGTCGGCCTTCTTTGTAGTATTGCTGGCAGGCTCTGTGGAAATGATCTCTCCGTTGGCAAAGCCGGGGTTGTAGGAATAGCTGATAGCACCGGGTGCGATCTCAAATGTTGCACCGTAAGCGCCGTTCTGCAAGCGGGAAACCAACTCGCTGTTGTATTCCTTGCCCACCAGATTGGGGAATACTGCCGTTACGGTTGTATCATCGGCGAAGAACAGAGACTTTACAAAGGTAACGCCCAGAACGATACCGAGGATCAATGCAACCAGCAGGAATGGGAAGAAGATGCCGGAGATGATGGGGAAGATGGTGGTGCTGTTGGTGTACTTCTTTCTTCTCCTCTTTTTCTTCTTGCTTTGGGTTTTCTGGCGTTCCTTTTGCTGCTTCTTTTCGTTCTCAAACTGCTTTTTCTTTTGTTCCAATTCCTTATCGGAGGCGGTAGTAGCCTTGCCCAGCGAACGAACCATCTCGTCGTCACCGTAGGGCTTGATCTCCGCCGTATCGATCATATCGATGGATACAACGCTTGTGTCGCCGATAGAGGCACCGTTTTCTCCGGAGAGGGAAAAGATCGCCTCGGGATTTCTCAAGACCCATTCGATGGCCTTGGACATGGAGTGCGCGGAACGGAATCTTCCGTCGGTATCCTTGGTCAACGCTTTCAAAATGATTTGAGAAACACCCACAGGGATGGTGAGTACAAGATCTCTGGGGTTGGGGGGCTCGTCGTTCACCTGCATGGCGGCAACTGCCATGGGGCTGTCCGCCTTGAAGGGGAGCGTACCGGTAACCGCCTCAAACAGCATGATGCCCACAGAATACAGATCGGAGTAAGCTCCGGTCTCCTTGCCGCTTGCTTGCTCGGGGGAAATATAGTATACGGTACCCACCGCCTTGTCTCCGGATGCGGAGGAAGAGGTGGGAATCTTAGCGATGCCGAAATCCATCACCTTGATCTCGCCGTTTTTCTGCAGAATGATGTTTTGAGGCTTGATGTCTCTGTGAATGACGCCCTTGCTGTGTGCATGCTCCAATGCTCTCAGCACCTGAAGCACGTAAATGCAGGCCTCGTTCCAGGGCAATGCACCCTTCTTATCCAAATATTCCCGCAGCGTGATACCGTCAAGATATTCCATAACGATATATTTCATGTCGGGATAAATGGCGACGTCGTAAATATTTACGATGTTTTTGTGAGAAAGCATGGCAACCGCCTTGGATTCATCAATAAAGCGGGTCTCTGCCTGCTCGTTGCCGTTATATTCATCGTTCAAGATCTTAATGGCAACCACACGGTTCATCACAAGATCCTGGGCGCGCAGAACGCAAGCCATGCCGCCAATGCCCACGAGATCAAGGATCTTATACCGTTTGTCAAGAATTTTTCCGATAAAATTGCTGTAATCGTTCATGCGATCCAACCTTTCCTCGTTTTCAATCCGTCCCCAAAAGGACTGCCGTGATATTATCCGTACCGCCGCAGGAGTTGGCACGGCGGATCATTTCGCTTAGCCTTGCCCGATACCCGGGGGATCTCTTTTTGCCGGAATAGCTTCCGTCCGCAAGGGAAGACATCTCTTCCACGGAGACCATATTGTAAAGCCCGTCAGAGCATAAGAGCAACCGCTCAAACTCGGGAATGGAATAAAGATCACATTCTACCTCTTCGTTTACCCCCAACGCCCGCAGAATAATGTTTCTGTTGGGGTGGGTGGCAGCCTCCTCGGGAGCGATCAACCCTTTGTCCAGTAAATACTGAATAAAGGAATTATCCTTGGTCAGCTGGGTCAGCTCTCCATCCTTCTGTAAGTACAAGCGGCTGTCACCTACGTTTACTGCGTAGTGACCCACGGTGCAAAGCAGAACGGCCACAAGCGTCGTTCCCATGCCCTCCAGCTCACTTTCTTCCACCGCTTTACGGTAGACGTCGGTATTGGCATCGCAGACCGCTTGGGTCAGCAGATCCTTCACTGCCTGCTCGTCCGCAGGCGGATTTTTTGCAAACGCTTCCTTAACGGTGCTGCAGAAGCTTTTTATCGCCGTCTCGCTGGCAATGTTCCCGCCTCTGGCACCGCCCATACCGTCACAAACCGCGGCGAGCAAATATTCGCCTTTGTCTGCAATGGCGTAGCAATCCTGATTGTTTTTGCGTTTGGCACCGATATCCGTTTTTCCGTAGCATTTCATGGAGAGTCCCTCCCTTCGGCAAGGATTTTACAGTCCGTCTCTTTGTGCACGCAGCTGTCCGCAGGAGGCATCGATGTCTCCGCCCAACTTTCTGCGAACGGTGGTGCTGATCTTATAAGTGTTTTCTGTGATATCCGTAAAAGCCTTGATGGCTTCCTTTTCGCTTTTCTTAAAGTCCCGTTCCTTGATGGGGTTAACAGGGATCAAATTCAAATGCGCCAGCCGCCCCTTTAAGAGCTTGCCCAGCAGATGCGCATCCTCCGGGGTGTCGTTCACGCCGGAGATCAACGCGTATTCGTAAGAAATTCTGCGTCCCGTCGCCTTGGTGTAGCGGTCACAAGCCGCCATAAGCTCGGAAAGGCTGTACCTTCTGGCCACGGGCATGATCTCTTTTCTCTTTTCATCCGTAGCGGCGTGGAGAGAAACCGAGAGGGTGATCTGCAGATTTTCTCTTGCAAGATCGTCCATACGGTTCACCAATCCGCAGGTGGAGAGGGAGATGTGCCGCATGCCGATGTTCAGCCCCTTTTCCAAATTCACAAGGCGCAAGAACTTCAGTACGTTGTCATAGTTATCCAAAGGCTCGCCCATGCCCATCAGCACCACGTTGGAGACTGCTTCACCCGTCTCCCGCTGGGCGCAAAGGATCTGCAACAGCATCTCCGAGGGGAGCAATGAACGCTTCAAACCCGCCTTTGTGGAGGCGCAAAAGGCGCATCCCATGCGACAGCCCACCTGGGTGGAGATACAAAGAGTATTGCCGTGCTTATAGCGCATAAATACACTTTCTACCGCCTCGCCGTCCTGCAGGCCAAAGAGAAACTTCACAGTTCCGTCCAGTTTGGATACCAGCATCCGTTCCGTGGTCATCCCGCGGATCTCAGCGGTTTCATCAAGCTTGGCGATCAAGCTTTTGGGCAGATTGGTAATTTGCGAGAACTCCGTAGCCCCTCGATAAAGCCCCTCAAAGATCTGCTTTCCGCGGAACTTCTTTTCTCCTATTTCCAATGCAAAGCTCTCCAGCTCCTCGGGGAGCATTGAAAGCACGTCAATCTTTGCCATGGATCCTCACCAATCTTGCGGCGTAGAAGCCTTCTCCGCCCTCCTCAAAGGGAAACCAGGTATGCTCCGATTCCAGAGCAAAACCGGGATGGGTCTCAAGAAAGTCTCTTACTGCCTCTTCGTTTTCCTTTTTATTCAGCGTGCAGGTAGAGTATACCAAGCAGCCGTTCTTTTTTACGTAGGTTGCGGCAGATGCCAAGATCTCCCGCTGGGTTTTGTAAAGCCCTTCGAATTCCGCGGGCTCCTTGTAGCGGATCTCAGGCTTCGCACCCATCACGCCCAGCCCTGAGCAGGGAACGTCGCAGATCACTCTGTCTGCAGCTTCGCAAAGGGCGGGATCCGCTTTCCTGCCGTCGTGTTCCTTGGTTTCGATGATGTTGATTCCCAAGCGCTTGGCACTCTTTGTGATCAAAGGGAGCTTGTTTCCGTGGAGATCCATGCTCAGCACCCTTCCTTGGTTTTCCATGGAGAGTGCCGCGCCCATGGATTTTCCTCCGGGGCAGGCACAGGCATCAATGATAAACTCACCGGGCTGTGCATCCAGCAGTCTCACAGTCATCTGTGAGCCGTACCCCTGCACGAAGTACTCTCCCGTTTCAAGCCCTTTGACAGCCTCGCCGTGGTTTTCCGTGACGGTCACCATGGTACCCTCCGCCGTGGCAGAAAATCTCTCGGCCACATCCTTGGGGGCGGCCTTCAGCGTATTGACACGCAAGAACAAGGGCTGTCTTGCGGAAAAGCCTTCCATGATCCTTTCGTAGGTATCGGGATATTGCTCCTTCAGCAGGGAAGCCACCCCGTCGCCGAAGGAATAGCGAACCTCCGCGGGAGCATCCTGCAGGGAAGCCCACGCGCCTTCCTTTTCTCTGCACAGAGAGCGCAACACCGCGTTGGCAAATCCGGAGCGCTTTTCGCCGCAGAACCGCTTGGCAAGCTTTACCGTCTCGTTACAGGCGGCACTGTCGGGAACGCGATCCATATAGAATAATTGGTAAACACCCAAGCGCAACAGCAACAGCAGATCGCCCTCGGGGAGCTTTTTCGCATACAGACAAATGAGATGATCCAAGGCACGCTTGCTTTCCAAAACACCCATGACCAAGGCGGTGGCAAACCCGTTGTCCACCGGGGAAAGCTCCCTGAGCTTCGCTGTGGCCAGGTTGGAGAACGCGCCGTCCTTTTCCACCCGTCGTAACGCCTCAAATGCCGCAGTTCTTGCCAAATCAGCCATTGAAACGGAATCCTTCCTTATTCTGCAAGCCGTTTAAGAAGCTTGACGCGTCCATACGCTTCTTGCCCTCGGGCTGTAAAGACGTGATGAACACACTGCCTTCCTTGCAGGCGACCTCGATGCCGTTCTTCCCTGCGGAAAGCACCTCGCCGGGCACGCCCTTGCCACAGCCCACACGGGATTCGTGAAGCTTCACACGCTTGCCCTCCAGCGTACAGTAAGCGGAGGGAACGGGTGCAAGACCGCGGATACGGTTGTGGGTCTGCAAAGCGGTCTCTTCAAAAGAAACGTACAGATCCTCTCCGGTGATCTTTTCCGCGTAGCTGCCTTCTTGGGGTTGCTTGACCCGAGGCACGTTACCCTCTTGGGCCATTCTTAAATATTCCAGCGCGGCTTGGGCTCCCATAGCCGCCATGGCGTCGTGGTATTCACCGGCGTTCATACCGTCGGTAATGGAGATCTTCTTTTGCAGAATGATATCCCCGGTGTCAATCCCCTCGTCCATGTACATCATGGAGATACCGCCCTCTGCATCGCCGTTCATCACAGCACGCTGGATGGGCGCGGCACCTCTCCATGCAGGAAGCAGGGAAGCGTGAATGCAAATACATCCCATGGGAGGAATATCCAAAATATTCTTCGGCAGGATCTTACCGTAAGCCGCCACCATGAACAGATCTGCCTCCACGGAGCGAAGTAGCTCTTCTGCTTCCGCAGTACGCATAGAAACTGGCGTCTCCACCCGCAAGCCGACGGACAAGGCGTATTCTTTTACCTCGGAGGGGGTCAAAGTATATTTTCTGCCCTTGGGCTTATCGGGCTGAGTGATCACAAGGGGAATCTCATGCCCGGCCTGCACCAGTGCCTCTAAGGCGACCTTGGCAAACTCGGGGGTTCCCATAAAAACGATCTTCACGCGGCTTACTCCTCGTCTTCCATTTCCTCGGGGGTCAGCATTCTGCTGGCCTTATCGATATACAAAATTCCGTCCAGATGGTCGATCTCATGGCAGAATGCTCTTGCCAGCAAACCCTCACCGCGAATGGTAAAGGGCTCGCCGTTGCGATCGGTGGCCTTTACCGTGACGATGTTGGGGCGCTTTACGATGCCCACCTCGTCGGGAACGGAAAGACAGCCTTCCTCAC
>JAGBXS010000068.1 GCA_017629175.1 Clostridia bacterium
CATGGCATATCTCAACGATGCGGAGGACGTGGGTGCAGAGGTGGCTTACATGGTTCAGAACTATGGGGAAGCACCCAACATCTCCGGTATTGCACCCATGTATAACCATCTTCCCACCATTGAATCCACCAAGCAGGTTGAGGAATGCCGCAAGGCGGGTGCTGTGGGCGTAGCGTTCTTTGCCACCGGTTCCTGTACGCCCGAGCAGCTGGAGAAGCTGAAGATCGGCGTTTTCAGAAACAGATAAGATCTATGAAAGATCCACCGCTAAAAAAAGCGGTGGATCTTTTATCATGCTAAAGTTTTCAAATACTGCATCAGCAGGACACAGTCGTAAACGGTAAGCTGGCCGTCGAAATCCAGATCGGTGACAAGTCCCTCGGCAGAGGTATTCCCTACCAGCACGGACATCAAGAGGGTCAGATCTGTATCCTCCGCGGTGCCATTTCCGTCGATGTCATACACAGGGACTGCCTTGCGGGTCTCCGTCTTACCGCAAGCGGAGCAGGTACCGGTTTCCACACCGGGCTCGGTCATGATCCATTCGCTGTAAGAATGTCCTGCGGGCGCGGTATGCTCCTCCTTGTAGGAATATCCGCAATGGCAGGAATAAATGGTATAGCCGCTTTCCTCGCAGGTGGGAGGGGTTTCCAAGGAAGTATAGGTGTGCGGCTTTTTGGGGATTGCTTGCATCTCAACAAAACCGCATTTCTCGCAAGAACGGCTCTCGCTGCCCTCTTCGGAGCAGGTGGAATCTGCGATCATCTCCCACGCATCCATAGCATGAGGGAGCTTTTCGATCGTTTCGATCTCGATGATTCCGCAGGAGTAGCAGAGACGGGATCTTTCCCCTTCTTCCGCGCAAGTGGCAGCTTTTAATTCAGTCCACTCTGTGTAGATATGTGGCCAAGCAGGAACTACGTCAGAATCCTCGTAACCGCAGGTGGTGCAGGTTCTGACTCGCAAGCCTTCGATCCCGCAGCCGGCATTGGAAATGACCTTATAGCTGCCGAAGGAATGGACGCCGGTAGGCTCCAAAACGTTCGCTTCGCGCTGCTGACCGCAATTCTCGCATTCCTCGAGGGTATAGCCCCGGGAACCACAGGTGGGTTTTACGATCTTGACGGCAGTCCATTGATGTTCCACCAGGTTGATGGTATATTTTTCCCCAGAGAAATTCTCTTTACAGAACGCCTCGCCGTAAGAGCCTGCAAAAACGTTAAAAATGAGCAAGCGTCTGCATTTGGTAAAGGCAGAAGGAGCGATAGACGTAACCGACGCGGGAATGGTGATCTTTGTCAAACTGAGACAGTTCTCAAAGGCGTTTTGGTTGATGTACTTGATATCCCCTGCAAAAGTAACGGTCTTCATGCTCTTACATTCATAGAACGTATACGCACCGATCCCCTGCACATCCTTGGGAATCGCAACAGAGGCAAGCTTCTCGCAAAAGGCAAAGCAAAGTGCGTTCATGTTTTTAAGGGTAGCGGGCAGGGTGATTTCATTCAAATTGCTGCAAAAGGAGAACGCACCGTAATCCAAGCTCTCCACGCCCTCGGGAATCACAACGGAGGTAAGACCTATATTGCTGTAAAATGCACCGACACCGATGGACTTCACCTTTTCGGGGATGGCGATTCCTTGCAAAGACTCGCATTCCTCGAAGGCGGCGTGTCCAATGACGGTAAGATCTTTCCCCAGCGTTACATCCTTCAGTTTGGTACAGCCGCTGAAGGTGAAATCACCCAGGGTGGTGATGCCGTCGGAGACCACGGCGTGAAGGATATCGTTTCGGAAGGAATACCACGGGGTATAGACATATTCTTTTCCGGCGGGAAGATAATCTTCGATATTATATCCGTAATCGGCAACGATGGACAGATCCATCTCGTGGTACCAGTTTTCCATCGCTCCTGCACCTGTAATGGTCAGCGTGCCGGTGGAGGAATCAAAGGACCAGGAGATCCCGTTCTCATTCCCTTCCCCGCCGCAATACCCTGCGACAGCCGCAGAAACGGCAAAGACAGGAAGAGCTCCCAGCAAAAAGGCAAATGCCAGGAAAAATGCAGTTATTTGCTTCATGTAGTAAAGACATCCTTTCAATATGCTTGACCCGCGGTGAGCAAATCATTTTATACCATTTTTCTTGAATTGTCAAGCCGCGGGGGGAGAAGGTAATTTATTCCACCGTCACAGTGATCACGATCTCTTGGGTAACGGCGTATCCGAAGTTCAGCTTCAGTGCGAAGCGGTCTGTGCCGGTAAAGCCCTCTTCCGCGTAATAAGTAAAGCTTCCGTCGCCGTTCAGGCGCAAATCGCCGTGAGAGGGAGAAACGGCAAGCTCGGCGCGGAATGCTTTTTCGGAGGTGGCGTGGATATCATCTGTGACGGAAGCGCCTTTGCAAACGAACTCGGTTTTTTCGATGGTGTAAACGGGGGCTTCGGCGGAGAACTTCTCTTTTGCAAAGAGATACGTAGCATCATAGACGGCACGCTTGAAGGGATCCTCGGATTGGTATCCCGCATGGAAGGCACCGGGAACGCCGCCTTGATAATACATCTTCACAGCATCCATATAGCCGTATTCCACGCCTGCGGCAAGGTATTCCATATATCGCTGTACCTCGGAGGCGTCGTTCACAGAGTTCATCTCGATCTCTACGCACATACCCAGGCGCTTGGTCTTTTCCGCAGTCAGGCGGAGAACGTCGGGATTGTTCTTTTGGCCAAACATATAGTTGGGCTGCATACAAGCCACGTCGAAGCCGTATTCCTGCCACTTGTCGTAGCCAGAAGCGCAATACCACGGGATCCAGAACAACTTAAGTCCTAAGGAGTGGACGTACTGGGAGGCAAACAGGGTCAGTTCCTTCTCGTCGGGGTCGCCCAGCTGAAGGAATTCCTCGAACCAATAGAAGCCGCCGAATTCCAGGTTGTCATAGCCGCCCGCCAGGAAGCGCTGATACTCTTGGTCGATGATCCACTTGATGGCCTTCTTGCGGTTTTCGATGCTTTGGAAGCTGTCCTTCACGCCGTCGCCATCAATGTCTCCGAAGCTGTTGACAGATTTATTTTCCAGCGTGGGGAAGGTATACAGAATGGAGGTAAAGACGGTACATTTATAATCCTTGAGATGCAATTCATTGCCCACAATGCCCACCGCTTGGTTCAAGGCATCCATATTACGGCCTTCCGCGTAGATATCATCTACGTAGAACTGCCAGCCCTCGAAGGTTTTGGCGTAGTCGGAATAGTTGAAGGCGGTATAGGGCAGATACAGGAAGCCGTCGAAGAAGGTGTCCACCAGTTTACCGTTTTCATCATAATACCCTACGTGGGGAAGGTATTCCTCCACGGTGATCAGACCGCCCTCGGAATGGGCGTATTGGTCGTCAGGGAGGCAATGATAAGACAGTAAAACGTTGTGAACGCCCAAGAAATCCTCAGGCATAACGTAGCCAAGATCCACCGGCTTCTCTTCCGCGGTGTGATCGGGTTTTTTTGCATTTGCGGGAATTGCGGTGGTGCCGTATACCTGGATCTCATCGCAGAACACGTGAGAGGCCACAGAGAAGCAGACCCGGACAAAACGTGCTTTATAGACGTTTTGGAGAGTGATCTCCTTCTTTTGATAAATATTGGTACCCTTGACCTCATTTTCCGCATCGTAAGCCTTTTCCCAATCCTCACCGTCCACAGACAGATAAACGGTGATCTTTCGAGGCGGCTGTACGCCGGAGGAATCTTCCTTCAAGAAGCGGAGCATCAGACCGGACACAGCAGAGGTGTGCCCCAGATCGAAGGTAAGACTACGACCGATGGCGCCGGTAAAATGCACCAAAGCGGGATCGGAATAGGTGGCTCTCGTACCCTGCTTTCCGTCGGTAAGAAGGGGGAGCGCCTGAATGCTGTTATAGTATTCCGTGGCTCTGTCGAAATCCACCGCTTCTTCGCTGGCCACGTAAGGATGCTTTCCGGCAATCAAATTGATCTTTTCGGAGTTCTGTTCTGCCTTGGGCCAATAATCCTCGGGATCCACCTCGGGCAGCGTGGCATCTCCGTAGTAGCCTTTTTCGCTCGCAGAAGCAGAATCATAGGAACGAACGGCAAGCTCACACAGGAACAGCCAAGAGCTATCACTTTCCCCAAAGGTAAACCGCACGTACCGTGCAGAAACGGTATCCGCAAGCTTGATCTGGTAGGCAAAAGCTCCCTGCTCGTTTTCCTCCGTGGGACGGTATACTTTTCCGATCTTGCGATAGGTTTTGCCATCTTCGGAAATTTCAAACAAAACGGTGGCAGGAGAACCGATGCCATAGGACAACAAGCGCAGTCCGTGGACGGCAAAATCCGCAAGATCATGCTTCACGGAACCCAGATCAAGAACCAATGTAAGGTTCTTGGGTCTGTTGTAGCCTGCCCAGTTTTGTGTAGCAAAAGCCATGGGAATGTTTCCGTCTGTCAAAAGAGTGCCCTCATCCATGTACTGTTCAGCAGTCCGGATGGAGGAGGTATACTTGCATCCTTTGGCAACCTCCGTGGAGCGCAGGGTGCGGTCCACAGAAGAAATAGACGTTACGGGAGGCTCCTCCTTGGGGTCATCCGGCTCTTCGGGCTCAGAGGACTCTTCAGGCTCGGAGGACTCTTCGGGCTCGGAGGACTCTTCGGGCTCGGAGGACTCTTCCGGTTCGGAAGACTCTTCGGGTGCGGAAGACTCTTCGGGCTCGGAGGACTCTTCGGGTTCGGAGGACTCTTCCGGTTCGGAAGACTCTTCGGGTGCGAAAGACTCTTCGGGCACACTGCTCTCTTCCTCAGAGGATTCCGGTGCTGCGGAAGAGACAACATCTTCGGCAGAAGATGCATTCCCGGAGCCGATACTTTGTTCTACGGCATCACCGCAGGCGGCAAGAAGCATCGCCGCGATCAAAAGCATGCACAGACAGATTTTTTTCATAGCAGGTGTCCTCCGTTTTTCAGGGATATATTTTTTCATCCTTATCATACCATATCCGAGGGCTTCTTGTCAAGGAAAGCAGGAAAGATCCACGCATCTTTTTACATTTTGAAGTGAAAAAGAAAAATTTGTATTGACAGACTGATTTTTTTGGCGTAAAATATTTTATATTTCAAAAAGCAACGCTATCTTACCCAAGGAGACTCCCGCCATGTCCATGGAATTCCATAGAAAATTACCCGTTCCCAAAGAAATCAAAGAGGCTTATCCCCTCTCCGATACAGTCAAGGCGCAAAAGGTTGTAAGAGACGCTCAGATCGCCGACGTTTTTACCGGAAAAAGCGATCGCTTCCTTTTGATCATAGGCCCTTGCTCTGCGGATTACGAGGAGTCTGTGATGGATTATGTAAACCGTTTGACAAGGATCCAAGAGGATGTGAAGGACAAGATCCTGATCATTCCCCGCATTTACACCAATAAGCCCCGCACCACCGGTGACGGGTACAAGGGCATGATCCACCAGCCCGATCCCGAGGGAAAGCCGGATATGCTGGCCGGACTGCTTGCCATCCGCCATCTGCACACCCGTGTCATCACCGAGACGGGCATGACCTGCGCAGACGAGATGCTTTACCCCGAGAATTACCGTTATCTTTCCGATCTGCTGGGATACGTTGCCATCGGGGCACACTCCGTGGAGGATCAACAACACCGTTTGACCGCCAGCGGTATCGAGGTACCCGTGGGTATGAAGAACCCCTCCTGCGGAGATCTTTCCGTGATGCTGAACTCCATTATGGCGGCACAGCACTCCCACACCTTTATTTACCGCGGGTGGGAGGTTACCTCCTCCGGCAACCCCTTGGCTCACGCCATTTTGAGAGGAAGCATTGATAACGACGGCAAGTGCATTCCCAACTATCACTACGAGGATCTGATGAAGCTTTACGACGCTTATGCGGCCAAGGGCTTAGAAAACATCGCTTGTATCGTAGATACCAATCACTACAACTCCAACAAGAAGTTCGATCAGCAGGTGCGCATTGCCAAGGAGGTTCTGCACTCCCGCAGACAGTCCGAAAACGTTCGCAATATGGTGAAGGGCTTGATGATCGAAAGCTATATTGAAGACGGCAACCAAAAGATCGGCGAAAGCTGCTACGGGAAATCCATTACCGATCCCTGCTTGGGTTGGGAAAAGAGCGAGAAGCTGATCTACGATGTTGCCGAACAACTGTAAAGGACGGCCAGGACAATGAAAATGAAGGTTCCGTTTATCAAACTGCATCCAGATGCGGTGATGCCCACCTATGGAAGCCGGCACGCCGCAGGGGCAGATCTTTACGCATTGGCAGAAACAGAGATTCTCATCCCCGCCGGGAAGACGGTGTTTGTAAGCACCGGCATTGCCATGGAGATCCCCGAAGGGTTCGTAGGGCTGGTTTTTGCCCGTAGCAGCATGGGTGCCAAGAGAAATCTTGCCCCTGCCAACAAGGTGGGGGTGATCGACAGCGATTACCGCGGGGAGATCAAGGTGGTGCTTCATAACCACGGGGACATCGATCAGGTTGTCATGCCCGGGGAACGGATCGCGCAGTTGGCGATCGTGCCTTATCTCACGGCGGAGTTTGAAGAGTGCACTTCCCTCTCCGACACGGAACGGGGAGAAGGCGGCTTTGGCTCCACGGGAACAAAGTAAGTAAAAAAGAAAGCTGTAGTCGGTTCGGCTACAGCTTTTTTGTGTGGGGTGCGGGGAACGAAGGTACTTTCTTTTCGAAAAAAGAAAGTACCAAAGAAAACCGAATGCCGAAAACTTGCGTTTTCGGGAGGATCTACGAAGGGTCACACCCCTTCCCCGTTAAAGGCGGGAATAAAGCTTTCGGAGGCGGCGGAGCCGTCCTGGATAAAGGCGTTTTGGATGCCCAGACGGCAGGCGAAGTCGATGAGGGTATCGTATTCCTCCTCCGTAACGGTGCGGTTCAGCTCGGGGTAGTGTTCCAGGCTCAGCGGGGTGAACTGGCTCATGATGCTGATATAGATATTGTCCCCGTAGGTTTGGTGCAAATAGGCCAAGACCCGCTTGGAGTCCTCAAGATGGCCGGGGAGCAACAGGTGGCGGACGATGATGCCCTTTTTCAGCATACCGTCGCTTCCCCATTGCAGGGCGGGCTGTTGACGGAACATTTCCGAAAGGGCAGATTTTGCCACGGCGGGGTAATCGGCGGCACGGGAATACTTCTTGGCCAGTAAGGGGGACATATACTTAAAGTCGGGGAGGTAGACGTCCACAAGGCCTTCCATAAGGCGGAGAGATTCCACCGTTTCGTAGCCGCTGCAGTTCATGACGAAGGGCAGGGAGAAGCCCTGCTGTTTGGCGGCGTGAATGGCCTCCGCTACCTGGGGCAGGTAGGGATCCGGGGTGACCAAGTTGATGTTATGGACGCCGGTGGAGGCGAGGCGGAAAAAGAGGGCGGTCAGTTCTTCCGTGGTGATGCTCTTCCCCGCCCCGCCGTCTGAAATAGCGCGGTTCTGGCAATAGACGCACTTCAGCTGACAGCCGGAGAAGAAGATGGTTCCCGAGCCCTGTTCCCCGGAAAGGCAGGGCTCTTCCCACAAATGGGGCGCGGCGCGGGCAACCTTGATGAGGTTGGAAGCTCCGCAGAAGCCGATATGTTTTTCACGATCCGCCATGCAGTGGCGGGGACAAAGGGTGCATTCCATGGCGGGATCTCCTCTCGTGTTTTTTTCAGTATACCAAAGAGATGACGAATTTGTCAAGAAAAATGCGGCAGAATGCTTGCAAAAACCGTTTGGTTCTTGTATAATGTAGGAGAATAACGAAAAGATAAGGATGGAAACGATATGATCTATTCTCAGCATACCTTTGGTGAAGACAACGCTTGCCTGCTTTTGGGCAAGACCTATTTGGAGGAAAACGGCTCTGTTGCCATGCCTTGGTCGGACAGCGGATTTGCATTCCGCTTCTATGGCACGGGATTCATTCTGCATTTCGGTGCTTTTGCAGATCCTGCAGTTCCCTATGTGCGGGTTTGGGTGGACGGTAAGGCACAGCGCTTTGCTATCGCAAACGGAACCGAAAAGGTGATCTTTGAAGATCTGGAAAAGGGCGTTCACACCGTTAAGGTGATGCGCATCGTGGAGGGTATGGAATGCCTTTACGCCACCCAGCTGACCTTGATGGGCGACGCTCCCAAGCTGTTGGAGGCTCCCGAGGAAAGACCCTTGCGCTTGGCGTTCATCGGTGACTCTATCACCTGCGGCTACGGCGTGCTGGGCAATTCCGCCACGGTAGGCTACGTGACCTACGAGCAGGATTCCTCCCGTTCCTACGCTTACATGGCGGCGGATCTTCTGAACGCAGAGGTGATGCTTTCCGGCGCTTCCGGCAAGGGTATCGTTGCCAACTGCGAGGGTAACCGCGAGGATATGACCCTGCGCCAGGCCTTTGCATGGCTCAACCGCCAGGGTGGCGAATGGAATCACGACGTTTGGACTCCCCATCTCACCGTGATCAACGCGGGCACCAACGACGCTTGGGGCGGTGTGAGCGACGAGGAATTTATCGAAGCGGCAAAGCTTTTGATGGGCGAGGTACGCGCCGCGTATCCCGATTGCCCCATTCTTTACTGCTACGGCGTGATGGATCAGACCAAGATGGGTGCGGTGGAAAAAGCCGTGAAGGAGTTTAACGAGACCCATGGGGATGCTTATTTCCTGGGCGTGCAGTCTATGCACCAGGTGCCCGATGAGATCGGCGGCGGCGGACATCCCAATCTGAACACCTCCTACCGCGTTTCTGCCCTGCTGGCGGAAAAGATCAAAGAAATTTTGGGTTAAAAAAAGAGGGAGCAAATTCCATTCCCTTGATGCTTTGAAAAAGGAGAATAGAATTTGCTCACGCTCTTTCGGATCGGTTGCTTTTACAGATCGTCTGCGTCCTGGATCGGGGTGTCGTCGTCACGGGGAACACCCGTGTAGCTACCCTGCGGATCGGTTTCGCTATACATACACATTTCGCCAATGAAATCTGTAGTCATATCGTAAAAGCCGTCATTGATCCTTTTCGGTGTGGAATGAATCGGGAAAGTTTGTCGATCCCGTCGGTTGATGACAACGTTTCGGATCGGTCGTTTTTTCGCCATGATCATTTGCTCCGTCTGTCCGGTTGAGTTTTTCTCTTTCGGACACTCATAGTTTAGCCGGATGGGAAAAAGATATGCGTTTTCCCAAGTCGGAATATTTTGACAAAAAAGAGAGGAAGAAACAATGCGGATCATCGGAATAGATTTCGGCGATGCCAGAGTGGGCGTTGCCGCTTCGGACGAGACGGAGATCCTGGCAAGTGCGGTGTGCTCCCTGAACGTGACGGGGGTAAACGACGCGGTGAAGAAGTGTGCCGCAAAGATCGCGGAATTGGGCGGCGAGATGATCATCTGCGGTCTCCCCTACAATATGAACGGAAGCGAATCCTTCCGTGCGGAGAAGACCAGAGTGTTTGCGGAGAAGCTGCAGACCGCTACGGGCTTGCCCTTGGAGTTTATTGACGAGCGGCTTTCCACCGTGGAGGCATATACCTATATGAACATTACGGACTTCAAAAGCAGTAAGCGCAGGGCGGTGATCGATGCCATGTCTGCGCAGATCATTTTGCAGTCTTATCTGGACAAAATCAAAAAATAAATTCCCGTAAGGCTTGACAAAGTTTGTTTTTTCATATATAATGTACAGCGTGCGCCGAGTACGGTGCGCGATTTCGGGGTGTGGCTCAGTTTGGTAGAGCGCCACGTTCGGGACGTGGAAGTCGAAGGTTCAAATCCTTTCACTCCGACCAGAATCGGACACCAATTTCGTTACGATTGGTGTCCGTTTTTTTTCATTAGAAATGTTGATTCATAGGAGGGGCGGAAAAATTATGCGTCTATTTCATGTTAGTGAAGAATCCGATATCAAAGTCTTTGAACCGCGCCTACCAACACGAAAGGATCTCAACCCAAACATCGGGTTGGTGTGGGCGATAGATGAAGCAAGATTGCCCAACTTTTTAACGCCCAGAGCTTGTCCGCGTGTTGCTTATCATGTGGGAAGCCAAACAAACGAAGCTGATAAAAACCGCTTTTTCGCTTCCTCCGGAATTTCACACGCTATCGTAATCGAGAGCGGGTGGTATCAAACTATAATAAACACAACATTATATTTATATGAATTCCACACAGAGGATTTCGTATTGCAGGATAGTACCGCCGGATACTACGTTGCAATCAAAACACAATATCCAAAAGAAAAGTATGTAATCACGGATTTATTTGGTGAGCTATTGAAGCGAAATGTAGAAATACGAATCACAGACAATCTGTGGGATATTGCCGATGATGTCAAGACTTCAACATTAAATTGGTCTTTGTGCCGAATGGCTAACGCCACACCACGTCCTTGACAGATTTCAGGTGTGGCTCAGTTTAGTAGAGCGCCACGTTCGGGACGTGGAAGTCGAAGGTTCAAATCCTTTCACTCCGACCAAACAAACCCGTCGGGCTTTTGCTCGGCGGGTTTGTTCTTTGTTGGAAGCGGAAACTCACTGTTATTGTTGCGGCTCTCTTGACAGATAGAGCGTATTATTGTATTATGTTTGTGTGACGAAAAAGGAGGATATTTTATGCGTAGACTTATAGCTGTATTGCTCTGCGGTGTTCTTTTGTTTTCTATGGTTGGGTGCGGAGACACGCCCGAGGCGCCAAAGACGTACGAGGAACAAAAGGCGCTGTACGGCGACGTTATATCTAAGTACACTTCCCTGCTTACCGAAAAGCATAGCGGCAAAGAGCTGACCGTCCCCAATACCGAAGAGATGGACGAGCGTCAAGCCACCATTGCGGAGACTCTTTACGGCATTGTAGATGCTTGTGCGGATGGAGAAGCCGCAGAGAGATTGGGCTATGGTTACAAAGACCTTGACAGCAACGGTGTTCCTGAGCTGATCCTTTTGACACAACATACCGTCGTACGTGCTATCTTCACCCTTTCGGAGGAAAAGCCCCTTTTGCTTGAAGCAGCCTATGGGAAGGACAATCATTGCTATTTTACCGCAAGAGATCGTTTCCTTTTGTCACGGAACGTTATGGGCGAGGAAATTGCCGAAACCACCTACTACACCTGCCGTGTGGATGGGGACAAAATGGTTTATGATAAGATCTACGGCACGGTTTATGATTTGACGGAAAAGGATATTGTTGAACGATTCAAGCTGTCGGACGGCAAAAGGACAAGCATTGATAAAGAGACCTTTAACAAGCTGCACTGGGAACACAATCAGGCTCTCGGTCCGGGATCCGGCGACGTCTTCAAGTATATGGCGCCCCGCATTCACTTGCCTTTGGCGGAAGCTGTCCCGGACGAGGGATTGCCCGCGGCAGATTTTTCCGACTATAAGGCGATTTTGGAAACCTATAAAGCGATCTCCGGCTGTCTGGAGGATTTTCAGACTTTGGAGTGGGTAAAAGGGAGCTACGACAATCTCTTTTCCTTCCCGGATGACCGTTCTTTTGAATATTACACCCGTCTTCTGTATGCAACTTATCACGGTGGATCACGCATGGGGTACGATGAGATCGACCTCAACGAAGACGGACGGGACGAGCTGGTGCTTTTGAACCCGGACTATGATATCAACGCTATCTTTACCATGAAAAACGAGGTGCCGGAGTTATTGTATGCCGCATTCGATTCCGAGACCTGTTGGCTGGACGAGGAAGGCTTGATCCACGTTGATCGGGAGGAATACTACGAGCTGGAATACAGCCTATACCGATTCACGAAAGAGGGAGACTTTTCCCAGGTATATTCCCTTCTGCTGGATGGAAGCGGAACCCGTTTTCTTATCCAAAACAGGAAGACGCAGGAAATCAGCTTTGAAAAATCCATGGAAATATTCAACGACTACTGTCGTTACGAGGAACCTTTTGAAACCACGGAGCAGACCCGAATAGTTTCCAATCTGACATATACCTCGCTTTTCGAGGAAACGGAGGACCCCACTGTCGATGCCATGGATAAGACATGGCACAAGAGCGCTACGCTGGAGAAGACCACAGGCAAGGAGCTTGCCAATGGATGTACCTATTTGACCTTTGAAAAGCTAACGGGCACACAGGTCAAGGTGAATTTCAAGTACACGTTTACTTATTTCTACCCCGATCCGGACAGAGAAAACTACATGAAGGAGGACGTGACAGAATCCTCTCTTGAAGTAACCGGCGACATGGAAAACGGCGTGCTTCACTTTGAGGGAAGCGGGCTGATGGGAAGAATTGAGTTTTTCCCGGGCTATACATGGCTTATCGTTGAGGAAAGCACCGACGAACGGTTCCCTGTGGGTTACCATTGCTGCACGGAATACATTCCACGGGATTAAGGAAGAAGAATGAAGACGCAATCTTGGATACAAAAGAATATACCTTCCCTATCGGGGAAGGTGATTGCGGTGAGTGGCTCCACGGGAGGCATCGGCGTGGAGCTTTGCGGGCATTTGGCGTCCTTGGGGGCGGAGCTGATCTTGTTAGATCGGAATCAAGGCAAGGCGGAGGCGTTGCAGAGAAAATTGGAAAAGGACTACCCTGCCGTGAAGATCCGCAGGATCCCCATGGATCTGGAAGAAATGGTCTCTGTGAAGGCGGCTGCCTGTGAGCTCCTGAAAGCCCCTTTGGACGGGCTTATCTTGAATGCAGGTGCTTATCATATTCCTCGCCATAAATGCGACACGGGGCTGGATAACGTGTTCCAGATCAATTTCGCAGCCCCTTATTACCTTGCGAGGGAGTTGAAGTCCCATATAGACGCAAGGGGCGGACGTTTGGTGGCGGTGGGGAGCATTGCCCACAATTACTCCAAGACGGATCCTAAGGACGTGGATTTTTCCACCCGCAGTAAGCACAGCCTTGCTTACGGGAATGCAAAGCGGTTTTTGATGTATTCCCTTTACGGGCTGTATGAGGGGAAAGAAGGGCTTGCGGTGGTGCATCCCGGGATCACCTTCACCAACATCACGGCGCACTATCCCCAAGTGATCTTTGCCATCATCAAGCACCCCATGAAGGTGATCTTTATGAAGCCCCGCAGGGCGTGTCTTTCCATTCTGCAAGGGCTTGTGGAGGATTGCGACAGAAATCAATGGATCGGCCCTAAGTGGTTTGACATTTGGGGATTACCGGGGAAGCGGGTTTTAAAGACTTGCGATGAGAAAGAGGCCGCTTGGATCTGTGAGACGGCTGAGAGGATTTACGAGGGAACGCAAAAGAACCTTTCTTTTTAGAAGAAAGGTTCTTTTAATCTCCAAAGAAAATCCGTTGCCCAAAAACTGTCATTTTTGGGAACTATACGACGGGGTGCAGGGGAAGGATTTCCCTGCCGGGGTTTTTAGGGGCGCGCCCCTAAACGTACTCCCTTAAAGCAACACGATACCGTTCTCGGCGCAGACGCGCTTGGTGTTCTCGTCCCAGAGGGAAACTTGTACTTCGCCGATGTGGGCCTTGTCCAAAAGAAGCATGGAAAGACGTGACTGGCCGATACCGCCGCCCATGGTGAGGGGCAGTTTGCCTGCCAAAAGCTCCTTGTGGAAGGGCAGCTCACGGCGGCTGTTGGCGTTTGCAAGATTGAGCTGGCGATCCATGGCCGCTTCGTCCACGCGGATACCCATGGAGGAAATCTCAAAAGCGCAGCCGAGACGGTCATTCCAGAACATAATATCGCCGTTGAGAGTCCAATCGTCGTAGTCGGGGGCTCTGCCGTCGTGGGGTTTGCCGGAACGGAGGGCACCGCCGATCTGCATGATGAATACGGTTTTGTGTTCCTTTAAGAACAGGTTCTCACGCTCTTTTCCGGTCTTGTCGGGATAGAGATCCTCCAGCTCCTGGGAGGTCACGAAGGTCACTTCCCTGCAAAGATCCACGTTCAGCTGGGGATAGCGGCATTTCAGCACGTCTGCAGTCTCGCAGATAGCGCCCACGATGCACTTGACAACGGTTTTAAGGTACTCGATATTGCGGGTCTCGGGGGTGATGATCTTCTCCCAGTCCCACTGGTCGGTATAGATGGAGTGGAGGTTGTCCATCTCCTCGTCGCGGCGGATGGCGTTCATATCGGTGTAAAGCCCCTCCCCTGCAGAAAAGCCGTAATCGCGGAGGGCAACACGCTTCCATTTTGCCAGGGAGTGAACGATGGCAGCCTCACGGTCGGTGTCCTTGATGTCGAAGACAACGGCGCGCTCTACGCCGCTGAGGTCATCGTTCATACCCGATGCGGGGTCTACGAACAAGGGGGCAGAAACGCGGGTCAAATTCAGAGCGAGGCAAAGCTTTTGCTCAAAGGTGCGCTTTAAGGTCTCGATGGCTTTTTGGGTATCATAGATGTTCAGCACGGAACGGTACCCTGCGGGGACAGTAATCTTACTCATGGTATCTCTTGCCTCATTTCTGAAAAAACTGCTAATAGTATACCATTTTTTTGAAAAATGTCAAGAGCAAAAAAAGCACCGAGGCAAGCTCGGTGCTTTTTGTTTGGAATTAACCGGTGATACCGGAACGCTCCACACCTTCGATCAGGGTACGCTGAGTGAACAGGTACAGAATGACCAGAGGAGCCAAGATCAAGAGACCGCAGGTATTACGTGCAGCAGACTCGTAAGCAGTCTGTGCGGCGTAATCGGTATCCAGAGAGGAAGGAACTTTTACGATATCGGGCAACAGGATGTCGGACTGACCGGTGTAGAACAGGTCGGTGTAGAACATATCGGACCACTGCCATGCGAAGGAGAACATGAAGATGGTAACCATCATGGTAGCGGACATGGGGATAATAACCTTCATAAAGGTCTTGTACACACCTGCACCGTCTACGTATGCGGCTTCTTCCAACTCGTCGGGAACGCCGTTGAAGTACTGACGCATGATGTAGATGAACAGACCGTTCTTGAATGCCAAGCAGGTGAAGGAGAGGATCGCCAAGGGCCAGTCGGAGTTCAACAGGTTCAAGCCGGTCCATTCACCGCCGAAGAGGTTTGCAATGGTACCGCCCAAGCCCCAGATATCAAAGTAACGGAACTTCATAAACAGGGACAACTGGATGGTATCGTGGGGAACGATCATGGTGAAGATAACCAGGACGAAGAGGATCTTCTTGAAGCGGAAGTTGAACTTAGCGAAGCCGTAGCCAACCAAGGTACAGGTAGCCGTCTGGATCACTGCACACATCAAGGAAAGCACGGAGGAGTTCATCAATGCTTGGAAGTACTGGTTATCGTTCAGAATCGCCTTGTAGGTATCCAGCGTGGGATACTTAGCGATCAAGAGAACTCGTACGTCTACGAAGTCTTCTCTGCCCATGAAGGAGAAGAAGATCTTGGAGATGTAGGGATACAGAATAACGAAGGACAAGCCGAACAACAGCACGAAGCGGAAGATGGCGATGCCGAGTTTTCCTGCATAGTAAGGGGTCAGATACTTATAACGGAACAAGGTCCAGAAAGGAAGCTTATCCTGCGATTTGATTTTGCGAATAGCAGCTTCTTTCTTCTGCTGCTTTTCCAAAGCGCGGATTTCTTTTTTGGTCATAGAAGACAAATCCATTTGTATATCCCCCTTTCTTAAGTATCACGTCTTTGGTAGAAGACGTAGCCGCCCATGATCGCCGCAACGACCAAGAGCACCAAGATAACCACCAAGAAGTAGATCCACGCCATGGCGGTGGCTCGAACCGTACCGTCCGGGCCCTCGTAGATGGTCTTGATGAAGGCCATCATCTGGTTATCCTGAGAGGTAAAGGAGTCGATAACGGTATAAACAGCGTTTACAAGGATCATGGGGCTGATCATGGGGAAGGTGATCTTCCAGAAGGTTTCCCAACCGGTAGCACCGTCCATCTGACAGGACTCATAGATCGCGGGAGAGATAGACTGCAGACCGGACAAGAAGATCAGCATCTGTACACCGGACTTGTTAACGATGTTGTAAACCTCGTTAACGATCTCAATAACGTAGGAAACAAGCTCGGTACCGACGGCCATGTTACCAAAGAGGTTTCGCACGTCCATCATACTGATCAGACCGTTGCCGGTCTCCTCTTCGCCGCCGGTGCTGGCACTGATGCCGGGGCCTGCGCCGTTCATTTCGCCTGCGTTCTCAGCCATCTGGTCCTGCAGGTCGATCCACTCGATAATACCGGTGGACACGATAACGGGGATGAAGAAGACGGCACGGAAGATCGCTCTGCCGCGCATCTTCTGGTTCAGGAGCACTGCAACGAACAGGGAGAAGACAACGATTGCGGGAACGTTGAAGATCAGCTGGCCGATACTGCCTGCCAAGGTCTTAACGAACTGGGTATCCTTGAAGAGTGCGTACTCATAGTTTTCCCAGCCTACGGGAATCAGCTGATATCCGCCGCCACCCATGATCTTGATCTTATGGAAGGAGAACTGGAGAGACTCCACGATCATGGGAAGGTAGATCAGGAAGAAGCCGATCAGGAAGGGAGAGATGAACACCCAGCCGCTTCTGGCCTTGGTGCGAGCAAGGGATTTACCCTTGCTCGAACGCTTAGCAGTGTCGACGGAGTTGGTGATTTTTTTAGTTTTAGTCATACCGATTACCTCCTCTTACTGCTGGGTGTAGTTGGTGCCGTCGAAGACGTAGGTAGTGCCGTCTGCGGAAACCTTAACGAAGCCATAGGTGGGAACGTCGATGAGGGTGTTCCCTTCTCTTACGGTGTAATCCTTGATGAGGTAGTTCAAATAGAACACGTCACCGTTGGAGTAAGTTACCTTCACGATCTTACGGTCGCGGTCAAGGAACTCGTGCTTGTCGATGGTAGCGTTCTTCACGCTCTTCAATGCACCATTGAGCATGTTGTAAGACTCAACGATCTGTTCCTTCCAGATCACGTAACGAACGGAGTAGTAGTTCGCCAGGATGGAGTAGGTGTAATCCTTCAATACAGCAGTGTTGTTGCTTGCAACTACGAAGTAGGGAGATGCACCGTTCTCGATAGCCTTCAGCAGAGAAGCCTCATAGTCACCTGCCAGGTTCAGCGCGCCGCCGGCATAGTTCTTGTAGCCGTGGAGCACCATGCTCATGAAGGGAACAGATGCGCAGGCGTAACGATAGTTGGAGGATTCCAACGGAACTTCCAGAATATCGGTGGCGAATTCCAGAGCGTAAGCGTTACCGCCGTTGATCAGCACCTTGCCGTTCTGCTCCTTGATCTTCTTGAGAAGACGCTTGGTGAGGATCTTGGAGTCTTCACGGGTGAGGGGGTTATCCTCGTTAAAGTCAGAGTTGAGGTAGTTACCCAAGGAGGAAACGGAGATCGCACCCACGTTGTACTCCTTGTATTCCTCATATCCCTTGCTGTAGTAGTAATCCATCTTGCGAGCAGAAATGATGCCGGAGCCGGTATGAACAAACATCTGCCATGCGGGGTCATACTCCTGCATACCTGCCTCACGATCGTCAACGGTCATGGCCAGGTCATCCATGTCGAAGCCGTCGAAGCTATCGATCTCGTGGAGGAGACCATACTCAAGCTCGGGGAAGATGGTAGCACCGGTGGTCTTTGCATGCTCAAGAAGCTTCTTAAAGCCTTCCTCGCCGCCCAGAACCTTCTCGATGTCGATCTTGCAGGGAACGGTGGAGAACATACCGCCGTTGACCCAGCCGGAAAGCTTCATGGCAACGTTGGTGATGCCCTGCTCCTTCAGCTCGTTGAGGATGTCGATGTCATCCTGGAAGCTGGAAAGAGCTACCATGGAAGTGGTGGGAACGCCCAAGAAGGTATCTGCCTTCTCCATGGCACCCAGGGTCTCGAGATACAGAGGAATGTCTTTGCCGTCATCCTCCAGCTCGGTGAGGACGCCCTTCTTGATCAGATATTCACGATAGACCTTAGCCATCTCGGAATAATCAACGGTGTCCTCCAGCATGAAGAGACGGATCTTGAAGTCGCCGGTGTACTTACGCTTGGACTCCATTGTCCAGGTTGCGTTGGCATCGTTGGCGATACCGCCGGACAGCTCGTAAGTATCCTGAGGACGGGGGTTAAAGGTGGTGTAAACGGAGACGAACATATTCAGGGAGCCGCCGTTCTTAACAGCGATCTTGGCCAAGGAGTCGCCCTCCTCGATGATGGCCAGGTAACCGATCTTCAGCTCGTCCTGAACGGTAACGGTCTCGGTAACGGGGATCTGCTGGCCGTTCTCATCCAGAATGTACTCACCGGTCTCGGGATCTACCTGATAGGTGATGTTGCCTTCTGCGTCAAGAACGGGGCGCTCTTCCTCGTGAGAGCCGATGGTAGCGTGCTCCACAACGCCGAAGACGGGGAGACGCATCACTTCCCTGTTTGCGCCGGTAACGGTGTGGTATACGTTGTCGATGCCGTAAACGGGGTTCACGGAGGTGAAGTTACCTGCCTGGACAACGTCCTCAAAGGAGATGAGGGCACCGGAGCCGTCGGGGATGAAGATATAACCTTCGTTATTGGTGTTACCCGCACCGCCGTAGGGCAGCAGGGTCACGTTGGACAGAGAGTACAGATCGGAAGCGAAGCGGATGTTACCAGCGTTCAGACGGATGGTGATACCGCCCTCTTCATCAGCCTTATACTCAATGGCCAGCTTGAACAGCGGAGGATTTTCCTCCGTGGAGGTATACTCGGTTTCTGCGTGGTCGATCTCCATCTGCTCAAGAGTATAATCGGTGTAGAGCTTGATGATGTTCTCGATACGGAGAAGCTCTTTGGAGGCAATACGCTTCTCACAAGCGTAGATGGGGAATTTCTCCAGAACGGGATATTCCTTGAGGTACTCCTGAATGGTCTTCTGTGCCTTGGTGGGGTCGTCCTTATCATAGTAGATGTAGAACGCTCTCAAAGTCTTGGCGTCACGAGACTGCTCAGAGTTTGCCTCAACCTGAGCAACCAGAGCCTCGAACTTCTCCTTGCGGATCAGACGGGGTACCAGGTAGGTAACCTGCTCACGGCCGATGGAATACTCAACGCGGACACCGCCGCGGATATTGCTGACGTTGATCTGCTGGTTGGCAGCGGCGTCAGTAAAGGAGTTCATGGAGTTGTCGGTATTGTTCTGAGAATACTGGATGATCAGCTGGGAATACAGCTCTGCCTTAACGGAGTTGGAGCTGTCGGTTCCCTGCACGGACTTACTGGAACCAACGTTATAGGGGTTGGTGGAGTAGTAAGCGGTGTACTCGGGAATGGTGCCTGCCTCGTCGATGGCCTCTTTGGTAAGAGTGGGATCGGCCAGGGTGAGGGCAACCATTTCACCGGTAACGGAATCCAGGTAGAAGGCGATGCCGTTGACCACTGCGTACAGGGTCATAGGAGAGATGGCATCGTTGTTTCTTGCAACCAAACGGTCCTCAATGGTGGAGAACTCGGTACTCATATACGCGGGGTATACGGTCTCGTTCCACATATCTTCCCAGGACTTCTCATCCTCTGCGGCAAATACCGTGAGGTTGGACAGAGCGGGAATGATCATTGCCACGCAGAGCACCATCAGGAGCGTTCTTTTGATCATATTTTTCAACATAGTTCTATACGCTCCTTTCTTAGAGTCTGGTGGAAATTTCGAAGAAGATGTTGTAGCCGAATGCGTAGATCTTGCCGAGCAACGCGAAGAACAGGATGGCAACGAACATGATAACGCATACCATCAGGATGGTACCCAGGATGGTGATGAAGTTCTTACCCAGGGTGTAGTCATGGGTGACCATAACACCGAAGAATACCAGCAAACCAACCCATACCCATGCGATGGTGGTCAGCATGGTGAGGATGCCCATCTCGTTGGTGGTGAGCACGTTGGAGATTGCGGTGATGGGGAACAAAATCATTACCAGAGGAACCAGAGAGTAACAGCAGCAGATGAATACATCCTTGAAGGTACCCTCACCGTCGAACAGAGTGGTCAAGCACCAGTTCGCGAGAGCAACCAACAGCACGGGCGTCGCAATGGACATAGCCGCGATGACGAAGTTGCCGGCACCCTGGCCGCCGTAGTACAGGTAGCCGCCGCCGATGAAGTTGTAAACGAAGGCAGCCGCAGACGCCAAGAGCCAGAACACTGCACCGCGAACGGAGCCACGGCCCTCGTGCTTCAGATCCCAGAAGCCGACAAAGGGATGGAAGATCAGATGGAAGCCATACATAACC
>JAGBXS010000069.1 GCA_017629175.1 Clostridia bacterium
GCGGCATTCGTTTGGCAAAGGTGGGTATACAGGCATTGCAGATAGGCACGCCCGGTAAGCCCCTTGCCCTTGCAGGTCTCCCGCAGGAACCGCAAGCCGGGGGCAAGCTTCTCGCGGGCTTCGTTGACGGCGGCAAGGTTGGCAATCTGCTCCTCGTCCATGGGACGGTCGGAATAGCCGTCGGGGTTACGGGTCCAGGGGGTATCGCTATACCAATCCTTCCCCCGCATGGTCCAGCTTTCCCCGTAACGCAACAGCAGGTCGCTTTCCTCGGGGGAAAGGGGGCAATAGCTGTTCTTTAGGTATTTCCGCACGGAGGCAAGGGAAAAGTCCGTGACCAAAAGCTCCAGGGAGGCCAGCAAAAACGCCGCCAGGGGACGGGATGCCAGATCCTCCTTCTCTGAGAAGAAATAGGGAATGCCGTTTCTTGCAAGGACTGCATCCAGCACCCCGCCGTAAGTCTGAATCCCGCGGGCAAGGACGGTGATCTCGCGGTAACGCATACCGCCTCTCACCAAGGAAAGGATCCTGGAGGCCACCGCCTCCGCCTCGGCAAAGGGATGCTCTGCGGCCAGGATCTCCACGTCTCCCTCCCTGCCGTGATAAGCAGGGGTTGCGGTGTCCCATAAGTATTTTTCCAGGAAGCGAAGCTCCTCGGAATGGCTTCTCTTATATTCTCCTACGGGGACGTCCTCCACCCCGCCTGCATAGCGGGCAAGCTTCTTTGCGCAGGCCTCGTTGGCCTCAAAAAGCTCCCGCCCGTCATAGGTAAAGCTGCAATAGACCGCGTCGGCTTGCTTTAAGATCTCCGCAAGCAGGGCGTATTCCTGCCCCGTGAAGGTGTAGTAGCCGTCCACAAACACGGTCTTGCCACGGAAGAAAGGCTTTTCCCCCAGAGAATCCGCCAGCACGGTGAGGGCATCCCGCATATCTCTGCGGGTTTCGTCAAAATATGCGTCGTAAGCTCGGTAAAGCAATGCGATGTCCTTCACCTTGTTCTCCAGCCGCTTCCCGCGGAAGGAGCCGTTTTGCACCGCCCGGTCCAATTTGTCGGGGGTGATCCGCTCGGAGCGGAGCTTGCCGAACAGACCCAAAAGCCCTGCGGCAAAATCGCTGTCCTCCCCGCTGCGGGAATACTCCACCAAGTTCTTTTTGTTTTCGTATGTCAAAACAGACAAAAGGGCGCAGAGTGCGCCCTTGTCGGGATAAAGCACCGAAAGGTCGCCGTATTCACGGGCAATCCGCTCGGGCAAGCGTTCAAAATTCAAGATCTCTACGGAAAGGTTGGCTCTGTCCCCCAAACGGGCAAGGATCTCCCGCTCGTACTGCAGGGTCTGCTGTTCGGGGCAGATCCATACGCAGGATGCCCCTGCGTTGCAAGCATATTCCAAATGGTTGTAAAGGCGGGTCGTCTTACCGCTCCCCGCAGGGCCGATCACTCGAATAAGCATGAGAACCACTCCAATAGTTTAAATCGTACGGTATATTTCTTCTTGGTGAACACCTTCCCCGCGGAGGGGCTGATACCAACGGAGTCCAGGCTGTCCTCCGCATCGGCGGCGTTCATACAAAGGGGCGGGAACAAACAGCACCACCAATTTTTCCCTTCCCCCTCCCCCAAGAGGATCCGCAGAGAATAATACTCCCCTGCGGGAAAGGTCACACCGTCGTACTCACAAGCGGGATACCTCTCCCTGCCGAAGACGGCGGTGGCGGTGTAGGAAACGCCCTGCTCTGCCAACACGCGGTTGGCAACGGCCTCCATGCGGGAGGCGGCGGATGCCATTTGGGATAGGGCTTCTTCTGTGGTGGGGGTGTCTGCAAACAGATCCCCGCATTCTTCCACGATGGCGTCCCGCACCAAAAGCTTCACGGCTTGATCCTCCTCCCCGTCGGACTCGGCCAGGACGTGGAGGCGGATGAGGGTTTTGTAGATCTCCCCCTCCCCTGCGGGGACGGCAAGCTCCAAGGCGAAGATCAGCACCGCAGAGGCACAGATGGCAATAAGTACACGTTCCCAAAGACGAAAGTTTTTCATGTCACAAGCTCCTTTTTTGTTGGTATGGGGAGTTTGGACGGTCTTTGGAAAAATTATGCAAAAAAGTTAAAGACTTTCGCAAGAGGCGGCAAAATAGCCTTCCTCTCGCAGGATCTCTGCGGCGGACTGTGCCTGCCGTAAGGTCTCAAAAATGCCGAACACGGCACTGCCGCTGCCCGTCATCATGGCGACGGTGGCACCCAATGCAGTCAATCGGGTACGCAGATAAGCGATCTCGGGAAGCACGGCCTCCGCCACGGGGGCAAAATCGTTGTAATACCCCTCTCTGTCGGGTTTGCTCCAAGTGTCCCGCACCGCATCGGCACGGCGGTACATCTCGGGGGTGGACAGCCCGTCCTTCCCCTTCGCCACGGCGAAATACAGCTTTTCCGCGGTGGGAAGCGGGGTCAGGATATCCCCGATGCCGGTGCAAAGGCATCTGCCCCCTCGGATGCAAAAGGGCACGTCCGCCCCCAGGGTAGCCCCCAGGGAGAGAAGCTCCTCCTTGGTCAAGGGCTCGCCGTACAGGGTGTTCAGCATGGTCAGCACGGCGGCGCAATCGGCACTGCCGCCCCCCATGCCCGCCCCGGTGGGAAGGTTTTTTTCCTAGTGGATCTTCGCCCCGCCCCGGATCCCCGTGCGGGCAAAGAAGGCCTTCGCCCCCTTGACGCAGAGGTTTTTCTCCCCTGCTAAGGAGGGCTCGGTGCAGGTGAAGGTGAGGCCGTCTGCCTTCTCTACGGTGATGATATCGCAGAGGGAGATCTGCTGCATCACGGTGTGGAGGGTGTGATAGCCGTCCTCCCGAATGCCCGTAATGGCAAGGGTCAGGTTCAGCTTGGCGTAGGCGTTCCCTCTCATAAGGTTTTTACAAACTCCGCCAAGCGATCCATTGCCTGCTCGATATGGCGGACGGAATAGGCGTAGGAAAGGCGTGCAAAGCCCTCTCCGCTTTCGCCAAAGGCTGTGCCGGGCACGATGGCAACGTGCTTTTCATACAACAGCTTCTCGCAGAATTCCTCGGAGGAAAGGCCGAACTTGCCTATGTAGGGGAACACGTAGAAGGCACCCTCGGGCATGAAGCAATCGATGCCCAACGCCCGCAAGCGGGAGACGATGAGATTTCTTCTGGCGTGGTATTCCGCCTTCATCATCTCGATGTCCTCATCCCCGTTCTTCAGCGCCTCGATAGCGGTGTACTGGCTGGTGGTGGGGGCGCACATAATGCCGTATTGATGGATCTTTGCCATCTGCTTGGTGAAGTAATCGGGGGCAAGGGTATACCCCAAGCGCCAGCCCGTCATGGCGTAGGCCTTTGAGAAGCCGCCTACCACCACGGTACGCTCCCGCATTCCCTCGATGGATGCAATGGAGGTGTGGGTGTAATCGTAGGTCAGCTCCCCGTAGATCTCGTCGGAGATCACCAGAGCGTCGCTTTCCCGGATCACCTCTGCCAAGCCCTCCAGCTCCTCCTTGGTGAGACAAGCACCGGTGGGGTTGTTGGGGAAGGCAAGGACGATAGCCTTGGTCTTTTCCGTCAGGGCGGAACGCAATTCCTCGGGAGTGAGCTTGAAATTGTTCTCCCATTTGAGAGGCAGAGCCACGGGAATACCGCCTGCCATGGAAACCAAGGGCGCATAGCACACGAAGCAGGGCTCGGGCACGATGACCTCGTCCCCCGGGTTCACGGTGGCGCGGAGAGCCAGGTCGATGGCCTCGCTGCCGCCTACGGTGACGATGATCTCTTTGGCAGGATCGTATTCCAAAGAGAAACGGCGGGATTGATAGTTTGCAATTTCTTTACGGAACTCCAAAAGTCCGTTGTTGGAGGTATAATAGGTCCGTCCCTCCTCCAGGGAGCGGATCCCCGCATCGCGGATATGCCAGGGGGTGACGAAGTCGGGCTGACCAACGGTCAAGGCCACTACGTCCTTCATTTCGTCCAGCAGGTCAAAGAACTTGCGGATCCCCGAGGGCTTGATCTCCGTGATGGTATGGTTTAAACGTGTTGTAGGATCAAACATTACCAGCTATTGCCTCTCTTATCGGTGGTATCCTGCTCGTAGACCACGTCGTTGTCCTTGTAGGTCTGCAAAACGAAATGGGTGGCGGTGGCGGTGACGCCTTCCATGGTGGCAAGCTTTTCCGCCACGAACAGAGCCACGTCACGCATGGTCTCCCCTTCCACGAACAAAGCCAGGTCAAAGCCGCCGGACATCAGGAACACGCTCTTCACCTGGGGATAGGTGGAGATCCGCTCCGCAACGGTGTCGAAGCCCTTGTCTCTCTGGGGGATAGTCTTCAGCTCGATGAGGGCGCGAACCATACGGCGGTCGGTCTTCTCCCAGTTCACTACGGTCTTGTAGGAGAGGATGGTGCCGTCTGCTTCCATGGCGGCGATCTCTTTTTCGATCTCCTCCTCGGGGAGGTTCAGCATTACCGCAAGGGTCTTGGCGTTCAAGTGGGAATCCTTTTCCATGTAGGAGAGGATGGTGTTTCTGATGTTCATCGAATGGCCTCCATAATTTTGTTTCTTTGGCGGAAACGAGTGAGATAACGGAACCCCGCCTGTTCCGCAAGGGCGGCGGCTTCCTTCACGTGGGCACCCACGTCGGGGGAGATATGGGCATCACTGCCCAGGGTGAGATATTCTCCGCCCATCTCTCGGTAGAAGGTGAGCAGATCCAGGCAGGGGTCGGGAGTGGCAAGCACGCCCCTCCGCACCGCGGCGGTGTTGATCTCCAGGGCGATGCCACGTTCAATCAATGCCTTGAATACCGGCTCGAAGGCATCTCTTGTTACGGGGAAGCAGTGCCGGCGCTCCTTTTCCACGTACCGCACGGGGTAGAGAATGTGGGTCAGTACGTCCACCTCGGCAGTCTTTGCA